>CAZDUD010000015.1:0-46216 GCA_964508485.1 uncultured Hyphomicrobium sp. | reverse complement strand
GAAGATGACCGGCTACATGTACTCGGAGTTCTGGGGCAAGCTGCACTTCTGGATCACCTTCATCGGTGCCAACGTGCTGTTCTTCCCGCAGCACTTCCTGGGTCTCGCCGGCATGCCGCGCCGCTACGTCGACTATCCGGATGCCTATGCGTTCTGGAACTACGTCTCGTCGATCGGCTCGTACATGACGGCTGTCGGCACGCTCTGCTTCTTCATCGGCGTGTTCGTCGCGCTGGCCCGCAAGGTGCCGGCGGGCAACAACCCGTGGGGTGCGGGTGCGACGACGCTCGAGTGGACGCTGCCGTCGCCGCCGGCGTTCCATTCGTTCGAGACGCTGCCGCGCATCTCGGGCAGCTCGCACCACTAAGCGAGCGGCAAGGCGGCGGAGTCGGAAGCTCCTCCGTCTGGCGATAGATCAAGCGGCGGGCGTTTCGCGCGCCCGCCGCATCCTCAGGGCCGCAACGCAGAATTGCGCGCCTCAATCAGCGGGGACTACCCGCGGCGGGAGGACGGGAGACGATGACAGGACTGACAGCCGAGGGCACGCTTGCGGGCTCCGTAACCACCACAGAGCCCTCGGTCGGCGATTTTATCGAGCTCATGAAGCCGCGGGTGATGTCGCTCGTGGTGTTCACCTCGCTCGCCGGTTTGTTCGCTGCGCCTGGCTCGCTGCATCCGGTTCTGGCCGTTATCGCCATTCTTTGCATCGCCGTCGGCGCGGGTGCGTCGGGTGCGCTCAACATGTGGTACGACGCGGACATCGACGCGCGCATGGCGCGCACGGCTGCGCGTCCCATTCCGCGTGGCCGCGTGACCGCCGACGAGGCGCTCGCCTTCGGATCCGTGCTGTCGGTGATGTCGGTCCTGACGCTCGGCGTGCTCGTCAATTGGGTGGCCGGCGCGCTGCTGGCGCTGACGATCGCCTACTACGTCTTCTTCTACACGATGTGGCTCAAGCGGCGGACGCCGCAGAACATCGTCATCGGCGGCGCGGCCGGCTCGTTTCCTCCGATGATCGGGTGGGCCGCCGTCACCGGTACGGTGACGGTCGAGAGCGCTCTTCTGTTCCTCATCATCTTCATGTGGACGCCGCCGCACTTCTGGGCGCTCGCGCTCTACCGCTGCCGCGATTACGAGCGCGTCGGCGTGCCGATGCTGCCGGTGGTGGCGGGTGCCGACGAGACGCGGAAGCAGATCCTTCTCTATTCGCTGGTGCTGACGCCGCTTGCGGTCGCGCCCTATTTCATCGGTCTCGGCGGCATCGTCTACCTGGCGACCTCGGTCGTGCTCGGCCTCATCTTCCTCCGTCTCGCCTTCAAGGTCTGGCGGGTCCGTGAGGGGCGCGAAGCCGACCATGCGGCCAAGCAGCTGTTCGGATTTTCGATCCTCTATCTCTTCGTCTTGTTCGGGGTGATCCTCGGCGAGCATCTCGCAATGAAGATCATCGGCGCATGACCTATATCGACGTCAAAGCAGGAGAGGCCCAGGCGGTGAACGACGCCGACGAGGAAGCAAAGCGCGCTCGGCGCCAGCGTTTGCGCTCGACTGCGATCGCGCTCGGGCTCGGGTTTCTCGTCGTTCTGTTCTACGCGGCGACGATCGTGCGCATGGGGGGACATCAGGCGCCGGTCGGCGAGTTCGGGCCTCATGTGCAAGGCGAGCAGGCTCCGCCGGACGGCCAGACGAAGGGCGGGATGCCATGAGCCAGAAGAGCAACAGAAATGTTGTGCTCTGGTGCGTCGGAGCGCTCCTGACCATGGGGGCTGCGACCTGGGCCGCGGTGCCCCTCTACCGGATCTTCTGCCAGGTCACCGGCTACGGCGGTACGCCTGCGCGGGCGGAGAAAGCGCCGGAAGTCGTCTCTGACCGGACCATTGTCGTGCGGTTCGATGCCAACGTGGCGCCGGGCATGCCGTGGGACTTTCAGCCGGTGCAGCGCACGATGGAGCTCAAGCTCGGCGAGAACGCGCTTGCGTTCTACAAGGCTCACAACACGTCGAAAGAGACGGTCAAGGGCACGGCGAGCTTCAACGTCTCGCCGGACGGAGCCGGCGCCTTCTTCGCGAAGATCGAATGCTTCTGCTTCACGGAGCAGACGCTGGCACCCGGCCAGACGGTCGACATGCCGGTCTCGTTCTTCGTCGATCCGTCGATCGCCCAGGACCGGGATGCGCATGTGATCAAGGAGATCACGCTCTCCTATACGTTCTATCCCGTGGCCGGCGGCGACAACGCCAAAGCCGAAGCGCCGCAGGTCGGGACCGGAGCCGAGGGAGCGCGGCAGGGAGGCTAGCTGTTTTCCGGTGTGGCCGAGAGGCGCGCCGGCGAGTTTGTTACAAAGACGATCCAGGCGCCGTTTCGAAGGTTTTCGGGCCGGCTGTCTCGGGGGGACACAACGAACGGGGACTTACGGAGACGAACATGGCCCAAGCGCACGGCAAGCAACACGACTATCATCTGCTCGATCCCAGCCCTTGGCCGATCGTTGCTTCGGTGTCCGCCCTCGTGACGGCGATCGGCGCCATCATCTGGATGCGCTCGCTCGGCGAAGGTGCGACGGGCCTTTTCGGCTTGCAGGGACCGTGGGTGTTTCTCGTCGGCTTCCTCGGCCTCGTGCTCACCGCCGCCCGGTGGTGGAGCGACGTCATCGCCGAAGCCAACAGCGGCTACCACACCCCTGTCGTGCAGCTCCATCTGCGCTACGGCATCATCCTCTTCATCGCCTCCGAGGTGATGTTCTTCGTCGCTTGGTTCTGGGCGTACTTCGACTTCGCCTTGTTCCCGGCAGACGTGCACACCATCGACAACATGAAAGAGGCGGTGGGCATGGTGCAGCGGAACGAGCTGTTCGGCGGGCAGTGGCCGCCGGTGCCGGTCGAGGCCACCGAAGCCGTCATCCCGGCGACGGGCGCGCCGGTCGAGGGCTACTTCAAGGGCACGTTCGATCCCTGGGGCATCCCCTTCATCAACACGCTGATCCTGTTGTCGTCGGGTGTGACGGTGACCTGGGCGCACCACGCGCTGCTCAAGAATGACCGCCGTGGCCTCGTGCTCGGCCTCATTGCCACGGTTGTGCTCGGCATGATCTTCACGTCGCTGCAGGCTTACGAGTATATGCATGCCTCCTTCACCTTCGGCGGGCACGCCTATGGCTCGGCCTTCTTCATGGCGACCGGTTTCCACGGCGCGCACGTGATCATCGGCACCATCTTCCTGCTCGTGTGTCTGATCCGCGCGATCCGGGGCGCTTTCACGCCGCAGCAGCACTTCGGCTTCGAGGCGGCAGCCTGGTACTGGCACTTCGTCGACGTGGTCTGGCTGTTCCTGTTCGCGGCCATCTACGTGTGGGGTGCGGGTGCCCATGCGGGTGCCGGACACTAAGAATGCTCTAAGCCACAAGGCTTCGCGCTGGTTTTGCAGTAAGATCGGGGGGTCGGGACTTTGAGCCCGGCCCCTTGGCATTTGAGGAGGTCCCATGGCCGGAAGCGGCAGTCACGGCACGCACGATCGCGGCGTCAATCCGCTCCTTGCGGGGACGCTTGCGCGCTGCCCCCGATGCGGACGCGGTCCGCTGTTCCACAACGGGCTGATGCTGCGTTCCAACTGCAGCGGGTGCGGGCTCGACTACAAGTTCATCGATACCGGCGATGGTCCGGCGGTGTTCGCCATCCTGATCCTCGGGTTCGTTGTCCTTGGCGGGGCGTTGTTCGTGGAGTTCCGCTACGAGCCGCCGGTGTGGGTGCATGTCGTGCTGTGGGGTCTCCTCACGCCGTTGCTGGCTTTCGTGCTACTCAGGTTCCTGAAGGCGATCCTCATCGCATTGCAGTGGACCCACAAGGCCGAAGAGGGCCGGCTGGTCAAAGACTGACGCACATGGCGATGACGACGCACGGCATTCCGACACGACGGACAGCGATGCGCAGCTTGCTGTGGCCGGCCGTGTTCACGCTTGCCGTGCTGCCCATTCTCCTCGGGCTCGGGTTCTGGCAACTGCAGCGGCTCGCCTGGAAGGAGGGGCTGATCGCGTCGATCCATGCCGAGGTCGGCAAGCCGCCTGTGCCGCTTGAGCAGCCGGCGGACGCCTGGAAGGAGCTTGGCCAGCACGAGTATCGGCCGGTATCCGTCACAGGCCACTTCCGGCATGCGGATGAGCGGCGGTTGTTTGCCTCCGGCGACGGGGCGACGGGCTGGCACATCTACACGCCGCTCGAGACCGAGGGCGGCAACATCCTGTTCGTCAATCGGGGCTTCGTGCCGGAAGCCCTCAAGGAACCGGGAGCGCGAGCCGCGGGCGAGGTCGGGGGGCAAGTCACCGTGACGGGACTTGTGCGCAAGCCTGCAGAGAAAGGCTGGTTCGAGCCGGATGCCGACACGGTCCACAACGTCTGGTACTGGCGCGATCTTGCCGGCATGACCGCGTCGCTTCCCGAGGCCGATCGCGTCCGGGTGCTGCCGTTCTTCGTCGATGCGGCGGCCGAGCCCGCCGATCCGGGCGGCTGGCCCAAAGGAGGTGCGACGCGGCTCGACATTCCGAACCGGCATCTCGAGTACGTGCTGACCTGGTTCGGGCTTGCGGCGACGCTTGTAGCCGTGTTTGCGGCGTTCGCCTGGACGCGTCTCCGCGCCGAGAAGACTTAATCCAAGCGCCTTTGCTTGATCCTGCGTGGGCGGGCCTTTACAGCGTAGAGACGCTCAGAAAAGCCGGTCGCGGCCGGCGGCGCTACAACCCAGGACAGCAGACTCGTGACGTACATCTCCACTCGTGGCGAAGCGGCCTCTCTCTCGTTCGAGGATGTGCTCCTCGCCGGTCTTGCGCGCGATGGCGGGCTTTACGTTCCCGAGGTGTGGCCGACGCTCGCGCATGAGACCATCGCTTCGTTCGCGGGAAAGCCGTTCGCCGAGGTCGCAACCGAGGTAATGGCGCCGTTCGTCGGCAGCTCGATCGACAAGTCCACGCTGCTTGGGATGGCGCGCGACGCTTACAGCCGCTTCGACCATCCTGCCGTGACGCCGCTCGTACAGATCGACCGCAACCGCTGGGTGCTCGAGCTGTTCCATGGGCCGACGCTGGCGTTCAAGGACGTGGCGATGCAGCTGCTCGCGCGGCTCATGGACCATGCGCTTGCGCGGCGCGGCAAGCGGGCGATCATCGTCGGCGCCACGTCGGGCGACACGGGCGGGGCAGCTATCGAGGCGTTCCGGTCCTCGCAGCGCGTCGACGTCATTATCCTGTTCCCGGACGGGCGCGTCTCGGACGTACAGCGGCGCATGATGACGACGCCGACGGAAGCGAACGTTCACGCGGTTGCGGTCAAGGGGACGTTCGACGACTGCCAGGCGCTCGTCAAAGCGATGTTCAACGATCACGCGTTCCGCGACGCCATGGGGCTCTCGGGGGTGAACTCGATCAACTGGGCGCGGATCGTGGCGCAGGTGACGTATTACTTCGTCGCGGCGGTGGCGCTCGGCGCGCCGCATCGGACGGTGACGTTCGCGGTGCCTACGGGCAACTTCGGCGACATCCTCGCCGGGTGGGTCGCCAAGCGCATGGGGCTTCCCATCCGCCAGCTCGTCATCGCCTCCAACGAGAATGACATCCTGCCGCGTGCGCATGCGACGGGTGTCTACGAGATGCGGGGCGTGGTCGAGACCAGCTCGCCGTCGATGGACATCCAGATCTCGTCCAACTTCGAGCGCTATCTGTTCGAGGCATCGGGACGCGACGCGGGGTTCATCCGCGGTGCCATGGGCGCGCTGGCGCAAGGGCGGCGCTTCGAGCTTGGTGCGGCCGCTTCGCGCTTCCGGGACGAGTTCGGTGCCTCGTCCGCGACCGAAGCGGACGTGGCGGACGCGATCCGGCGCACGAAAGCGGCGAGCGGCTACCTTCTGGATCCTCATACTGCTTGTGGGCTCATTGCGCTCGAGCGGGCCGCGCCACAGTCGGAGGTGCCCGGCATCGTGCTATCGACGGCGCATCCGGCGAAGTTCCCGGACGCCATGGAGCGGATCACGGGCGAGCGGCCGGCGCTGCCGCCGCGCTTGGCGTCGCTTTTGACCGATGCCGAGCGCTTTCCCGTGATCGAGAACGATGTCGGGGCCGTGAAACGTCTCATCGAGACTTACGTGCGCCCGGCTTCGGCGGGTGTGCTCTGATGGAAGAGATCTCGCGCCTCTCGAACGGACTGACGGTCGTCACGCACACGATGCCTCACCTCCAGACGACGTCGCTCGGGATCTGGGTCGGCGTGGGGTCGCGGCACGAGGCGCCGGCCGAGAACGGCATCTCGCATTTCCTCGAGCACATGTCGTTCAAGGGTACGGCCTCGCGCTCGGCGCAGGCGATTGCCGAGGAGATCGAGGCGGTTGGCGGCGACCTCAACGCCGCCACGGGCCTCGAGACGACGGCGTATTTCGCGCGCGTTCTCAAGGGCGACGAGGGGGTCGCGCTGGAGTTGCTGGCCGATATTCTGCTCAATTCGAGGTTTTCCCCCGACGAGCTCGAGCGGGAGCGGGAGGTGATCCTGCAGGAGATCGCCTCGACGCGCGACAGCCCCGAGGACATCGCCTTCGAGCTGCTCAACGAGGCCGCCTATCCGGGGCAGGCGCTCGGGCGCACGATTCTCGGTCCGGCGGCCAACGTGCGCCGCTTCTCGCCCGTCGATCTCTCGGCCTTCCTCAAGACGCACTATCGCCCGCAGCGGATGGTGCTTTCTGCGGCGGGGGCAACCCAGCATGCGTCACTGGTTCGCCACGCTGAAGCCCTATTCGGGGGGCTCACTCACGACGACAGTGTGGGGGAGGAGCGCGCCCAGTACCAGGGCGGAATCCGCTGGCATCAAAAGCGTTTCGAGCAGAGCCATCTCGCGCTCGCGTTCGAAAGCCCTTCCTATCGCGACAACGAGTATTTCACGGCCCAGGTTTTCTCGGGGCTCTTCGGCGGGGGAATGTCATCCCGTCTGTTCCAGGAGGCCCGGGAGAAGCGCGGTCTTTGCTATTCGATCTATTCCTCCGCCTGGAGCCTCGGTGATACCGGCCTCCTGGCGGTGCATGCGGCGACGGGTACGGAGCTGATGGCGAGCCTCATCGATGTCACGTGCAGCGAACTCGAGGATTTGGCGGCGCGCGGGCCGTCCGCAGCGGAGCTTCAGCGGGCGAAAGCTCAGCTCAAGGCCGGGCTGCTAATTAGCCTCGAATCATCTTCGGCTCGCGCCGAGCAGATGGCACGGCATATATTGGCGCACGGACGGATCGTCGGCAGCGACGAGCTGATCCAGAAGGTCGACGCGGTCAGCGTCGAGGATGTTGGCCGTTTCGCGCAGCGTCTTCTGGCGCAGATGCCGTCCGTCGCTGTGGTCGGCGCGGGCAAGGCGTCGGAGCGGCTCGCGTCGGACGCCGCGCAACGTGTGGGTCGCGTATCGACCAGCTCGGAGGCGAGGATAGCCTGATGGCGTTCCTGAGAGCCGGAAACCCATCTGAGTGGGCGGTGATTCAGGGCCGCGGCGTCTGGCTGCGTCCGCCTCTGCTCAGCGACTACGGCGCCTGGGCCGAGCTTCGCACGCAGAGCCGGGCGCATCTCGTGCCCTGGGAGCCAGCGTGGCCGCGCGACGACCTCACGAAGAGCGCCTATCGGCGCCGCATCAAGCACTATCAGCGCGAGGCGCGGGACGATCTCGGTTATGCCTTCCTCGCCTTCGAGGCGGAGGGAGACCGGCTCATCGGCGGGCTAACGCTCTCGAACATCCGGCGCGGCGTCACGCAGTCGGCCATGCTCGGCTATTGGCTCGGGCTTCCGTTTGTCGGGCACGGCCATATGACGGGCGCGGTTCGTGCCGTGCTGCCGCACGCCTTCGAAACGCTGCGCCTGCATCGCGTCGAGGCGGCTGTGCAGCCTGCGAACGAACGTTCGGCGGCGGTGCTCAGGCGTGTCGGTTTCAGCGAGGAGGGTCTCGCGCGCCGCTACCTCAAGATCAACGGCCAGTGGCAGGATCACCTGTTGTTCGCGATCCTGGCGGAGGACTGGATGACACGGGAGGGGCAACGGTGAGGGGGGCGTCGTTCTCCGCGATCCGGCGCATGGGGCCGGCGCTCAGTGCGCTGCGGCTCTCGCTGCTGCTTCTCACCGGGCTCCTTGCGCTTTTTGCGCTTCCGAGCAAGGCGCTCGCGCTCAAGGCGATCGAGATCGGCACCGACCAGGGGCGGGTCGAGATCACGACGCTCGGCGACCTCTACGAGCAGCGCGGCGACAGCCTGCAGGTCGAGACGGCGGCGGGTGCGGATGGTCTAGCCGGCCGTATGACGGTGCAGGCGACGACGGCGGGCACCAATCCCAACTGGATCGTGTTTGCGCTCACCAACCCGACGGACAAGCCCGTCGAGCGCTGGCTCTCGGCGGACCGCTACAGCGTCATCGGCTCGGGCGTGGTCTGGCCTGATCTCGACGCGCGGCGCATCGAGGCGGTGACGCCGTCCATCGGCTTCGTGCCGGAGCGCATCAAGAGCGACCGGGCGGACGTGTTCCGCATCACGCTCGAGCCCGGACAGACCATCACCTACGTGGCGGAGCTGTCGTCCGAGCGCTTCACGCGGCTCTATCTCTGGAAGCCGCTCGACTACGAAATCAAAGTTTCCGACCGGCAGCTCTTCAATGGCGTGATGCTGGGCCTCACGGGCCTACTCGCGATCTTCCTCACGGCCATCTTCGCGGCCAATCATAAGCTGGTGTTTCCGGCGGCTGCGCTCGTGGCGTGGTGCACGCTCGCCTACCTCTGCGTCGACTTCGGCTTCTTCCATAAGCTGTTCCTCTTGAAGCCCGAGGCGAATGCCGTCTATCGCGCGGCGACGGAAGCAGCGCTTGCGGCAAGTCTCGTCGTATTCCTGCATGTCTTCCTCAGACTCGCGCTGTGGCACGGCCTGATCCGGATGCTGATCACGGTCTGGCTGCTCGCGCAGTTCTCGCTCATCGCGGTGGCGATCATCGATCCCCGGCTCGCCGCGACCTTCGCGCGGCTGTCGTTCGTGTTCATCGGGGTGACGGGTACCGGTCTTATCGCGTTCCTGGCGTTGCGCGGCCAGGACCGTGCGCTGTCGCTCGTTCCGACGTGGATCCTGTTCCTCGTCTGGCTGTTCGGCGCCGGCGTGATACTCACGGGAAAGCTCTCGGGCGAGGTCGTCGTGTTCGGTCTCGTCTCGGGGCTGGTGTTGATCCTTCTCTCCATCGGCTTCACCGTCACACAGTACGCCTTCCGGGCCGCGGAGCCTGTCTACGGCGCGGCACCCTCGGAGCTGCAGTCGCGCTCGATTGCGCTCGATGCTTCGGGCGCCGCCGTTTGGGAGTGGAATGCGCGGCGCGACGAGGTCAAGGTCAGCCCGACGGTCGAACTATTGCTCGGGCTTTCGCCCGGAGATCTCTCGGTGCGTACCGACGACTTCCTGCGTCACGTGCACCCCTCCGACCGGGAGCGGTTCCGGCTGGCGCTGTTCACCGTGCAGGAACGTCGCGACGGCAAGATCTGCAGCGATTTCCGCTTGCGGCAGGCCGACAACAACTATCGCTGGTTCGAACTCGAGGCTGCGGGCGTTCCGGGCTCCGATCCGCGCTCGTTCAAGTGCGTCGGCCTCATTCGCGACGTGACCGACAGCAAGCGCGCACAGGAGCGACTGCTGCATGATGCGGTCTACGACAGCTTGACGGGGCTCCCCAACCGCGAGCTTCTGCTCGACCGCCTGCACGTGGCCATCGGGCGTGCCAAGACCGAGACACAGATCCGGCCGACGGTGCTGATCATCGACATCGACAAGTTCACGAACCTCAACTCGTCGCTCGGGCTGGTGCTGGGTGACAGCCTGCTGCTCACGATTGCGCGCCGCCTGCAGCGTCACCTTGGGCCCAACGATACGCTCGGGCGCATCAGCGGGGACCGCTTCGCGATCCTCATGCAACAAGACCAGCCGGTGGCGGAGCTTGCACAACATGCCGAGCGGATCCGCCGCTCGCTGCGCTCGCCGATCAAGATCGCGGGACAGGAAATCGTGCTGACCGGTTCGATCGGCATCGCCGTCTACGAGGGCGGGGAGACGAGCCACGCGGATCTGCTCAAGAAAGCCGAGATCGCCATGTTTCGCGCCAAGCGCGCGGGTGCCGACCGCATCGAGGTCTTCTCGCCCGAGATGCGGGGCGATCACGAGGACCGTCAGGCGATGGAAGCGGATCTCCGGCGGGCGATGGAGAAGAACCAGCTTCGCGTCGTCTATCTCCCCGTTATCTATCTGCCGACCGAGGAGCTGGCCGGGTTCGAGGCGGTGGCGCAGTGGGATCATCCGCAGCTCGGGCCCGTCGATCCGGCCGCGTTCATGCCGTTCGCCGACGAGAGCGACCTGCTTGCCAAGCTCGGCGTCTATCTCTTGCAGCGGACGGCACGCGGCATCATCGCCTGGCAGAAGGAGTTCCCACGCAGCGATGCGCCGCTGTTCGTCAGCATCAATATTCCGAGCCGGCATCTCTTCCGCCAAGACATCGTGCAGGAGGTCCGTCATATCCTCGGGCGCACGGTGGTGCCCAAGGGATCGATCCGGATCGAGGTGACGGAGCAGGTTGCGCTCGAGAATCCGGAGCAGTCGACCGAGATCCTGGGTTGGCTCAAAGGAGCGGGGGCGGAGATCGTGCTCGACGAGTTCGGCACCGGCTACTCGTCGCTCTCCTATCTCGAGCGTTTGCCGTTCGACACGATCAAGATCGATCAGGCGTTCATGCAGGCGGGTGCCGTCAAGGGCGGCAACGACAGCGTGCTGGTGCGCTCGATGGTGGCGCTCGCGCACGAGCTCGGCAAGAAGATCGTGGCCAAGGGCGTCGAAGGTGCAACCGAGGTGAGCTTCCTGCGCGCGATCGAATGCGAGTACGCGCAGGGACCCTATTGCGGCAATGCCATCGCGGAGGCCGAGGTCTCGCAGGTGCTGGCGGCCGTCAGGACGAGCGAGAGCAAGCACAAGCCCGTCGGCGTGTTCCGGCCCAAGCCCAAGAAGAAATCGGCGCGCTCGGCGGCCAAGCAGCCGGATGCGGCTGCGGCCGGGCCACACGCGTCGGCCAACGGCTCGGCGTCTCAGCCTATGAACGGCGCGAATGGTGCAAACGGGGCAGGGCGTCCGGCTCATGCCGAGGCCAACGGTGCGGGTGCTCCTCCGCAGCGACGTGCGCGGGTCGGACGGCTGCGGCAGGATCCTGTCAACGGCGGCGCGCGTGATGCTGCGCGGCCTGCCGCCATGGCGCCGCCCGTTGCTCCGCCTCCGCCGCCTCAGCCTCAGGCAGGTGGCTCGCACGCCGGACTTGCGTCGCTGCCACCGCCTCCGCTCACGACCCGCCTTGTCGACGTGCTTCCGGACGTGACGTCGGAGGCTCGCCCGGCGATGCAAAGCAAAGTGCGTGCGCCTCAAGCCGGGCCCGGTCCTGGTGGTCCGCCGCTCCGCCCGGTGGATGTCGCTCCCCCACCGCCGCCGCCCCTGCCGCCGCAGAACGTGCCCGTGCGTCCGCCGCCGGTTCCGTTGGCTACCGGCGCTCCAGCGCTGCCTGCTGGCCTCCCCCCGAAGGCGCCTCCGCTCGCGGATGTGCCGACGCGGCCGATTCTCGTTCAGCCGGTGCCTCCGCCGCCGCCTCTGCCGCCAACAGTTGCCGCCGCTGCGTCCTCTGCCGCTGGTGCTGTGCAGCCGGTGGCACCCTTTCCGCCGCCGCTGGGGGGCGTCGCTCAGCAGCGTCCCGCTCCGCAAGTTCCGCCGGCCGTGGCCGCAGCGGGCAAGCCTGCTGCCGCGCGGCCGGGCGAGCCGGACTTTTCCAACCTGCCGCCTGCGATCGCAGAGAGTCTCGCGCGGCTTGCGGGCGTGTCGCGCAAGACCTGATCGTCGGGGTTGTCCGGGATTCCGGAGATGTGGGGCGGCTCAGGCGTGGCCGGCGTCGCTCACGAGATGCGAGGGGTCGACACCGATCTTGGCAAGCGCGCGCGTATATTTGCCTTCGACGTCGTCATCGAACAGGAGATTGAGATCGGGCGGGCAGTGCAGCCAGCCGTTAGCCTGGATCTCGCTTTCGAGCTGGCCTGCCGACCAGCCCGCGTAGCCGAGGGCCAGCATCGCGTGCACCGGGCCTTCGCCTTGTGCGATGGCCTTCAGGATCTCGATCGAGGCGGTGAGGCTCACGTCGCGGTCGATGGGCAAGGTCGATTCGCTCGAATGGTAGTCCGAGGAGTGGAGCACGAAGCCGCGTCCCGTCTCCACGGGGCCGCCGACGTGAACCTGCCGCTCCAGGATGTCGTTGGCGATCCCGTCCTCGGCACCTTGCGGGATGATGCCCAGGCGCTCGAGGAGGTCGGGGAAGCTGATGTGATCGGCACGATGGTTGATGATGAGGCCCATTGCGCCGTCCTCGGAGTGGGCGCAGATGTAGATCACCGAACGCGCGAAGCGCCGGTCGGTCATCAGCGGCATGGCGACGAGAAGCTGTCCCTTGAGACAACTGTCGCTGCGCCTTTTCCGCTTCGTCCTCGGCGTGCTCATATCGTGAGACTAGCCTCCGCGGCAGGCGCCTGTGAAGCCGTGAAAAACTGCAGGTTCAAAGGATTTCCGTTGTTCAAATAAGGCCGTGTCACGATCTGAAAACGCGCGGGATGTGCTACATGCTTGCGCAGTCTGGTGTGCCGGAGAGCTCAAGCCCTTATGACAGTCCAAAATTCACGCGTCCTGCCAGTCACTCTCTCCATCATATTTGCTCTCATCGTGGCGGCTTCAAGCGGGGTCGGGCAGGCCATGGCGGCCGCCTCTCCCTGGGTCGCGGGGCACAAGGCCAAGGCGCGGCTCATTGCCGGCACTCCGCCGTCCGGGTCCGGTCCGGTCGCGTTCGTCGAGATCGCGCTCGAGCCGGGATGGAAGACCTATTGGCGTACTCCGGGCGATGCGGGTGGCCTGCCGCCAACCTTTGAATGGTCGAAATCCTCGAATCTCGCGGAGGCCAAGGTGGCGTTCCCGGCGCCCCAGCGATTTACCGACAAGTCGGGCAACACGATCGGATACAAGGACGGGGTTGTGCTGCCGGTGTTCCTCACGCCGCAGGATGCGAAGGCGCCGATTTCGCTGGTTGCCGGCATCCAATACGGCATCTGCAAGGACATCTGCATTCCCGTGGAGGCTGAGCTCACGCTCGACGTTCCTGCCAAGGAGGGCGACGCACTGCCGATTGTCGCCTTGCAAGCACTCGAGCGCGTTCCCAGGGCCCAGGACAAGCTCGAAGCTGGCGACCCCGTGCTGGTTCGCGCCACGGCGGATTTAAGCGGACCGGCACCCAAAATCACCGTCGAAGCCAGGTTTCCGACCGGGAGTGCGGGTGCGGACGTGTTTCTCGAGGCGCCGGACGGGCTGTTCCTGCCGCTTCCCGACCGTGTCGGCGACATCGATGGCGCGGGACTGGCGGTGTTCGAAGCGCCGCTCGGTGCGGACGTGGACCTCGCTGGCCTCAAGGGCAAGCCGGTGACGGTGACGCTCGTCAGTGAAACCGGCGCCTCGTTTGCAGCGTTTGTGGCCGAATGACCAGCGGATACAACCCGTCGGATCAAGGGAGAGGATCAATGAGCATCAAAGTCGGCGAGAGGCTGCCTGAGGCCAAGTTCACGGTGATGGGCGAGAACGGTCCCAAGCAGGTCACTTCGGGCGAGCTCTTCCAGGGCAAGAAAGTTGTGCTGTTCGCCGTGCCGGGGGCCTTCACGCCGACCTGTAGCGAGCAGCACCTGCCGGGTTTCGTCGGGCTCGCCGACCAGATCAAGAGCAAGGGCGTCACGACCATCGCCTGCACGGCCGTCAACGACGTGTTCGTGCTCGATGCCTGGTCGAAAGCGCGGGGGGCCCAAGACATCACCATGCTCGCCGACGGCAACGGCGACTTCGCGAAGGCGCTGGGACTCGACATTGACCTCTCGCCTTTCGGCCTCGGCACGCGCTCTCAGCGGTATGCGATGGTGGTCGATGATGGGGTCGTCAGCTACTTAGCTGTGGAAGACAGTCCACCCCAGCATGAAAAAGCTAGTGCTCAGAAGATTTTAGCGTCCTTCTAAGTAAAACTGCTGAATTACTACTTCAGCTATACTTCCCGTTTTCTCGCTATGCTCCGCCTTCCCTGGCGGGGACATATTGACGCGCTTGCGCTCCGTTTCCTTGTTTCGGTCCACTGCTTGTGCGACTGGCCGCTGTGTTCAGTAAGCAGTTGGTAAGTATAAGTAGGGGATCCAACCAGATGAGAAACTTCGTGTTCGCCGTCGCGGCGACGCTGCTGGCAGTTGCCGGCGCGACTTCCGCAGACGCTCGTCCGACACGCGACGACAGCTGGAATCCATTCATCCATCATTCGTCTGTCACGAAAGATACGCGCGCCGAGCGTCCGCGGGCCAAGCGCCAGCGCACCGTGAAGCGCGAGCGCGGCCAGCGCGTGCGCTATGCGCAGCGCCATCGCGAGGCCCGCCGTGCGGTGAGCCGTGAAACGCGCCGCCGCTATGCCTCGACCACCGAGTCCTACAACACGGGCTCTTATCGCGGCGGCGTTGGTGCGCGCCCGCGCGCCTGGTGCGGCTGGTGGATGCGCACGCAACGCGGCGGTGGTCCGCACCTCAACCTGGCATGGAACTGGAGCAAGTGGGGCCGCGCGAGCGGTCCGCAGGTCGGCGCCGTGGTCGTTTGGCGTCACCACGTCGGCGAGATCGTCGGCCGTGCTTCGAACGGCCAGTGGCTGGTCCGTTCCGGCAATGACGGCGGCGCTGTCCGCACGCGTGCCCGCTCCGTGGCCGGTGCTGTGTTCCGCATGGGCTAAGCCCATCGGGTCGAGCTGAACAAAGAGGCCGGCACTCTCGGGTGCCGGCCTCTTTGCTTGCTGGGCCCGGCGCTGGCTCAGGCGGCCAGCAGGCGGTCGATGAACTGGTGCAGGCTTTTGTTGAGCTCGGTGGCCTCATGCCCGAGGCTACGCGCCCGCTCGACGACGATCCCGGCCGCCTTGTCGGTGGTGGTGATCGCCTGCGAGACCTCCTCGATGTTCTCCGACACGGTCAAGGTCTCGCCGGCTGCACTCTGAGCCGACTTTGCGATCTCGCCGGTCGCTGCGGTCTGTTGCTCGATGGCGGAGGAGATCGCAACCACGGCTTGGCTGATATCGGTAACGACCGTGCGGATGCTCGATACGGCTCCGACGGCGTTGGTCACCTCTTTTCCGACGGCATCGATCTGGGCTGCGATTTCACCTGTGGCTTTGGTCGTCTGGCTGGCGAGCGCCTTGACCTCGCTCGCGACGACTGAGAAGCCCTTTCCTGCTTCGCCGGCGCGGGCGGCCTCGATGGTGGCGTTCAACGCCAGGAGGTTCGTCTGCTCGGCGATGGCCTTGATCATGTCGATCACGTTTTGAATCGTTGCCGCTTTCGAAGAGAGCGACTCGACGATGTCGTGGGTCGCTTGGGCGTGTCTGTCCGCCTCGGACGCTATGGAGCCCGACCGTACGGTGAGGGATGAAACCTCGCGGATCGACGCGGATAGCTGCTCCGAAGCAGTTGCAACCGATTGCACCTCGTGATTGGCCGATCCCGTCGCGGTCGCAACCTTGAACGAGCTCGCCTTCGTTTGCTCGGCGAGGGCGGCCATCTCAAGAGCCGACTTCTCGAGCTCGCCTGCGTGGGCGGCAACGGATTTAACGACCGTGCCGACGTGCTCCTCGAATTCCCGTGCGAGGCTTTCCGTGATCTGGCGACGCTGAGCCTCCCGATCGCGGCGCTCGCTTTCCGCGGCTGCCGCACGGCGCTCGGCCTCCTCGGCCGTAAACGCCCTGATGTCATCGACGGCGCGGGCGATCTCGCCGATCTCGTCCCTGCGCTCCCTGCCCGAAATCTCAGCGGTCAGCTTGCCCCCGGCAATGGCTTTCAATGCCTCGGTCAGGGTTGCGATCGGCCTCACTATGCCGCGGGCAACCAGCCAACCGATTAGGATCTGTGTGCCAGCGATCAGGAGCGCGGCAAGACCCATCATACGGGAGATGCCCGTCGCTCCGGCCAGAGCCTCGCCATCTGTCTGCTCGGCGTAGACTTTCCATGTTGCGCCGAGGAACTCGACCTCGGTTTCTGCCGTCAGATAGTCCTTTCCGTCGCGATGCAGGCGCGAGACTGCGTTCGCGGATTGGGCGTCAATGCCCATCGTCGATGCGGGCGTGCCGGCCGTCGGTTTGGCGGCCAGAGGCGCGTTAGTGCGGATCAATCCGTCGGCGCCGACCGCGAAGGTCTCGCCTGTCTCACCAAGACCGTGGCGGTCGCTCAAGACGCGGTCAAGAAGTGCGGGAGACACGCGGATGATTGCGTACCCGGCGCGGACGTCATGCTGCGCTTGATCCATCGCGACGTTCGATTTTTTGAGAATGGGCGTGCCGATGAACGCCGCCGGGCCAGCCGCGGACAAGCTCGATGCGGCGAAATCCTGGAAGGTCACGTCCTTGTCGCCCGCCTTTTTCATGGCGTCGAACAGCGTGTCGAGGCCGGAGCCCTGCGTCTGCGGGGTGCCGATCCTCTGGGCGAACTCTGGGCCTTTCATCGCCGTGTAGACGATGCTGCCCTCTTCATCGAGAAGCAGTACGTCGTCGTATTTCGCCTGGGTCAGCATGGACGCCACGATCGGATGGACCTTCGAGTGGCGAAGCCCATACATCGTGCCCGACATGCTGCCGTCGTTCTCGATACGCTCCGTTGGCGGAGCGCTCGTGAAGAATTCGATGTTCCCAGGCAGCGTGTCCGGCGACTTCGTCAGCGTATCGGAGAGATCGGTGATGTTATCGAGCACGAACTTGTGGCTGGCGATGTTTCTCGTATCGACGCGCAGGCGGTCCGCCACGAGTTCGAGGCTTGTGCGCCGCGATTCGGCTGCGAGATTGAGCCGGTCAAAGGCTGCCCGCTCCAGGGCACTCTCGGCGCCGGACCAGCCGATCCAGCCCATAACCGTAGAGCTTGCCAAGCCAAGGCCGACGATTGCGATCGGCAGGCGCAGACGCAAGGTGGATAACATCAGTGTATTTCCGATTGTTGGGTTCGCGAGTTGATCCATGCTCCCAACAATTGGTGTGTAAATTCCTACGAATTATAGGAATTCTTCCCGGGACTCGGTGCGCTTTGCCGCAGGCCCAGTTTAACGGCCGCACAACCGATCGCCATGCGGCGGGTCAACGGCCTTTGAATTCCGCCATGCCCTCGCGGGCCAGCTCGTCGGCGCGCTCGTTCTCGGGGTGGCCGGCGTGGCCTTTGACCCAGTGCCAAGTCACGCGGTGGGCGGCGAGCGCCTGCTCGAGGCGCTGCCACAGCTCCACGTTCTTGACCGGCTTCTTGTCGGCGGTGCGCCAGCCGTTCTTCTTCCAGCCGTGGATCCAGCTTGAGATGCCGTTCCGGACGTAGGCGCTGTCCGTGTAGAGATCCGCTTCGACGCCGGTCTTCAACGCCTCGAGCGCGGAAATGGCGGCCATCAGCTCCATGCGGTTGTTCGTCGTCTGCGCCTCGCCGCCCTTGATCTCCTTTCGGTGTCCGTTCCAGATCAGGATGGCGCCCCAGCCGCCGGGGCCGGGATTTCCCGAGCAGGCGCCGTCGGTATAGATCTCGATCGACTTCGTATGCTCCTTCGCCGCGCGTTCGCTCATTCGACGGCCTCCAGTCCGTATTCGGTCAGCGACTTGACCTCCTGGTGGAAGCGCAAACGGCGCACGTAGGCGTTCGGGTCGTGGGGCTTCACGAGGGCGTTGCGGTCGGTGTGCAGCCAGTCGTAGGCGCGGGTGAGGAGGAAGCGCAGGGCGGCGCCTCGGGTCAGCACGGGGAAGGCTTGGCGCTCCGCAGCGGAGAGCGGTCTCAGGCTCTGGTAGGCGCTCAAGAGGGCCCGCCCCTTGGTGGCATTGAACGCGAAGTCCGGCTCGAAGCACCAGGCATTGAGGCAGATGGCGAGATCGTAGGCCCAGGCGTCGTTGCAGGCGAAATAGAAGTCGATCAGGCCGGAGAGTTTCTCGCCGATGAAGAAGACGTTGTCGGGAAACAGGTCCGCATGGATGACGCCGGACGGCAGCTCTTTCGGCCAGGCGCGGTCGAGATAGGCCAGCTCATATGAGATCAGCGTGCCGAGGCCCGGTGCCACCTCGTCGGCGCGCGACGAGAACTTGTCGAACAGGGTGTGCCAGCCTTCGAGGCCGAGCGCGTTCTTGCGCGAGGGCGCAAAGTCCTGGCCTGCGAGATGCAGCTCGGCCAGCGCGCGGCCTACGGCAGCACAATGGCTCGGCCGTGGACGGCGGGGCCAGACGCCTTCGAGAAACGTCATCAGGGCGGCCGTCCTGCCTGCAATTTGCGTCAGCACCTCACCCGCGCGGTTGCGAACAGGAAGCGGGCAGGAGATCCCCTTGCGGTTCAGGTGCTCGATCAGCCCGAGGAAGAACGGCAGGTCGGCCGTATCGACGCGCCGCTCGTAGAGCGTGAGGATGAAGGTGCCTTTGCTCGTGTGCACGAGGAAGTTGGTGTTCTCGACGCCTTCGGCAATGCCCTTGTAGGAGAGAAGCTCGCCAAGGCCGTAGTCGGCAATAAGCGGGGCCAGCTCGTCGTCCGTCACTTCCGTGTAAACGGCCATGGTGCTCTGCTTCTCGGGTGACTGGATGCGCGGTGCTGTTTCGGGCGATCGGAAGGATGTGGCTAAGCGGCCGGCTCGCGCAGCTCGCGGGGGACGTTGAAGGCGATCCGCTCGTTGGCGGTCGTAACCTGCTCGACGGAAATCTCGAAGCGCTCTTTCAATGCCGCGAGCACTTCGTCCACGAGCGTTTCCGGCGCGGAGGCGCCCGCGGTAATACCTACGGCCGTAATGCCGTCGAAGGCGTCCCAGGGAATGTCGGCTGCGCGCTGGATCAGGAGGGCTTTGGGGCAGCCCGCGCGCTCCGCGACCTCGACGAGGCGCAGCGAGTTCGACGAGTTCGGCGCGCCGACGACGATCACAAGGTCCACCTTGGCGGCGATAGCCTTAACGGCGACCTGCCGGTTGGTGGTGGCGTAGCAGATGTCCTCCTTGTGCGGGCCGACGATGGCCGGGAAGCGCCGCTTCAGGACGGAGACGATGCCGGCCGTGTCGTCCACGGAGAGGGTGGTCTGGGTCACATAGGCGAGGCGTGAGGCGTCCTCGACGGCGACGGCCTCCGCGTCGGCTGTGGTCTCGATCAAGGTTACCGCGCCCGGCGGGAGCTGGCCGGTGGTGCCCTCCACCTCGGGGTGCCCGGCATGGCCGATGAGCAGGATCTCGCGGCCCTCGGCATGGTGGCGGCTTGCCTCCATGTGCACCTTGAAGACCAGGGGGCAGGTGGCGTCGATGGCGAAAAGGTTTCGGGATTTTGCAGCCAAAGGCACGGACTTAGGCACACCATGTGCCGAAAAGATCACAGGCTGGTCCGTCTCGGGAATCTCGTTCAGCTCCTCCACAAAAACGGCACCTTTAGCCTTCAGAGACTCGACCACATACCGGTTATGGACGATCTCGTGGCGCACGTAGACGGGGGCGCCGAACCTAGCCAAAGCCAGCTCGACGATCTGGATGGCCCGGTCGACGCCCGCGCAGAAGCCCCTCGGGGCGGCCAGGAGGACGTTCAAGGCCGGACGTCTTTGCGCGCTGTGCTCGGCGCTGGAAGTAGGCATTGGAACGGGGTCCTCGTGTGGTGCGGCTCTGATGATGTGCGTTACTTAGGAGCGAGCGCTTTGTGCGTCGAGACAAGGGTGCTAGTGCTTGAGTCGATCGTCCTGGCAGCATAGCGGCGCGGCAGGCCCGGGGATACCTTCGCGACGGCCGGACAGGGGAACGGGGATAATGCGGATCGGAGCGGAATGACGCAATCCGTCATAGCGAGGTTGGGTGGGGCCGTCTGTGCCGCCGCTGCCCTTTCGAGCGCGCTCGCCCTCGGCGGGTGCGGCATGGGCTCGATCACGTCGGGGCTCGGCACGAGCATCCTCGGCGGGTCGTCCAGCGCCGAGCCGACCGGGGTCAGCGAGCAGGATCTCATGGATGCGGCCAAGGCGGGCGGCGATGGCGCTCCCGCGTTTGCCGGCGGCGATACGCAGCCCGGCTGCCCGCGCTTCGTAACCTGGCCGCGCGACAGCTACGTCACCATCTACGAGCCGGGGCGTGTCGGCGACGGGCTCGCGATCATGCATCGCGGTGAGATCACCAAGACGGCGCGCGAGTGCCACATGAACGGCTCGCAGGTGACGGTGAAGTACGGCTTCTCCGGCCGCATCCTGCTTGGGCCGCGCGGACACTCGGGGCCGATCTCGCTGCCGATCAACGTGTTCGTCACGGACTCCAAGCGAGAGCGTATCACCGAGGACAAGCTGCGCGTGGATGCAGCGGTCGCGGTCGAGAATCCGATCGGCTATTTCTCCGCCGTGCGCACCGTCACGTTCAACGTGCCGGAAGGCTCGCGGCCCGGCGAGTTTGAGGTCTACGTCGGCTTCGACCGCAACACGCCGAACGCCGGTTAGCCGTTCCGCGCGAAAACCTCTCACCGTAACCGAGACAGCTCCTCGTGGAGCGGGCGCATGCTTTCGACGGCCCATTCGTCGAGGGATGCGAACACGGCTGTCGCCGGCCAGCGCGGATCCTCCTCGGCGCTGCTTTTCCACGTCAGGTGAACCTCCGCCACGCGGCCGTCTTCAAGCGCGAAGAGGGCGTCGTCCGTGTCGTCGCGCCGCGCGATCAGACGGACGCTGGTGCCGTAAAGAACATGGCGGGGTGACACCTCCACCGCGAGCTGGCGTTCGAGGCCGGCGCGGATGTCCGCGTCGTCGATCGGATACCATGGCGCGAGCCATTGCAGACTGTCGGTCATGGGCCGCTCTCTCCTCCGCTTGTGCGCCTCTTCAATGGTTTCCGCAGCGTTCTGTCACAGGCGGGTGCCGGATCTCCCGTCGTAATCCTTATCGCATGTCACGCTTGCGGCGGATGAGCCGTGCTGCGCGGAGGAGCAGATCCATGGCTTGCATCGTCGATCTCGCCGGCAAGCGAGGCCTCGTCGTGGGGATCGCCAACGCTCACAGCATCGCGGCGGGCTGTGCGGCGGCGTTTCGCGATGCAGGCGCCGAGCTGGCCGTGACCTATCTCAACGAGAAGGCGGAGCCGTTCGTCCGGCCGGTGGCAGATCAGCTTGGGGCGGCGCTCGTGGTCCCGTGCGACGTGCGCGTTCCGGGGCAGCTCGAGCAGGTGTTCGAAGCGGTGACACAGACGTGGGGCCGGCTCGACTTCCTCCTGCATTCGATCGCGTTCGCGCCGCGCGAGGATCTGCACACGAGCGTCGTCAATTGCTCGGCGGAAGGGTTTGCGCTCGCGATGGACGTCTCCTGCCATTCCTTCATCCGCATGGCGCGGCTTGCGCCGCCGCTGATGACGGAGGGCGGCTGCCTCCTGACGGTCAGCTTCTACGGCGCGGACCGCGTGGTGGAGAACTACAACCTGATGGGGCCGGTGAAGGCCGCGCTCGAAGCGAGCGTGCGCTACATCGCGGCCGATCTTGCGGAAAAGAAGATCCGCGCGCATGCGATCTCGACGGGGCCTGTGAAGACGCGCGCCGCTTCGGGCATCGGCCGGTTCGACGAGCTCATCGACGAGGTCCGCAAGCGGACGCCGGCTGGCCGGCTCGTGGGGATCGAGGAGATCGGCCGCGTCGCGGCGTTTCTCGTCAGTGGTGCGGCGGCGCCGCTGTCGGGCTCCGTCGTCTATGCCGACAATGGGTTCCACACCATGGCGTGAACCAAAAAGCCGGGCGTGGAGCCCGGCTTTTTCGAGATCGGTGGCGAGCGAGGGAGAGCTAGTTCAGCTTGCCCTTGAGATCGCGGATGGCGGTGTCGACCAGCGTGGTGCCGGCCTCGCCTGCAAGCTTGGCCTTGAGGATGCCCTCGGACGCCTTGACGGCGAGATCGACAGCGGCGGCGCGCACGTCGGCGAGCGCCTGTGCCTCGGCGCGCGCGATCTTCTCCTCGGCAGCCTTGGTGCGACGCTCGACCTGCTCGGCCATGGCCTTGCGGGTCTCGGTGGCGAGGCTCTCGGCCTCGCGCTTCGCGGCCTCGACGATGGACTTCGCCTCGTCCTCGGCCTCACGCGTCTTGCGCTGGTAGTCGGCGAGGAGCTGCTGGGCTTCCTCGCGCAAGCGGCGGGCGTCGTCGAGCTCGGCGCGGATCGCTGCTGCGCGATTGTCGAGCGCCTTCCCGATCAAAGCTGGCACGCCCTTCCAGACGAGGATGCCCATGAAGATCAGAAACGCGATCAGGACCCAGAATTCTGCAGCGGCAGGGTTCAGCATGGCGTCCTCACTTGTTACCGCCGACGGCGGCCAGTGCGCGTTCGATCTCGTCCTTGGTCGCGTTGACGTTGGACAGCGCCCCGACAATCGCCGTTGCCGTGTCGCCGGCGATGTCCTTGACGCTGGCGAGCGCCTTGGACTTGGTCTCGCCGATGCTGGTCTCGGCATCCGCCAGCTTCTTGGCGAGATGGTCCTCGACCGCCTTGCGCTCCTTATCGACCTCGGCGTTGAGCTGATCGCGCGTCTGGCGCGCGATAGAAGAGGCGTTCGCACGCGCGTCCGCGAGCGCCTTCTCGTAGGACGACAACGCTTTCTCGGTCTCGCTCTTGAGGCGCTCCGCGGCCGCGAGATCGCGCTTGATGCGATCCTTGCGCTCTTCGATCACCTCGCCGATGCGCGGCAGCACCACGCGGGACAAGAGGACGTAGAGGGCGACGAACGTGAACACCAGCCAGATGAGCTGGGGCGAGACGTTTTTCGGGTCGAGCGGCGGAAACACTTTCGCGTGTCCCGCATCATGCGGGACCTCGGTTCCGGCCGTCACGGGTTCAGCCATGGTCTCTTCCGTTGCAGTAATTCCGATTCAACGGGGACCGAGAGGAGGAGCCCAAAGCTCACCCTCTCGGGCATTCCATCGGATCAGGTGAAGAGCAGGAGGAACGCGATCAGGAGCGCGAAGATGCCGAGCGCTTCCGTCACGGCGAAGCCGAAGATCAGGCGGCCGAACTGGCCGTCAGCAGCAGACGGATTGCGGAGCGCGCCCTGCAGGAACTGGCCGAACAGGTTGCCGACGCCGATCGCAGCGGCGCCGGTGCCGATGGCGGCCAGGCCAGCGCCGATGAGCTTTGCGGAAGCGGGATCCATGAAACGTCTCCTCTTAGGTAAGTTTTGCGGAATTGCGGAAGCTCTGTTGCCGTACCCTTGCTCAGTGTCCCGGGTGCAGCGCGTCGTTCAAGTACATAATGGTGAGCATCGTGAAGACGTAAGCCTGCAGGAATGCTACCAGGAACTCGAGTGCGGTGAGGGCCACCGCGCCCAGCAGCGGCAGCGGCGCGATGGCGGAGTAAGCGCCTGCGCCGAGCAGCATGATGATGAAGCCGGCGAACACCTTGAGGGTGATGTGGCCGGCCAGCATGTTGGCAAACAGACGAACCGAATGGCTCACCGGCCGCGAGAGGAACGAGATGACCTCGATCACGGTGACGAGCGGGAGGATGTAGATCGGCACGCCGGACGGCACGAACAGATTCAGGAAGTGCAGGCCGTTCTTGGCAAACCCGATGATGAGGACGGTGACGAACACCAGCACCGCAAGGCCCGCCGTGACGACGATGTGGCTCGTGACGGTGAATGCGCCGGGGATCATGCCGAGCATGTTCAGCGTGAAAATGAACATGAAGAGCGTGAAGATGAGCGGGAAGAATTTCATGCCCTGCTCGCCCATGCCCTCGCGGGTCATGCCGGCAACGAACTCGTAGGCTGTCTCGGCCAGCGATTGCGTGCGCGACGGAACGAGGGCGCGGCCGCGCATGGCGAACAGCAGGAAGCCCACGATCAGGGCCACCGCGATCACCATGAACAGCGAGGAATTGGTGAACGAGGCGTCATACCCGAAGAGCTCCAACGGGATGAGCCGCTTGATTTCGAATTGATGGATTGGATCGGGCATTCCGCCCGAGGCGCCTTCGCTGGCCACGTCCGTCCCCTCAGTCGTCTTCGTCGTCCGGCACCGAACGGCCTATGTCGCCGCGCGTTGCCTCCTTAATTTCTGCCTGGAGCCGCGTGAAGCCCCGAATGACGTTGAGCACGCCGGCGGCGAAGCCCAACAGGAAGAAGACCAGGAACAGCCACGGCCATGAGCCGAGCGCTTGGTCCAGAAAATATCCGATGAGGCCGCCGACCAGGACCGCACCGACAAGCTCGGACGCCATGCGGAGTCCGTAAGCCATCCCGCGTGCCCTTACCGCGCTGTCCCTCGCCGTCTCGCTCTCAGCCTGGTGCGACCGCGCCTCTTCAAGCTGCTTGCCGAGGTCCCCGACCCGCTGCTTGAATTTTGCTCTGTCGGCGGGTGAGATCTCGCCTCGGCCAACACCTTCGCCGTTCCGCTCATCCGGCATGGCAAAACCTCAGGGTGTTAGCCTCAATCGGCGCGCACAATAGAGTGGTCATCTCTGGAGTCAAGCAATGGCCATAATTTTGGGAGTGTCCGGGGGGTACGGCGAAACCGCGCAGCCCGATGGCCGCCGGACCCCTAAGTATTACAGGCGTTTTCATTAGGGATTTACTGGCTTTCCGCCCGCTTGCGCCCCCGACCGGTCAGCCTGCCTCGCGGAAGGACTTGGCGGTCTCGAGGTCGACCGAGACGAGCTGGGAGACGCCTTTTTCGGCCATCGTGACCCCGAACAGGCGGTTCATGCGCATCATGGTCATCGGGTGGTGGGTGATGACCAGGAAGCGGGTGGCGGTCTCCTCGGCCATTTTCTCCATCAGCGTGCAGAAGCGGTCGACGTTCGCGTCATCGAGGGGGGCGTCGACCTCGTCCAGCACGCAGATCGGCGAGGGGTTGGTCAGGAACACGGCGAAGATCAGGGAGAGGGCAGTCAGCGTCTGCTCGCCGCCCGAGAGCAGCGAGAGGGTTGCCGGCTTCTTGCCCGGCGGCTTGGCGACGATCTCGAGGCCCGATTCGAGGGGGTCCTCGCCCTGGATCATCTCGAGGCGGGCCTCGCCGCCGCCGAAGAGGGTCGTGAACAGGCGCTGGAAGTGACCGTTGACGGTCTCGAAGGCCTCGTCGAGGCGCTTCTTGCCCTCACGGTTGAGCTGGCCGATGGCGCTGCGGAGCTTGGCGATGGCCTGCTCGACGTCGTCCCTCTCGGTTTCCATGCCGCTCATCTGCTCGAGCAGCGCATTGAGCTCGTCGTCGGCCTGCAGGTTGACGCCACCCAAGCGCTCGCGGTCGCCCTTCAGCCGCTGCAGGCCGCGGTCGGCATCGGCGAGCACTGGGAGCTGATCCGCAGGTGAAACGCCGGCAAGGCTGAGGCAGTCCTCGGGGTTGACGTTCAGGCCTTCGCGGATGCGGCGTGCCTCCTCCTGGCGGCGCGTGCGGGCACCTTCAAGGCGCGTCTCGATGCGCACGCGGGCCTCGCGGGCGGCGGCGACGGCGCTTTGGGCTTCACGCAGGGTCTGGGCGGCGGTGCGCAGTGCGTTCTCCGCGCGGGCAAGATCATCGGCGGCGGCGTTGCGCGCGGCCTCGGCGTCGGACAGTGCGCCGAGCAGGCTCTGGCGGCGCTCGTCGAGGGCCGGGATCACCTCCTCCAAGGCGGCGATGTCGCTCTTCGTCTTGGCGAGCCGTTCCTCGAGGGCCGCGATGTGCTGGGTGGCGCTCTCGCTGCGCGCGGCCCATCGCGCGCGCTCGGCGGCGATGGTCTCGGTGCGGCGCTTGCGGGTTTCGCGCTCACGGGCATGCGTGGCGACACGAGCCTGGGCAACGGAGAGGGCCGTGCGCTTGTCCTGCGCGGCCTTCTGGACCTCGGGCAGGCGCGCGGCTGGATCGTCCGCGGCGTCGAGCTTGGCCAACTCGTCCTGGATGTGATCGAGGCTTGCTTCCGCTTCGCGCAGATCGCTCTCGGCGCGTCCGCGCGCTTCCGCCACCGCTGTGAGCTTGGCCTCGGTCTCGCGCGCTTGCTTCTCAATGGCGCCGAGCGCGTCGCGGGTCGCCACGTGGTTGGCCTGCGTGTCGCGCCAGAGGGCGCGCAGGCGCTTCTCCTCGGCGGCGGCGGCGGCGTGTGCGGCGGCAGCTTCCTGGTCGAGGGCCGAGAGGCGCTGCACCTCAGCGCGCTGGACCTTTTCGCGCTCGAACATGTCGGAGAGGCGGTTACGCTCGGCGAGACGCTGGGCGGCAGGCGTCATGCCGCCTGCGACGGCGATGAAACCGTCCCACCGCCAGAGGTCGCCTTCGCGGCTGACGAGGCGCTGGCCCTGCTTCAAGTGCGGCTGCAGGCGCGCACCCAACTCGCGGGAGACGACGCCGATCTGGCGCAGGCGGCGCGTCAGCTCGGACGGTGCGCCGACGTGCAGGCTCAGGGGCTCGGCATCGGCGGGAAGGGCCGCATCCTCGGGGCTGACCTCGATCGTGCGCCAACGGACGGGGGCGTCCTCGTGGGTCGGCGCGTCGAGGTCGTCGCCCAAGGCGGCGACGAGGGCCGCCTCGTAGCCCGGCGCGACGCGCAACTGCTCGACGACGGGCGGCATGCCCTCTTCATAGGTCGGCATCACGAGCTTGGAGAGCGTCTCGCGCTCGGTGACGAGCGTGGACAGCGCCATGCGGGCCTGCTGGGCCTCGTCGCTGCGGACGCGTGCGGTCTCGGCGAGGTCGCCGAGCTTGTCCTCGGCGTCGAGGGTTGCGGCTTCGATGGCGGCGATCTCGCGTGCGAGGCGCTGGCCCTGCTCGGTAATCGACGCAAGCTTGAGTGAATCCGGTGCGCCCGCCGCGGCTGCCTGAGCGTCACGCTGCAGCGCTGCGAGCTTGTCGTTGATCTTGGCGATGGATGCGCGGCGCTCGGTCTCCGAGGTCTCGAGAGACTTGCGGCGCGCGCGGTGCTCAGCGGCGCGCTCGGTTACGACGGCCAGCTCCTTCTCGGCCGCTTCTAGGATCGCGGCTGTTTCTTCCTCGGCGGCGTGGATGTGATCCTCGGCGGCCTCCGCCTCGGCTTCGGCGGCTTCCAGCTCCTTGGTCTCGACGTCGAAGCTCGCCAGGATCTCCTTGGCTTCCGAGATCTGGTGCGCTTCTCGGGCGAGATCCTTTTCCAGCTCGGTCGCGAGCTTGGTGAGTTCGTGGCGGCGCTCGGAGCAGCGTTCGGCTTCCTTGGCGAGGCCGTCAGTCTCGATCCTGATGCGGGAAAGTGCGGCGCCGCGCTCGGCTTCCTTCTCGCGCCGCGGCTGGATGGTCTCGGCCAGCTCGGCTTCAGCGCGGAGTGCCTTCGCCTCGTCCTCGGTCGCGCGGCCGAGGAGCGCGAGCGTTTCCTGGAAATTGTGCTCCTCGGTCGTGACGAGCGCCTGGGCATCGACCCAGGAGAGATGCGCGAGGAGAGCTTCGGCGCGGCGGATCTCCTCCGAGAGATCCTTGTAGCGGCGGGCCTGGCGAGCCTGGCGTTTCAGGCTTTCGATCTGGCTTCCGAGCTGGCCCATGATGTCGGCGAGGCGGGCGAGGTTCTGCTCGGCGCCTTTGAGGCGCAACTCAGCTTCATGCCGGCGGCTGTGCAGGCCGGCGACGCCGGCGGCGTCCTCCAGAACGCGGCGGCGCTGCTCGGGCTTGGCGTTGACGATCTCGGAGATCTGCCCCTGGCGCACAAGCGCGGGCGAGCGGGCGCCGGTGGCAGCGTCCTCGAACAGGATTTTCACGTCGCGCGCGCGGGCCTCGCGGCCGTTGATGCGGTAGGCGGAGCCTGCTTCGCGCTCGATGCGGCGCGTGATTTCGATCTGGTCGCTGTCGTTCCACTCGGCGGGCGCCTGGCGCTCGGTGTTGTCGAGGAAGATCGTCACCTCGGCGACGTTGCGCGCGGGGCGGTTCGTGGTGCCGGAGAAGATGACGTCGTCCATGGCGGCGGCTCGCATGGACTTGTGCGAGCTTTCGCCCATGACCCAGCGGATGCCTTCGAGCAGGTTCGACTTGCCGCAGCCGTTCGGGCCGACGACGCCGGTCAGCCCGGCTTCGATCACGAGATCGGTCGGCTCGACGAACGACTTGAAACCCAGGAGCCGGAGGCGGCTGATCTTCATGGTTCGCTTCTTTAATCCCGAATGCGGCCGGTCAAGGCGCTCCGCTCGCGCTATTGCGCAATGGAGGCAGCCCTCGGGGCAGAGAGCAGCGGCTCGACCATCTCGCGAATGTCGCTCATGGCGAGCGTCTTCTTCACGAGCTTGCCTTGAACGAAGAAGTTCGGCGTCCCGATGATGCCGAGCGTCCGTCCGCGCTCCTTGACCCATTTCAGGCCGTCGATCATGGCCTGATTCTTAAGGCAGGAATCGAACTGGGCCTGGCTCATCCCCACCTGCTTGGCGACCGCGAAAATCGGCTCCAGGCGGACCTCCTGGGATATCCAGGCGGATTGTTGCTCCATGAATTTTCCATAGAGCGTGAAGTACTTGTCTGGCGGTGCGCAGCGTAGCGCGATGGTGGCGTTGCCGGACTGCTTGCCGATCGGGAACTCGCGCAGGATGTAGCGTACCTTGCCGGTGTCGATATAGGTGCGCTTGAACTCCGGGAATGTCTCACGGTGAAACGCGCGGCAGTGCGGACAGGTCAGCGACGCGTACTGGACGATGGTCACGGGTGCGTCCGCCCGCCCGAGGGCCATCTCAGGCAGCGTGCCGGTGGTCATGATCTCGGCGACCGTCGGGTTCGCGATGACCTTGCGGCCGCCCTCCGACGGGTCCGGGACGGAGCCGAAGGGGCTAAAGGGCGTGTCGCTCGACGTGGCGCTCGCGCTGTCAGGGAAGGCACCGCTTGAGGCCGCGCCTTCCGGTGTAGCCGTGGCGACGCCGGCCGTCGAAAGCGAGGTATTGCCGGAGCAGGCCGACAGAAGGAGCCCGACCAGAAG
The DNA here is from genome assembly GCA_964508485.1 of uncultured Hyphomicrobium sp. Lineage (GTDB taxonomy): Bacteria > Pseudomonadota > Alphaproteobacteria > Rhizobiales > Hyphomicrobiaceae > Hyphomicrobium_C. The sequence goes on along the minus strand of CAZDUD010000015.1, from coordinate 17,269 downwards.
CGGGAGGGCGGCCGGGGCCGTGCGCGCTTTTCGTATCGTAGCCCCGTTCATTCCGCCCTTCTGCTCCAAAAAGATCAGCCCTGCGCCAACAGCGGCTCGATCACCTTGTCGAACTCGGCGATCTCGGGGGCGGCCTGCAGGCGCTTGCCGTTGATGAAGAAGGTCGGCGTGGAGTTGACCACGAACGTCTCGGCGGCGCGGGTATGAACGGCCGTGAGCTGGTCGAGCAGCTTCTGGTCGGTCAGGCACTTGTCGAAGCTCTCCTGCGTGAAGCCCGCCTGCTTGGCGATCTCGAACAGCTTCGGCGTGGGGTTTTCCTTCACGAAAGCCCACTGCTCCTGCGTGTCGAACAAGGCATCGACGAGGGCCATGGACTTTTCGGTCGGGCCGGCGCAGCGGGCAAGCATGGAGGCCGCGAAGGCGCGTGCATCGAGCGGGAACTCGCGGAAGATGAAGCGGATCTTGCCGGTGTCGATGTACTTCTTCTTGAGCTCCGGGAAGGTCGCGTCGTGGAAGTGCTTGCAGTGACCGCAGGTCATCGAGGCGTACTCGACGACGGTTACCTTGGCGTTGTCGGGGCCGAGGACGAGATCGGGAAGGTCGTCGCGCTTCATCAGCTCGTCGACGGGGACCTCAGCCGGGCCTTGCTTGCGCTGGGCCAGCGCCGGGAGCGCAGAGGCCGTCAGCGCCAGTCCTGTGAGTGCGGCTCCGGCCATCAGGGCCTGGCGGCGGTCAAGCCGGCTCATTGCGTTCATCCTCTCCACTCCATTCTTTCGTGGGTGCCAGCCAGACTGGCCCAAGCCCTATGTTTCAGGGTGTGGCTGATAACATGGGCTGGGCGTCCGATTAAGGCAAATCCAGGCTGAACGCCATTTGAATGCACGGCTGTGGCGGGAAAAAACGAGGCGGATCAAAGGGGCATGTCAGGCGCGGCGGGCGCCTGTCCGGTCGCGCAGGACGCCCCGCTCCAGGCGGGCGAGGGCGGCGCCAAGCGGATCGCCGCCGGAGGATGTCTGCGATACCGCAGCCGCCGCGGGCGTGCCGGATCGTACAGGCCGCGTGTCCACGGGAGCCTGTACGAGGCGGACGGTTTCGACGGCGCGGTAGCCGAAGTAGCTGTTAATGCGGTCCATGATCTGGCGGGCGCGGTACTCGACGTCGAGCGCGCGGGCCGGGTCGACGCGCAGGATCAGGGTGGCGCCGCGGCGCGTGCTGTCGTCCTCGTCATCGACGCCGATGGCCTCTCCGCCGCGCGGCCACTTGAGCTTGTCGGGAATTGTATACTGCGCGAGCTCGGCGCCGGCGATGCGCGCCCAGTCGGTGATCAGCGTGGCGGCCGAGAAGCCGAACTTCTCGAAGGCCTTCTTGGTCAGCGCGGGCACGAAGGTGCCGACCGCCTTTACCGGCACGAAGCGGGCGGTCGGCGGTGCGGCGAACCGGGAGGTGCTCGGCGTCAGTGCAAGGTGCCGCCGTGCCGGGTGCGGCAAGGGCGTTTTACGTTGCTTTTCTGTGAGCTTTGCGGTCACGCGGTGTCGCTGTCATATGCAGAGAGGTTGCACGTCCGTAGCATCATGGATGTGATTCGCGTCGTCTTCGAAGGGAGACCTGATTCGAAATGGGGGACACCGCGAAATCTGTGGCGCGCAAGCAACTGCCGCTGCGGCCGGCCGGGCCGGATACGGTGGCGGCGCTGCTCGACTGGTACGACCGCGAGCGGCGCGACCTGCCGTGGCGCACACCCAACGGGCGAGGGGGGCGCGGACGGCGTGCGGACCCCTACAAGGTCTGGCTCAGCGAGATCATGCTGCAGCAAACGGTCGTGAAGGCCGTCATCCCCTATTACGAGAAATTCCTGCGGCTCTGGCCGACCGTCGACGCGCTGGCGGCGGCCGACCTTGATGACGTGCTCGCGGCGTGGGCCGGGCTCGGCTACTACTCGCGGGCGCGCAACCTGCACAAGTGCGCGCAGGCCGTCGTCGCCGAGCATGGCGGTGTTTTTCCTCGCACGGAGACAGCGCTTTCCGAGCTGCCGGGGATCGGGCCGTATACGGCGGCAGCCATCGCGGCCATCGCGTTCGGCGAAAAGGCAACTCCAGTCGACGGCAACATCGAGCGCGTGGTGTCGCGCCTGTTCGCATGCCGGCATCCGCTGCCGGGCGCCAAGCGCGAGATCAAGCGGCTCGCGGAAACGCTCACGCCGCAACGTCGCGCGGGCGACTTCGCACAGGCCATGATGGATCTCGGGGCGAGCCTCTGCTCGCCGAAGAAGCCCTCGTGCCTCATGTGCCCGCTGCAGCAGGACTGTCATGCGCATGCGCTCGGCATTGCCGAGCAACTGCCGGTCAAGCTCGTGAAGCCGGACCGGCCGGTGCGCTATGGCATCGCGTTCCTTGCGCTCAGCGAGGACGGGCGGGTGTTGTTGCGCAAGCGTCCCGAGGCCGGCTTGCTCGGCGGCATGCTCGAGGTGCCGTCCACCGAGTGGGGCGACGACTGGCTGCCGGTCGATCAGGCGCTGATCGCGCAGCCGGTCCGCGCCGACTGGTGGAGTGTGCCGGGTGTGGTCAGCCACACGTTCACGCATTTCCGGCTTGAGGTGATGGTGATGCGCGCGATCGTGGAGCCGGACGCCAGCCTGACGTTCTGGGCGAGCCCTGAGCGGTGCCGCTGGGTGCCGCGTCGCGATCTCCACGCGGCGGCGCTACCGTCCGTCATGCGCAAGGTGATCGCGCACGGGCTCAAGGAGCAGTGAGCGCGCTTTTACAATCACAGTGCAGGAAGGCCGCCGCGCTCGTTCACTGTGTGCAATGCGGCTGCGAAGGGCGATCCCTCTTGCGTCATTGATCTCGTTGCCGAGGTCGCGATTGTGCCTGCGCCTTGAGAGGATCAACTCCGGCCATGTCGTACAGACCCCGTGCCGGTCTGTAGCCGCGAAGGCGAAGTAAAACTCGCTCGCCCTGGACGAGCCCGGCATCGGCCAACTGCATTGCCGTCTTGTTGAGCGCGTGGAGTGGACGCTGGAGCACGCGCAAGGCTGACAGGTGGAACATCACGACTCCGACCAGGAGAGCCGGAAACACCGCCAGCGGCAGGTGTTCGAGAGGGATCCGCTTCAGCCAGGGTTGAAGGAAAACCAGAACGAAGCCGTTGATGATCAAGAGACCCATCGTCCGCGAGCCGATATGGGCAAGAATTCCGGCCAGCCTCGTGCGCATCAGCACTCCGGCGAGGGCGAGCACGCCGAATGATCCGGTCAATGCGGTCACCCAATACAGCGGGATGAAGCCGATCTCTCCGATGGGCACCCAAACGGCCGTTTCGGTGCCCAATTGCGGAATCGGACACTTTGCCCAGAGGTCATACGGGCATCCATTGTTCTGAAGCGCCAGCCACAGGGACACTGGCAACATCAGGAGAAGGGGCAGCGCGGAAAGGCGTGTGAAGCGTTCGACATGCGGCGCGAGGATCATGCCAAGTGCGAAAAAGGTGACGCCGATGCTCCATGTCTTGGCCATGAATGCATTCGGTATGAAGGGCACGAGCACACTGCTCAGAGCGATGGCGATCACGGCGAGAAATGCTTGCGGCGGGCTCAGCGTTTTGAACAGCGCGTAGACGATCAGGCGAACGACGGCGAGCGAGACCAGAAACCAAATAACGACCGTCGAAAAGCTACGTCCTTTGAGCGCTGCTTCCAAACCGTACAGGACCGTACGATTAAAATCGTCGCCTCCAGTGACGGCTACCTCGGCGAGGTTCAAGAGCACGCCCACGAAATGGACGAGATAGGCGAGCGCGATCAGAAAGAGAGATGTGCGCAGCACGTTTCGCCAGGTCTTGGCGGCGATGCCCGCCGCGGCCGCACCCGACACCATGAAGAACACTGCCATGGCGAACCCGGCCGACGCCTTGTATTGAACGAATGCCTGCTCAAATAAGCGACCATCGGGGCGCTGCTCGAAGAACACTTCAAGCGCGTGCCCGTACAAGACGACGACCATGGCTATGCCACGGGCCAGATCGAGCACGGTCACGCGCGGGACGCTCATGGCAGTTGAGGATTTGAGCCGCCTTAACGATAGGAGCATCTTCGAATCCGGGCTAAGGCGCTCATGGCAATTCTGGAAACATTGGAATGCCTTGTCGAAACAACGAAATAGTTTAGCCCTGCCCCGGGGGTGGGCGGGGCCCTAATTGCACGTAGAGTTACTTTGGCCTCCCGATCCCCTCGATTTCGGCGTCTTGACCATGTGGGGCGGCGTGTGGCGGCTGATTTATCGAGGCGGCGGCTCGTCAGTCAGACTTCGTCCGCCATCGGCATGCCGACAAGGTCTTCACGCATTTCGGCGCGCCCTTCTCCGGTCGCTGCTCATGGCTGAGCAGCGACGACGGTCCATGTGTCGTCTGGATTGAACGTATCCATGCGCTGAGCGAGCCGTGCGGTGCTGTCGCCCAGGTCCTTTTCGAATATGCGCCCATCCTGGTTGACGATGAACGTCTTGACGCCCGAGTTCCCGTATTCGGCGGGCGCTGCGATCAATCCGAAGCCGCCGATCATGCGGCCGCGCACGATATAGTCTCGCGCACCGCCGTCAGCGTTCTTGCCTTGAGCCGTGAGAACGCGGAACACGTAGCCATGGTAGGGAGCGCGGCGGTGTCCGGGCTTGGCGGAATAGCCTTCGGCACGGGCGTCTGCAATGAGCGGTCCAAGCGGACTTTCAGGCTCGCCTTCCTCCGTCGGCCAGTAGAGACCGTCGGTGAAACCCGGACGGCTCAAAATGCGGCGCGCGTATTGCACGCCGTGCCCGTCGCGATCGACTTCGGCGTACTCGCGCTGCGCGTCCACGTAAGCGCGCATGACCTCGACGACAGACAGCTCGTTCTCGCCAATGCGCCGGTCAAGAATCTCCTCGGCACCTGCGGCCGTGTCGAAGCGCCACGCATTGGCTTGGGCGGCCAGCGGGATGGGGAAGGGATACGCGTCCTTTCCAAGGATCAGCGTCGCCCGATCGCCGTGATCATGGATTTCGTGTGCGTCGTCGTAAGCCGAAATGAACGTTTCGCGCATGGCGGCGTCCGCCACGGGATCCCCCGAGCTTGCAAGCTCGCGGCCGTCCGGGCCAAGCACGCGGACGATGGCTTTTATGTCGTCCGCTTTCACAGCGGCGATCAATGCGTCAACCGCAGCTTGGGGAGACGGATAGGTTTCCTGTTTGGCCGCTTCGGCGGCCCCTGCAGAGGCCAAGACAACGGCGAACGGCAGGAGCATCTTGAAAGCAGCACGGCGAGCAGCGAATGCGAGCGGGGTCATGGGAACCTCCATGGAAGCGATGGGCCGAAGGCAAGGCAGATCAACGGCGACGGCCGCCGCCGCGACGACCCCCACCGCCACGACCTCCGCCGCCCCGGTGGCCGGACATGGCCACACGGCTCGCGTGGCCCCGGCTTGAGAACTTACGTACGTCTCCGCCGCGCTTTACGTCGAAGGCGCCTGACGGCGGCTTGCGTGCTTTGGGACGATCGATGTCGCGTGAGACCTTCTTGCCTGCCTTGTCGACACGTTTCGCGGCCTTGCTCCCGGAGCCGGCTCGGTCCTTGATTTTGTCGCCCCCTCGGTCGCGCAGGTCCTGGCCGCCCTTGTCGCCAATCTTGTCGCGAGCTTGAGGGCGATCGGCGTTCTTGAGCTTGGCCTCGATATCGGAACGATCGTGGCCGCGAAAATCCTTGTTGCCGATCTGCCCTTTCCCGGTCTGCTTGAATTTGTCGCGCGCTTCCTTGCTGCGATAGGGCACCGGGCCGCGGTGATCGGGGCGATGCTCCCACTTGTTATTCACGATCTTGTTGCGACCGCCGTTGATGTTGTTCCACTTGTTGATGTCGATATCGATGTCGTGGCGGTTCCAGTCGCAGTGGTTCCATCCCCAGATGCCGGCAGCTATCGCCACGCCCGCGCCCCAGAAGAAGTGGTCGACATATGCCCAGCCGGGATTGCCCCAGAAGTAAGGTGGATAATCGGGATACCACCAGTCTCCGTAGACGACGGGTTGGTAGGTCGGCACGTAGACGGTGTCGGGCTCGGCCTGCTCAATGACGTAGACGGGCTCAGCCCCACCCGTATCCTTGACGACCTTTTGCTTTTTGTTGCTCTCGAGGTTGCCTGCGTCGTCCGCCTTGCGCCGGAGGAGCTGGATTTCATCCATCACCTCATCCTGCTGGGCAAGGAATGCGTCGCCGAGTTTCTGAGTCCAGTCGAGCTTGTCGCTCATGGTCTTGAGGACCTCGGGGAACTGCACGAGCGCCTTTATGCTCGGATCCCATTCCTTTTCGTCCAGCGCTTTCGTGAGCGCATCGCCCTTGAGCTTGGCGTTGGCCGGTTCCCTACGCCAGCGGTCGGCTTGAACGACGTCGAGGGGATAGGTCGCAGCGATCAGGACGTTGGTCAGCAACTCGTCAGGATAGAGCGCGATCGGCGCCAGCATCTGATCGAGCTCCTGCTTCGTGAATTTGCCATCGTCGGCGCAGATCGGCGACAACGCGGCTCCAAGCAAAAGAATGACTGAGCCCAGAAGAGCGATCGGGGAGCGTCTGGCCATGGATGGCTCCTTTGGTTTCCCCCTCGTTTCCCTTTGCTTTCCCTCACCCTCGGAGTGCGTTGACGTAGCTCGTGGTGGCGACCCTACCTAACGCGGACTTGCAGATCGCAAGACTCGCTTCGACGTGCTCTGGTGGAGAGAGATGGCTGTGCGCGCGATCGGATCCAGTGGCCCGAACAGCGTTGATCGTGTGCTCGAAAAATTCCGTGGGACTGCCGTTCGCGTTCGGCAGTGCGGCGGCGACGCTTCTGACGTGCCTTGTCATGGCTTCATCTCCATGAAGCCCCCTTGGTAAACCTTTACGCTGAAATTCGCGTTCGTCTCTCTCGATGCAGCCGTTTGGTTAAAGGCCGCATCTGGCATCAAGCCGTAGAATAAAAGCTGGCCGCGATTGAGTGGGTGGGACCCAGGGCGCATGCCCGACCGCTTACACAGGGCGCAGCTTCTCAGCGCGCCGGCATTGGCCCTGGGTCCTGCTCGCTCCCCCCGGCGCGAGCCTATTCCGCGGCTATGAGAGACGAGGGCGTGCGCTTGGTAAGGCCCAACTCGGCCTTGGCGCGCTCGCGCAGCTTGTCGATCGGCAGCAGCTTCCCGCCGCGCTCGTAGTGCCAGAAGGTCCAGCCGTTGCAGGCCGACTTGCCCTGTACAACGGCGCCCATGCGGTGGATCGAGCCGCGGCCGGTCGGAACCGCGAGCGTTCCGTCGGCCTTCACCTCGGCTTTGACGCTGCGGCGCTCGTCGTAAAGGGGCGAGCCTGCACGCAAAAGGCCAAGCTCAACGAGCGTTCCAAAGGGCACGCGCGGCTCCGCTCGCTTCGAGGGCTGCGGTTCGATTGCGGAGGCGGAGAGCGGCTTTACCTTGGCGAGGCGCTCTTCGGCGGCCTTTGCATAGTCCGGGTCGCGCTCGATGCCGATCCAGTGGCGACCGAGCTTCTGCGCCACTGCGCCTGTGGTGCCTGTTCCGAAGAACGGGTCGAGCACGACGTCGCCGGGGTTGGTCGTGGCGAGCAGAATTCGGTGCAGCAGTGCCTCGGGCTTCTGCGTCGGGTGCGCCTTGCGGCCGCCGTCGTCCTTCAAGCGTTCGGGACCAGAGCAGATCGGGAACAGCCAGTCCGACCGCATCTGCACGTCGTCGTTCGATGCCTTGAGGCTTTCATAGTTGAACGTGTAGCGCGACTTCTGATCGCGTGCGGCCCAGATCAGCGTCTCGTGCGCGTTGGTGAACCGGCGGCCGCGGAAGTTCGGCATCGGGTTGACCTTGCGCCAGACGACGTCGTTCAGGATCCAATAGCCCTGGTCCTGCAGTGCGGCGCCCAAGCGGAAGACGTTGTGATAGGAGCCGATCAGCCACAGCGCGCCGTCCGGCTTCAGCACACGGTGGCATTCGGCGAGCCAAGCGCGCGTGAAGCGGTCGTACTCCTCGAACGAGGCGAACTTGTCCCATGCGTCGTCGACACCGTCGACGCGCGTGTTGTTGGGACGCAGAAGCTCGGTCGTAAGCTGGAGATTGTAGGGCGGATCGGCGAAGACGAGATCTACGCTTCGATCCGGTATTCGACGAAGCTCGTCGACGCAATCGCCCACCAGGATTCGATTTCTGGCCAGAGTCCGATCTCCGGCCACGCGGCCGCGACCTCTCGCAGCCGGACTCCCACCACGACGCACACCCATTCGACGCTACTCACAGAGAAAAACCAGAGATGCCCAGGATCCATGAAACGAACCCGATACGCTGACAAACCGGTCCCACGGTTAACGGAGTGTAAACGGCGGGAGTTAAAAAACGGTAAACGCGTCGAGCTCGGAGCAAGGATCTTTTAAGACGTCACGAGGAGCGAAGACTCGCACGGTTTTGCGGCGGACGGAAGGCCGAACTCGACTCCGCCATACACCCTTTATGAGCTGCGAGCCGCGCATCGGGATGAATGCAAAAAAGTAAAGCGATCCCATTGGGGATCGCTTTCTTTTCAATGTCTCGGCTTGCTGGTTGTCCTAGGCCGCGCGGACCATATCGAGGAAGCGCTCGACCTCGGCCTTGAGAGTCCGGCTGTCGCCGGACAGCGACTTGGCCGATGCGAGGACCTGTGAGGAGGCCGATCCCGTCTCGGATGCGCCCTGGCTCACGGCGGTGATGCTGGCTGCAACATCGCTCGTTCCCTTGGCGGCTTCGACCACGTTGCGGCTGATCTCCTGCGTCGTCGCGCCCTGCTGCTCGACGGCGGCGGCGATGGCGCTGCTGACGCCCGAGATACGGTTGATCGTCGTGGCGATGCCATTGATCGCTTCCACGGACTGACGGGTCGACGCCTGCATGCTCTGAATCTGGCTGCCGATCTCGTTGGTGGCCTTGGCGGTCTGTGCGGCAAGGGCCTTCACCTCCTGCGCCACGACTGCGAAACCCTTGCCGGCTTCGCCGGCGCGTGCCGCCTCGATGGTGGCGTTGAGCGCGAGAAGATTGGTCTGCCCCGCGATTTGATTGATCAGCTCGACGACGGCGCCGATGCGCTCGGCGGCTTGTGAGAGCTCGACCACGTTCTCGTTGGTCTTGGAGGCCTGGCGCACGGCCTCGTCGGCGATGGTGCTGCTCTCGTGGACCTGGCGGCCGATCTCGCGGACGGTGGACGACAGCTGCTCGGATGCAGCGGCGACGCCCTGGACGTTGACGGAGGTTTGCTCCGAAGCGCTGGCCACCGTTCCGGACAGATCCTGGGTCGATGCGGCGTTCATGGTCAACTGGGCCGCGGCCGCTTCGAGCTGGGCCGATGCCGAGGAGACGGTGTCGACGACGCGGCCGACGCTCTCCTGGAACCGGTCGGCGAGGCGGAGCATCTCCGCCTTGCGTTGTGCGGCAGCACGCTTGTCGCTCTCGACCTGCGCGGCGCGCAGGCTCTCGGCTTCGAGCATGTTCTGCTTGAAGACGTGTACGGCCGCTGCGATCTCGCCGATCTCGTCGCCGCGGCCCGCGCCGTAGATCTCCTGGTCCATGCGGCCGTTGGCAAGGTCGAGAATGGACAGCTTCATGCGCTCGATGGGTTGCGCAAGGTGCGTGATCACGAGCCAGATGCCGCCGATCATGGTCAGAATGGAGACGATTCCGGTCAGCGCCGCCGTGCGCAACGCAGCCGCGCGTGCTTCATCAGAGGCGCCGCTCGTCGTCTCGACGTAGCGCTCGTAGTGGCTCGAAAGCGCGCGCAGCTTGTCGTTCAGCGCCTTGCGGTTGGCGCGGTTGGCGTCGTTGTCGCCAAACGTGCGGGCGACGGGGAGCGAGTCCTCGCGTGCAAGACGCACCAGCTCGGTGCGGAAGCGGATGAATTCGGCGATGGTTTTTTCGGCGTCGGCGAACTCGGGGCGGTGCTCGGGCTCGACGGTTGCCTCCCAGAGCTTGGTCACAGCGCGAAGGTCGTCCGCGCTCTTCACGATGCCGTTGCCGTAGCTTTCGGCGGTCGGCCAGTCGCTCGACATGTAGATGCCGCGAGAGTCCATGACGATCGCGTAGACGAGGCCGTTGATGCGCTCGAGGTATGTCTGCCCGGATTTGGCACGCATCGCCAACTCTTGCGCCTCACCTTGTTTGGCGAGGCTCAGGTAGGAGAGGCCCGCGCCAACGACCGGGATGAGGGCGAGGATGGCGATCAGGGCGCCGACTTTATGCTTGAGCTTCATATGCGTGAGCACGGGAAAATCCATGGGCTGGCGCGCGCCCGAGCTTTGCCGGGCGCGGAATCACGGGATAATTTTCAAATTAATCAATATGTCGGTACAAAATGAATAACATATAAAAAACATACTTGCGCATGCACCTGTCGGACAGGTGCGCGAGCCCTGGGCGGCCGTGTAATAGGCGATGCTCAGACGCCGCTTGCGGCTTTGCGGTAGGTGAAGAGGATGGCTTCGGCCAGCGTGTCGGACGTGATGACGACGTCGGTGGCGCCGTACTTCATCAGGTACTCGGCCTCGGGCTCGTTCTGTGCGCGGCCGATGATCGGCATCGTCGGATTGGCGGCGCGGGCCTGCTCTATGGCCTCGCCCGCCTCGAAGTTGCTTGGGATGGCCACGATCATGCTTGCGGCCTTCGCGGGGTTGGCCGCGTAAAGGAGCGTCGCCGCGCTGCCGGCCACGCCTTCGATGTTGCGGGCGTTCAGGCGCTTGATCTCCTCGTCGCTCTCGTCGATCACGTAGAGCGGCACGGGACCCGTCGCGAGGGCGTCGATGATGCGCTTTCCGACGCGTCCTATGCCGACGATGATCGTGTGCCCCTCGAGCGTCGTGACGTGTACGGGCTCCTCGTCGTCCTTTTTCTTCTCCTCCTCGGCGGTCGCGCCCTCTCCCGGCGCGTGATGGAGCGCGTCCTTCTTCTCGAGCCACGGCTTCAGGTGATCGAGGCCCCAGAAGAACAGGGGATTGATGATGATCGAGAGCAGCGCGCCGGCCAGGATCAAGTCACGTCCTTCGGATGGCAAAAGATCGAGGCTCATGCCGAGCGCGGCGAGAATGAACGAGAACTCGCCGATCTGCGCGAGGCTTGCCGAAATCGTGAAGGCGGTGCCGAGCGGGTGTCCGAACGTGCGCACGATGGCGAATGCGGCAAGGGATTTGCCGATCACGATAATGAGCAGCGTCGCCGCCACGGCGAGCGGTTGCGTCACCAGGATGTTGGGGTCGAACAGCATGCCGACGGAGACGAAGAAGAGCACGGCGAACGCATCGCGCAGCGGAAGGCTTTCGTTGGCGGCCTGTTGCGAGAGCTGGGATTCGCTCAGGATGAGGCCCGCGAAGAACGCGCCGAGCGCGAACGATACGCCGAACAGATTGGCGGCGATGAAGGCGACGCCGAGCGCGATCGACAGCACGGCGAGGCGGAAAAGCTCGCGTGAGCCGGTGTGCGCCGTGTAGTGCAGAACCCACGGAATGACGCGGCGGCCGACCAGCATCATGATGGCAACGAACGCCGCCACCTTGCCGATGGTGAAGGCGACCGTGGAAAGAAGCTGGCCGATGTTGAGCGCGGACGAGGTTGTGTTCTGCCCATCATTTCCGCCGAGCAGCGGCGAGACTGCGGGCAACAGAACCAACGTGAGGACCATCACGAGGTCCTCGACGATCAGCCATCCCACGGCGATCTGGCCGCGCTCGGTCGTGACCAGGCGCCGGTCCTGAAGGGCGCGCAGGAGCACGACGGTGCTCGCCACCGAGAGGGCCAGGCCGAATACGAGGCCCGCGCCGGCCGTCCAGCCGAGGATGTGTGCCAGCCCAGCTCCTAGAAGCGTCGCGACCGCGATCTGCACGATGGCGCCAGGGACGGCGATGGTCCGCACCGCCCACAGCTCCTTGATGGAGAAGTGCAGGCCGACGCCGAACATGAGCAGGATGACGCCGATCTCCGCGAGCTCATTGGCGAGCTCCTGATCGGCGACGAAGCCCGGTGTGTGGGATCCGATGGCAATGCCTGCAACCAGGTAGCCGACCAGGGGCGAAACGCGCAGGCGATGGGCCAATGCACCGAATACGAATGCGAGAGCCAGACCTGTAACGATCGTCGCGATGAGCGGCGTGTGATGCGGCATTGGGCTGAACAGTTCCTTTCCGTTCGATGTGAAGCTGGCGGTTCTGCAACGATCTCAGGCAGGGTACGAAAACGCAAGCATCGCGGAGGCGCCACGTTGGCGCGTCGTGCAGATGCGTCGTCGGCGTAAAGAGGGAACGAGCCGGGAGGGTTGTTCCAAGCAGGCACGAGCCCGCAATGCGCGTTACGTCCGGCCTGGCGTGTTGGATCCTTGCGTCCGGATTTCTACGGATGCTGCCTTGGCGCCAGCGAGACCGATGCGCGTGAGGTGGGGCGAGGGAGCCCCGAACGATCATCCTACAGCGTGATCTTCGGTTTCACGTAGTTCGCGCAGGTCCATTTCTTGACGAAGTACGTGTCGTGCCGCTTCTCCCATTCCTGCACGAGGTCGAAGGTGAATTTCGTGCAGAGGGTCGGCGTGATGCCGTAACGGAAATCTTCCTGCGGCGCGACCGGGATGCGGAAGTCCTCGCAAAAGTTCGGATTGGTGTGCAGGCACCCCACGATCAAAACCTGAATCAGCAGCATCGTCCTTACCTCCGCCTTTAGCTCTGCGCTTGCGTGTCGTGGCGGTCGCCGTGTGGCGCGCGACCGCGATGCCGGCGGCGAGAGGCGTGCTCACCGGCATTGGATGTGCAGAGCAGGTTCAGGAGACGTTGGTTGCGTTCGAAGGGGGAACGGCTCGCATAGCGTTGCGTTCTCATGGTCGACCTCGCGGCGCCCACAGCGTGAGCGGTTCTTCCGACGAGCGTGACCCCCCGGGGTCCGGTTCAACTCGGCAATCTTGCCGGGCTTTTTTCCTAATTTAATCCGGGAATGTTCGGCGTTTCAACATCAGGCAAAGCAGAAGTTGTGCAATGTTTAGAACGTGTGACTTTATCGCGTTCGTGGTGAGGGGCGGTCCGATGTCTGCGGGGCATTCGAGTGCGCGCAGAGAGGTCTAGGAAAGGGCTTCCTCGGCGTCGATCAGGCCAAGGGCTAGCTGCACGGGCCTCCACGAGCGGCGGTGATGAGTCGTGAGGCCGAGGCGGACAAGCGCTGCGCGGTGCTCGGGCGTGCCGTAGCCCTTGTGCCGCTCGAAGCCGTAGCCCGGCACCTCGCGGGCAAGCTCGATCATCATGCGGTCACGCGTGACCTTGGCGATGATGGAGGCTGCGGCAATCGACAGGCACTTGGCATCGCCCTTGACGATGGTGCGCGTCTCGCACTTGAGCCTGGGCGCGCGGTTGCCGTCGACGAGGGCGAGGCGCGGGCGGCATGAGAGGCCCTTCACGGCTTCGCCCATGGCCCAAAGCGTTGCGGCCAGGATGTTGTCGCGCTCGATGCGCTCGACATCGCCGACGCCGACGCCGACGCCGAGGGCCGTCGCCATGATGCGCGCGAACAGGCGCTCACGCTCGTCGGCATCGAGGGCTTTCGAGTCGTCGATGCCTTGCGGAATGCGATCGGGATCGAGAACGACGGCCGCGGCGACGACGGGGCCGGCCCACGGGCCGCGTCCGGCTTCATCGATGCCGACGATGGGTCCACCGGCAAGAGACAGCTCGGCTGCCTCCAGCTCAAACGTCGGCACGATTTTCGAATCATCCACCCGCATGCCTGTAGCGTCGCGGGTGAAAGGCGTCGTGTCAAAGTGGATTGTGGACAGGCCGCCTGCTCAAAATCAGAGCAGCGGCATCTGGGCGCCTTTCGCGACCGGCGGGGTGAAGAGGTCAAGACGCAAAGCCTGGCGGCGCTCATTGAGGCGGAGGCGTTTCAGGGCGAGGCGGAAGCGCAGCGCGATCTGATCCGCATAGGGGCCGCGGCCTTTCTGGCGCTCTCCGAACTCGGCCACGTAGTCCTTGCCGCCGTGCATGGAGCGCAGCAAGTTGATCACGCGGCCGGCGCGGTCCGGAAACTCGCTTGCGAGCCACTCGCGGAAGATGTCCTTCAGCTCAAGCGGCAACCGCAATAGCACGTAGCCGGCTTCGCTCGCGCCCACCTCTTGCGCAGCCTCGAGGATGCCTTCGATCTCGCTGTCGGTGAGGCCCGGAACGACGGGGGCGACCATGACCGCCACCGGCACGCCGGCTTCGGACAAGCCGCGGATGGCCTCGAGGCGCTTTCCTGGTGTCACCGCGCGCGGCTCCATGGCGCGGGCGATGCGGCGGTCGAGCGAGGTAACTGAGATCGCGACCTTGGCCAGCCCGCGGGTCGCCATGCGGGACAGGATGTCGACATCGCGCAGCACGAGCGCGGACTTGGTGACGATGCCGACCGGATGGCTCGTGCGCTCCAACACCTCAAGGATGGCGCGCGTGACGCGGTGATCGCGCTCGATGGGCTGGTAGGGGTCCGTGTTGGTGCCAAGCGCGATCACTTTCGGCGTGTAGCCCTTGTGCGCCAGCTCTTTCTCAAGCAACTCCGCGGCGTTGGTCTTGGCGTAGAGCTTGGTCTCGAAGTCGAGCCCTGCCGAGTGGCCGAGGTAGCAGTGGGTCGGGCGCGCGTAGCAGTAGATGCAGCCGTGCTCACAGCCGCGATAGGGGTTGATCGACTGGTCGAAGGAGATATCGGGGCTTTTGTTGCGCGTGATGATCGAGCGCGCAGGCTCGATGTGCACCTCGGTGCGGAAGGCGTCTAGCTCGGCGAGGTTCTCCCAGCCGTCGTCGAAGCTCATGCGCCGCTCGGTTTCGAAGCGCCCGGAGTGGTTCGAGCGCGCGCCGCGGCCATGCCGGCGCTCTTCGGCCACGACGCTTTCGGGCGCGGTCTCGGACTTGGCCAATGGGTTCGGTTTTGGCCGTGCGATCGGCGTTTTCCTCATGGTCCGACACTAAGACAACACTGAGAACAAATAAAGAACAAAATTCCCAATGTTTCCTGTTCGCAGGTGGTTGCGTGACCAGTGCTTTGCTCCCCTCCGTAATCGGTCTTTTTTTGTCACGCGGCCGGGTGCTTGTTGCGGGCGGCGAGTTCGTGCATGACAGGCGCATGATTTCCGTCGTCATCCCTACGCTCAATGCGGAGGCGCATCTGGCCGAGACCATGTCGTCGCTTGTGACGGCAGCGGTCGATGGACTTGTGCGCGAGGTGATCGTCGCCGACGGCGGCTCCACCGACCGCACGCTCGATATTGCGGACGGGGCCGGTGCCGAGATCGTCAAGAGCGAGGCAGGGCGCGGTGCACAGCTCCGGGCTGGCGCGAACCGGGCGCGGTTCCCGTGGCTCCTGTTCCTCAATGCCGACACCTATCTCGACGCCGGCTGGGAGCGTGAGGCGCATCTTCATATCGAGCGCGTCGAGAGCGGGCGGCGCCGGGCAACGGCTGCGAGCTTCCGCTTCACGATCGACGACGAGGGCCTGCTTCCGCGCACGCTCGAAACGATGGCGGCGTTGCGTACGGGGTTCCTGAAACTCCCTTACGGCGACCAAGGGCTTCTCATTTCGCGCGCGCTCTATGACGAGATCGGCGGATTCAGCGCACTGCCGCTTATGGAGGACCTCGACCTTGTGCGCCGGCTTGGGCGCCGCCGCATTACTGTTCTCAATGCTCGCGCGGTTGCGGGCGGAGAGTCCTTCCTGCGCGACGGCTTGGCAGGCCGCTTGGCGCGCAGCCAAGTGTGCCTCTGGCTCTATCTGCTCGGCGTTCCCGTGACGACGATCGCCAACCTCTACGGGCGTCCGGCGGCGGATGTCGGCGAGCCGGCTGTCGGGCGCAGCCTGCCTTAATCCCAGACCAACTCTCGACATTTCCGGCCGTCCCCTGCGCCGGATCGGGCCTCTTTGCAAATCGTCTTGACGGATATTATAACATCCGTAGAGTCCGCCCTCTCATTCGCTGCGCGGAGGTGGTGTCTTGGATCGGGATTTAATCGAGCGGCTGGAAGCGAAAACGGACGGCGACCGGCGGCTTCCAGTGACAGTGCTCTCGGGGTTTCTGGGTGCGGGCAAGACGACGCTCCTGAACCACATCCTCAACAATCGCGAGGGGCGCCGCGTCGCGGTTATCGTCAACGACATGAGCGAGGTCAACATAGACGCCGCGCTCGTTACGCGTGGTGGGGCCAACCTGTCGCGCACCGAGGAAGCGCTTGTCGAGATGTCGAACGGCTGCATCTGCTGCACGCTGCGCGAGGACCTGCTGGCGGAGGTCCGCCGTCTCGCCGGGGAGGGGCGGTTCGACTATCTGCTGATCGAGTCGACCGGCATCGCGGAGCCGCTGCCGGTGGCGGCCACTTTCGAGTTCCGCGACGCGGACAGCGCGAGTCTCTCGGACGTCGCGCGTCTCGATACGATGGTCACGGTCGTCGATGCGGCGAACCTGCTCAAGGATTATTCGTCGCGCGATTTTCTTGCCGACCGCGGCGAGGTTGCGGGAGATGCCGACGAGCGTCCTCTCGTGGGTCTATTGGTCGAGCAGATCGAGTTCGCGGATGTCATCGTTCTCAACAAAGTCGATGTGGCGAGCACGGAGGAGATGATCGCAGCGCGTTCAATTATCCGCGCCCTCAACGCGGATGCGCGGATTATCGAGACGCATCACGGACAGCTTGCGCTCGGCGACATCCTCGACACGGGGCTATTCTCGTTCGAGGCGGCACACCGGCATCCGACATGGCTGCGCGAGCTCAACGGGTTCCGCGATCATCAGCCGGAGACCGAAGAATACGGCATCGGGAGCTTCGTCTACCGGGCGCGGCGTCCTTTCGATCCCGCCAAGCTACATGCTTTCTTCAACCAGCCGTGGCAGGGCGTGGTGCGCGCCAAGGGGTTCTTCTGGCTCGCAACGCGTCCTGCCTGGGTCGGCGAGCTGTCGCAAGCCGGGGCGCTCGTGCGTCACGAGGCGGCCGGATACTGGTGGGCCGCTGTGCCGCGCAGCAAGTGGCCGGACGACGAGGCGACGCAGATCCGCATCCGGCAAGGCTGGGACAAGCGCTGGGGCGACCGGCGGCAGGAGCTGGTCTTCATCGGCACGCGCGAGATGGACAAGGGCGCGATCACGGCGGCGCTGGATTCGTGTCTGCTCGATGTGCCGGAGCAGGGTCCCGTGGATGCCAAGAGCTGGCTCGATCTGGACGATCCGTTCCCCGTGTGGGGCAAGCAGGCGGCTTAGGCCGCTCAAGTCTTCGCGCGGTGCTCCT
>CAZDUD010000014.1:0-46711 GCA_964508485.1 uncultured Hyphomicrobium sp. | reverse complement strand
TGAACGAGATCTTCGATCTGTTCGCCAACCTCGACGCGACCGACGAGCAGCTCGACTTCCCGGTGCTCTACGGCTCAGGGCGCAACGGCTGGATGGCGCTCGATCCGGCGGGGCCGAAAGACAATCTCGCGCCGATGTTCGACCTCATCGTGAACCACGTGCCGCCGCCGACCGTCGAGCCGGGGCCGACGCGCATGCTCGCGACCACGCTCGAGGCCGACAACTTCCTCGGCCGCATTCTCACGGGGCGCATCTCGTCCGGCACGCTCAAGCCAAACCAGCCGCTCAAGGCGCTCGACCGCGATGGCAAGCTGATCGAGAATTTCCGCGTCACCAAGGTGCTGGCGTTCCGCGGGCTTGAGCGCGTGCCGGTCGATGAGGCACAGGCTGGCGAGATCGTCGCCGTTGCCGGCATGAGCGAGGCAACCGTCGCCGACACGCTTTGCGATCCGGCTGTCGAGGAGCCGATCGCGGCCCAGCCGGTCGATCCGCCGACCCTCTCGATGACGTTCCGCATCAACGACGGGCCGTTCGCCGGGCAGGAGGGCGACAAGGTGCAGAGCCGCGTCATCCGCGACCGTCTGCTCAAGGAGGCCGAGCGCAACATCGCGATCCGCGTCACGCCCTCGACGGAAGGCGGAGATTCGTTCGACGTCGCGGGGCGCGGCGAGCTTCAGCTCGCGATCCTGCTCGAGAACATGCGCCGCGAGGGTTTCGAGCTCACGGTCTCGCGCCCGAAAGTCGTGTTCACAATCGATGAGGCGAGCGGGCAGCGGCTCGAGCCTGTCGAAGAGGTGATCATCGACGTGGACGAGGGGCATACGGGCATCATCGTGCAGAAGCTTTCGGAGCGCAAAGGCGAGCTTCTCGAGATGCGGCCCTCGGGCGGCGGGCGCACGCGCATGGTGTTCCATGTGCCGACGCGCAGCCTTCTCGGCTATCAGGCCGAGCTGCTCTCCGACACGCGCGGCACGGCGGTCATGAACAAGCTCTTCCACGCCTACGAGCCATACAAGGGCGAGATCGCCGGCCGGCACACGGGCGTGCTGATCTCGAACTCCGACGGCGAGGCGGCAGCCTACGCCATCTTCAACCTGCAGGACCGGGGTCCGTTCTTCATCGGGCCGCAGACCAAGGTCTACATCGGCATGATCGTCGGCGAGCACACGCGCGACAACGATCTCGAAGTGAACGTCGTAAAGGGCAAGAAGCTCACCAACGTCCGCGCCTCCGGGAAGGACGACGCGGTGCTGCTCACGCCGCCGATCAAGCTCACCCTTGAGCGGGCTATGAGCTACATCACCGACGAGGAGCTCGTCGAGGTGACGCCGAAGTCCATCCGGCTGCGCAAGCGCTGGCTCGACCCCAACGAGCGCAAGAAGCAGGAACGCAAGCGCGAGGCCGAGCGGGAGGCCGTTGCCTAAGTTTTGGACGGTCCAATTCCGCCAATTCCGGATCCGTGCGCCTTTTTGCGTGCCACCCTAGATTGAGTGGCAACTGAGTATTGTGTAGGGTGGAGGTGTACGGTTCCAGCTCGTTGAGCTGGATTGGTGGCGGGATCGACGCCGGGGCAGCGTACGGGGAATTGCCCTTGATAGACCTTGACGAATACAGGGCACGCAGTGTGCTCGAAGCCTCCCACGATGCGTGGTGCAAAGGCAACGTCGAACGGGTGCTGGGTTGCTACGTGGATGATTGCATCTACTGGTGCAACGCCGGAGCTCAGCCTGGCGTGCCTTTCGTTCTTGAGGGAAAGAGCGCCTTTCGGGCGTTTCTCAGAAATATCCAACTCGTTGCCGACAGCCGGTCCGTCATCGATCTCTTTCAGTTCGACGGCGAGGTGGCGCGTGCGCAGATCGACGCTTACGTGCGTCACCGGCGGACAGGTCATGTCCTTGCCGGCTCGTACCGTCAGGTCGTGACCTATCGCGGAAACAAGATCTGGCGAGTCCAAGAGTATCACGACGCCGCGATGATGGCGGCGTTCTGGCGTCTCGTCACGAGCGAAGAGACGGCCGAGGACCGAAGATAGTTCTTCAGCCGAACGGGGCGGGCGGTGTTGGATACGTCCGCCTGCCTGCCTGCAGAGCGCTAGGTGCGCCTTCGAGAAACTTCGTCACCGTCAACGCGGCAAAGCCCTCGATATCCGTCGTCACGCGGGCACCGTAGACCCAGCGGCGAATGGCGAGATAGAAGATCTCGCCATGCAGCCCCCATGACAGCTCAAGCGCCTTTTCCGACGAGGAGGCGCTGCGTCTGCCGGCCTGGCTCACAAGCTCCCGCGCGACGGGCGCGATCACCTTGCGCTCGATCAGCTTCAGGTAGCGCTGGTTGATGTTGACGCCCGCCAAACCCGCGTAAATGAACGTCCGCACCCATGACGGATTGTCGATCGCCCGCAGGTATTGCGCATAGAAGCGGACCAGCCGCTCCGACAGATCCAGGCTCCGGTCGTCGAGCATCGCATCCCAGGCCGGATTCCAGCGGCTCAGGAAGATCCGATCGTAGACGCGATCGACAAGCGCCTCCTTGGTCGGGAAATATCGAAATAACAGCGCATGCGAGATGCCGAGGCGCGCGGCGAGATCTCTCATGCTGCCGCTGAAGCCGACCTCCGAAAAGTAGAGGACGGCCGCTTCGACAATTTCGGCCTCCCGCTGCCGGGGGTCCAGGCGCTTGCGTTTCGCCGGCCGGGAGGCTTGCCTGTCCTCTTGCATGGAGATCCCTCCGGAAAAGCCCGGTGCGACTTGCTGACCACTTGGTTACTTATCGCAACAGCTTTACTTACCATGTGGTCAATAGTCTAGCCTTGCTCCGGCTGTTTCCCAATGGAGATCTTCATGTCGCAATCCCCCATCGTCGTCACCCTGCGCCTCGCACCCACGGATCCGAACGCGTTTCAGAGCTTTCTCGAGGAGATCCTTCCCGACACGCGGAAGGCGCGCGGCTGCCGGTTCTCCAAGACCTACGCCGGCAACGACGGGGCGGGCGATTTCCTGCTGATCCAGGAGTGGGATTCGGTCGAGGACCAGCGGGCCTACATGGCCTGGCGCGAGCAGACGGGCGTGCTGCAGAAGTTCCTCGGGCATCTCGCGAAGCCCGCCGAGGTCCACATCTGGGCGGCCAATCGGGCGTGACGTGAGCGGGGACGACGGCACATGCTGCCGTCCCCTGCGCTCGCGTTCGCGAGCCGCTACTCGATGACGATAGTCGCCACGTAGTCCATCGTGCGGTTGACGTTCTCCGGCGGCAACAGCGTGTTCAGGAGGTACGAGGTCGGCGAGTAGTTCTCCGGGACCACAACGTTGAAGGTCGCCCTGATCATGCGGGCGCGCGTGCGCTGGAGCATGTTGCCGCCACTCACGCCCAGATAATAATCCTTCAGCGTTTCGAACTTGGGCTGCATAGCCTCCGCCACCTTGCGGTGGCCTTCCGACATCTTCTTCAAGCCGGCCGGATTCTCGACGAACACCTGCTCAAGCAAGGCGCGGCGATCGTCGAGCGGCATCTTGAGCTCGTCGATGACAGTCAACGGGCCGTCGGCGAGGCCGATCCTGGTCGATCGCCCTTCATTCGGGATGTTGTTGCCGGTGGCAACAAGTGGCCGCATCGGGGGTTTCACGCACGACGGCACACGGCTCCCCTTGAACTGATCGGCGGTCTTGGCCGGGTCGCAGTCGCGCAGCGAAAGCAATGACCAGGCGAACTCCGAGCAGTAGAGGTCGAGCACGCCGGACGGGTTCTGGCCAAGCGCGATCTGCCCCAGGTGCTGCACGAAATTTAGCGTGTGGTTGGGCTTGAACTTCGGCGCGTTGTAGTCGTCATTGAACTTAATCTGACTCGGGTAGATCTTCCCGGCGCTGCTGTTGATGCGCGTTGCCCAGGCAATGATGTTGGCGCGCTCCTCGTCCGTCAATCCGCGCGGACGGATGACATGGATGAACTTGAGGTCCTTGTAGTGCGCGCTCGTGAGATCGGCGCTCATCCCCTTGCCGAGGTATTCCTCGTTCAGCGGATTGTCGATGTTCCGGAGCTTGCCGTCCTTTATGTAGGCGACGCCCGTATGACTGATGCCCATCTGGATGTTCGGATAGGCACCGGCCCCACCCCATTCGGGCCTGAAGGAGAGCAAGATATCGCCGGTCTGAAATATTCCGCTCTTTGCCAGCCGCGCCGACATGCCCGACCGCGGCGTCGAGACGATACGAAGGCCAGCGTCGCTACCGGATTTCAGGGCATCTGGATGCTTGAAATCGACCAGAACGTCGGTTGTGTTGAACGGGCCCGTAAGCGGCGCCCATGTGCTCTTCGGCACAGTAAAATAGATCGGGATGTTGAGCTTTTTCGCAAGCCGCTCATTGGCCTTCTCGCTGAACGAGAAATCCTTGCCTGCAGCTCCCGCCGGCGCGGCGGACAGCGCCAGTGCGGCGCAGGACAGCACGCAAAGACCGGCCGACACCTTCCTCGACTTCGACATAGTTCAACGCTCCACCCTGATGGCGCCCGCCCATTCCGGGCCGCGCCACGCACGTCCTTCACGGCCTTAAGCCGCCGGTTCACAACCTGAACTTCCCCTAAAAAAGCCTAGCACGCCCCGGGGGCGCTGCCCAATCGCCCTTCAAGGCCGGCGTGCCGCTTTCCCGACACCGCGCAATAAAACGACCGCTAATCGGGCCGTTCACCGTTGCCCCCGTGACTCGGCCGGGCAGGTCGGCTAAACATCGGGCACCACGACGGGTAGGGGGAGTTCTGAGCATGGCGCAGTCGGCGACGGCAAGCGGCGCGAGCCCTGACACCAAGCACGAGCGGACCGTCTATGCCGCGAGCGGCGGGCGCAAGACATTCTTCTCTTTCGTGTTCCTGATCCTGCTGCCGTTCTTCGCAAGCTTGCCCGCTATGATGTACATGCGGGTGAAGAACGGGCTTTTCTTCGACGCCGCCGGCCTCGGCATCATCGCGGCCGCGTTCACCATCCTGATGTTCCTGATCGTCGTCGAGCTTCTGTTCTCGCTGCGGGCCCGTGTCGAGCTTGGCGAGACGTCGGTCAAGATGACCCTTCCTTCGGGCCGCGGTCCGACGCCGATGCTCTTCTATAAGAGCCACGACATTCCTTACGACCAGGTGCAAACGGTCGAGACGCGGCGCGAGATCTACGGCGGCTCGCTGGTCCCTGTTCTGCTCAAGGGCGCACGCCTGATCACCAAGGACGAGAAATCCATCCCGATCGGCTACGTCAGCGAGGCCAACGTCGATCCCTGTTTCCCTTATCCCGAGATCGCCAAGAAGATCGCCGACCGCGCACGCCTGCCGCTGATCGACCGGGGCAACGTGCGCCGCTCCTTCCGCCGCAAGTTCTTCGGTATCAAAGGCAACCGGGTGAACGAAGTCGACCTCGTGGACGAGGCGCAGATCGCCGATCTCAATAAATCGCACCACAACATGGTGCTGGGTCTCGTGGGCGGGCTAGCGCTGCTCATCGTCATCGGCATCGTCGACGATCTGGCGAGCGAGACGCCGATCGGGCAAACGGCGTCGGCGGGCGTTGCGGCGTCGGGCAAGCTTGCGCCGCAGAAGAAGTAAGCGCGTCCGATCAGTTGACGAAGATCCTGACGGCTCTGCGGCGGCGCCCGGCGTAACCGCTCAAGAGGGCCATCACGCCGAAGACGATGAATGTCGGCAGAGCCAGGACGGGGGCGACGACGCTGTTCCAGAGCCATGGGCTCTGGCCGGTCACGGCCCGCTGCGCCGCTTCGAACCCGCTTGGGGCAAGCTCCTGCCATTGGGCGGCCAGAGAGGTCGCCACGAAAGGACCCGCGCCATAGACCGGGGGCGTGGCGTCGATCACCAGGGCGATGGTGGCGGCCAGCAGAAAAACGGCTGCGAGAAAGCGAAAAACGACCATTCGAGGCTCTCGACGTCCGCGGTTCCAGGGCCGACCGCAACGTGCGGCCGATCCGGCACATGGGGCCGGGGTCCCGGCCGCGCATGGTCTAACATATTCGCCCGCACGGGATCATGGAAAAGGAAGCCCATGGGGCCGCTTGGCGTGTTGCCTCCCAAGTGGTTATGGGTATAGTGCGCCGCTCCACATCGGATTTCGACGGACCGATGAGCCCACTCGGACCCCCAGGGTTCGTGGCGGTTCAAGTCCAGCGCGCAGGAGAGATGGCCGAGTGGTTGAAGGCGCACGCCTGGAACGCGTGTAGGCGGGCAACCGTCTCGTGGGTTCGAATCCCACTCTCTCCGCCAGCACCGCCGATTGCCCTCCATGGCCCTAGATTCCCGCCGATTCCACGCCATCGCCTCTGCGATGCGGCGCATGTCCTCTTCCTGAAGCATCCGCTTCGGGCCACGCATCACGATGCCCCAATTGGCATCGTGATCGCGTGTTAGCCGCAGCTCGCCCAGAAACGGTCTGATCGGGGCTGCCCTGGCGGCCTTCAGATAGTCCACATCGACGCGGTACGGATTGAAATCCATCGCCTGTTCGAAGCGGTACGGCGCTTGCGAGATGACACAACCGATTGTCGTGAGCGCCTGCACCGTCGCGCGCCTTCACCCATGCCCTCGCGCGGAGAGTAATAGACGATCCAGTCGCCTTTCTTGAGAGACTTCACCGCGATGTGCTTGCCATGCCCAAGTTGGGCAAAGCCGCCGTCACGACCTCCGCGCGCGTGCTCCGCCGATGCGACACCCATCCAGAACGTCATGATCCAATCCCTCAGGCGCCGGTTGGGTGAAGCTGCGCGAGGCCACGGACCGCCTGTTCAACCACCTGACGATAATCGGTCGTCGGGCGGCCGATCAGTGCGCTGAGTTGGCAGCCATTGTCTTCTAATGCCCCCTTGGAAGCCGCGACATCGGAGTCCGCGATAAGTTCGGCCACGCTCTCGGGGAGACCCATACCGATAAGCGCATTCTTGAAGACAGCGCCGGGCATATCCTTATAGGCGATGGGCTTACCGGCGGACGCGGCGATCGCGTCGGCAAGATCGGTCAAGCTGTAGGTTTGGTCGCCCGCCAGCTCGTAGATGCGTCCCGCGTGACCCTCGGTCGAGAGTACTACGGCTGCGGATTCGGCGAAGTCAGCACGGGTGGCGGTCGAGAACCGCCCTTCGCCCGCACTGCCGATCACCGCCCCGTGATGAAGCGCCGGGGGTACCGACGCCATGTGGTTCTCCATGTACCACCCATGCCGCAGCAGCACGACCGGAAGGCCAGACGCTTTCAGGAGAGCCTCTGTCCGCAGATGGTCTTCGCTAAGACCAAGGGACGAGGTGTCGGCATGAAGCGGGCTCGTATAAGCGAACAAACCGACGCCTGCAGCCTTCGCGGCCTCGATGACATTCTGGTGCTGAGAAACGCGGTCACCCTCCATGCTCGACGAGATCAACAACAACCTGTCGATGCCGCCGAAAGCCGCCAGGAGGGTGTCGGGCCGTGAATAGTCAGCGATGCGGAGTTCGACGCCGTGCGCAGCGATCTGCGCGGCAACGTCGTGCTCAACTGACCGGACGCCCGCAACAATGCTGCTCGCCGGAACTCTCTTGAGAAGCTCGCGGATCACGAGGCGGCCGAGCTCGCCGGTCGAGCCGGTGACAAACAGCCGGGGCCGGTTGGAATTTGTCATGTCGCTTTCCTTCGTCGCCAAATCAGGGCTTCACGACCGTATGGGCCGTGATGGAGTAGCCGAATGGATCGCGGAACGCGAAATAACGGCCGAAAGGCCCGTCCTTCGGAGCGAATTCGATTTCGACGCCTTGACCAACGAGATGGTCGTGCAGTGCATCAGCGTCGTCACAACCGAACCAGATGGCAATGCCCCAGCCTAGCTTATCGGTCGCCCCCAGGTCGATGACAGGCGTACGGACGGCAAACGGAACCGGCTTGGTATCGAATACGATGCCTCCCGGCGGGCTCATTGGCGCGGGCTGAAGCCCGACGACATGCGTGTAGAAGGTGCGCGCGACTTCAACGTCTTCGACTTGAATGCCAATGAAATCGGGTCCGATCAGATGCGGCATGACTGGGTTTCCTTGGATTGTCGGATTTGATAATATCAGGGCGCTTATATAATATAAGGGCACTGATATGTCAATGCGAGTATGCTGATGGACGACCCCTACGCCACGATCGGTTTCGCGCTGAAGCAGGCCCAACAGGCGCTCCGGACGCGCATGGATGCGGAATTGCGTCAGATCGGTCTGACCACGCCGCAATATGCGGTGCTCGCCTACTTAAAGGTCGAACCAGGAGCTTCGAACGCCGCGCTGGCGCGCCAAGCCTTCATCACTCCGCAGACAATGCAGGCGATTCTCGTCACGCTCGAGAAGTCTGGCTTCATCAAGCGCACGCCTCATCCGGACCACGGGCGCGTTCAGAAGACCGAGTTGACTCCCTCGGGCGATCAGGCCCTGGAGGCAGCCTCTGCAATCGTTGCCGATGCTGAAAAGCGCCTTGTCGATGCCGCAGCGCCGCTCGATCCTGACGTTGTCGCAACCATGCTAGTGCGGCTGGCAAATGCCCTCCGATAGCGGCAGCTTTCCCGATTGGTGAGCAAGAGCAACTAGGCAGGAGAGTCCCAGTTGCCGAGGTTTGGTCGAGCAGGCTGGGCTCGAAGCGCTTTGACCAGCCCTATGTGAGCGGCAAGAACCTAGGGTGGATCAAGGTCAAGTGCCACGCCTGGCGCGCCGCAAATCGTGACTAGGGCGGATGGTCCGGCGAATTCGCGGCGCGCTCAACGATTGCGTCGAACTACTGCTGCACTTGTGTCGGATCTGCGCCCGCGCCTTGGGTCCGGCTCGGAGAGCCAAACACGTTCCTGAAAAAGATGTCATAAATCCACTGGATGGCCAACGACACCCCAATGATAACCGGTAGGCAGATGAAGACGAGATATGCCAATTGACCGAGCTCATTGGCGGGAAAATACGTTTTTTTCATCGTCATAAAGATCGGTCGATGATCTAGGTACATGACGAAGCCGGCATAGCTGACGATGGTCAAGGGGAGCCACGGTGGCATGCGCGCAAGGTACCGCTCCGCGGTGACGAATACAGCGAGCGGAACGAACGCAGCGAGGCCCATGCTATAAAGACTTGCCTCTGCCTCTAAACGTCCATTTGCGTAGGAAACTGCAATCGAAGCAGTCGCGAGCGCATAGAAAAGACCGAGCCCACGTTGATGCTCACACCTAGCCGCCCAAATGCCGAGAGCAAATGCAGGGAAGTAAATCAGCAGCCGCGCATCCGATTTTGGTAACAACCCATACGCAAGCCCGAGCGCTGTCATGACACCGGCTGTTGCGAGCATGAACCGGCGCCAATTGTCGGCTGTTGCGATGAGAAGCGGTGCCACTAGATAGAATACCAGCAGCATTGCAATGAACCACAGTGTCGGCGGAGCTGGGCCAGCAAACATTGAGACGCTTGTCACCGACTTCAACGCAGCGGTGGTATTGATCAATCCGACGTATACAAATAGCATTAGAGCTGCACAGTAGAGCGGGAACACTCTGAGTAGCCGCGATCGATAGAACGCCATGATCGCACCAGCCTGCGCGGCAAGCTTTGATCTTCCAAGTAGATTGCCTGAAATGAAGACAAAGAGACCGAGCACCGCGACTGTCAGGCGGATCGTCTCAGGGGAGATATATCCTAGGACGCGCGTATAGTTCAGCAGGTGCCAAAAGCCGACAATATACAAAACGCTGAAAGCTCGAAGCATATCGACGAATGGAATTCTGTTTTCCATCTCTGAGCGTGCCGTATGGTGCGAGGCTCGCCTAGCACTCGAAAAGTGCCAGCACCCATGAAATGAAGCCAGTATCGGGCCAGATGAATTGTAGCTAGCCCAAATATCGGCGGCTAGCTCTCTTTGCGGCAGCACGTTTGGTACGGGCAACGAAGGAGGGCGGCGACCCGAGCCCGAGCCATCCAATTTCGATCGCGTTCATGAGCAGTTCGAAAAGCAGCAGCGAGACGGCAACATCGGCGAGTAATCGATCGACGCCATGTAGGCAAACACCCCGGAGGCCCTCGAATCGTCCTCTAGCGCCTCACGCGTTTGCGCATGCGCGCGATCTCGTCCAAGTGAAGCCGCTTTCGACCCTTTTCGAGCCATACGGAATAGTCGGTCGCGTAGCTCTCGCTGAATTTGTATCCCATGCCTCGAACGCTGCGTATGGGATCGGGGGCAGCCCCGCGGATAAGGGCGCTGCGGAGCCTTCTGATCTTCTGATCGACAGTGCGCACATCGAGGAAGATGCGATGGGGCCAGAACTCCTCGACGAGGCGCTCTCGCGAAAAGACCGCTCCCGGTGCAGAAATCAAGAGCGCCAGCAATTTGAACTCGACCTCACCCAGGCGAACGAGCCTACCGGAGCTGTGCACCGTGTTGCTGGTTGGATCGACCTCAATGCCGCCTATGCTGATGGTTGAGGTTGGTGCGATAGCAGGTGTGGATGGAGTCGCGTCCGTCGCAGGGGAGTGCTTAGCCCCTGGTCGCTTGGAGCGTGCGCCGGCCGGCGGCGGCCTGACGGACTGCGTGCTCACGACTAACCTTCAGAGGTCGATCCGCCGGCGTTGCTATAGCGCTCGCCGAAGACGTAGCCCGAGCCGCGGACGGTTCTGATCGGATCGCGCTCCTTGCCGCGGACAATGGCTTTGCGCAGGCGGCCGACGTGGACGTCCACCGTGCGCTCGTCGACGTAGGCATCGCGGCCCCATACGCCGTCGAGAAGCTGGGCGCGCGAGAGCACGCGGCCCGGGCTTTCCATCAGGAACTCCAGGAGACGGAACTCGGTCGGGCCGAGATGGATTTCCCGCAATCCGCGCGTCACCTTGTGGGCCGGGCGGTCGAGCTCGATGTCGGCGAAGCGCAGGACCTCCGCCATGCGGTCGGGAGAGGCGCGGCGCAATATGGCCTTCACGCGCGCCATCAGCTCTGGAAGCGAGAACGGCTTTACCACGTAGTCGTCGGCACCGGTCGAGAGGCCCCGGATGCGGTCGCCTTCCTCGCCGCGCGCCGTCAGCATGACGATCGGGATGGACTTGGTTTCGATCCGCGCGCGCATGCGCCGGCAAATCTCGATGCCGGAGACGCCGGGCAGCATCCAGTCCAGAACGACAAGATCCGGCTTTTCCTCGGCGACCAGGATCTCGGCTTCCTCGCCGTTCTCGGCATGGGAGACGCGGAAGCCCTCGGCCTCGAGGTTGTAGCGCAGCATCTCGGCGAGAGGCGCCTCGTCCTCGATCACCAGTATTTTGGCAGCCATCGTTCAATGCTCATGTCAGTTGCGATCGGCTCAACCCTTTGAGAACAGGGTCGAGCTGGTGTCGTCGCCCTTGGGGCGATCGTCGGTGATATTCGTGCCCTTGACCAGGAAGTGGATCGTCTCGGCGATGTTGGTCGTATGGTCGCCAACGCGCTCGATGTTCTTGGCGCCGAACAGGAGATGGGTCGAGAGACCGATGTTGCGCGGGTCCTCCATCATGTAGGTCAAGAGCTCGCGGAACAGCGAATTGTACATAGAATCGATGTTCTCATCCTCGCGCCACACGGCGAGCGCGCGGTCCGCATTGCGGGCGGCGTAGGCATCGAGGACGTCCTTGAGCTGCGCCAGAGCCAGCTCGCCCATGTGACGCAAGCCGGTCATCAGAGGCTTGGGATGCGACTCGTGCGCAATGGCGAGCGCGCGCTTGGCGATGTTCTTGGCGAGGTCGCCGATGCGCTCGAGGTCGGTGGTGATGCGCAAAGCCGCCATCACATGGCGCAGGTCGTCGGCGAGCGGCTGGCGGCGGGCGACCATCGAGATCACCTGCTCCTCGATGTCGCGCTCGAGCTGGTCGATCTGCTTGTCGGCCTTCACGACCTGCTCGGCGAGCTGCGGATCGCGGCGTTCCAGCGCATCGAACGACTGGCCAAGAATGTGCTCGGCCAGCCCACCCATCTGGGCGATCTTCCTATCGAGAAGGGCAAGCTCTTCTTCGTAGGATTTGACGATGTGCTCGTTCATAGCCTCAGGTTCTCCTTTGGGCCTCTCGGCCACAGCAACTTCACTAGGCGCAGACGCAAACGTGGGCTTCGGGGCGGGGCGCGGTGAGAGCCACGGCATGAAGCCGGCCAACAGAGGTTTCCGTTCGGTCGTCATCGGGTGTCTTCCCTGGCCGAGGTGCGGATTTAGCCGAACCGGCCGGTGATATAGTCCTGCGTGCGCTGGTCCTTGGGGTTGGTGAAGATATCGTTGGTCGCGCCTTCCTCGACGAGGACGCCGAGATGGAAGAACGCGGTCCTCTGCGATACGCGTGCGGCCTGCTGCATCGAGTGTGTGACGATGATGATGCAGAAGTTCTTCTTGAGCTCGTCGATCAGCTCCTCGACCTTCGCCGTGGCAATGGGATCGAGGGCCGAGCACGGCTCGTCCATCAGGATCACCTCGGGGCTCACGGCGACGGCGCGGGCGATACAAAGGCGCTGCTGCTGACCGCCCGAAAGGCCGGTGCCGGAATCGTGGAGGCGATCTTTGACCTCGTTCCAGAGCGCCGCCTTTTGAAGGCTCGTCTCCACGATCTCGTCCATCTCAGCCTTCGAGGAGCCAATGCCGTGGATACGCGGCCCGTAGGCGACGTTCTCGTAGATCGACTTCGGGAAGGGATTCGGCTTCTGGAACACCATGCCGACGCGAGCGCGAAGCTGCACGACATCAAGGGACGGGTCGTAGATGTCCTTTTCGTCGATCGTGATCTTGCCCGTGACGCGGCAGATCGGAATGGTGTCGTTCATGCGGTTAATGCAGCGCAGGAACGTGGATTTGCCGCAACCGGACGGTCCGATGAACGCCATGACGCTGCGATCGGGTATTTCGACGTTAACATCCTTGATGGCGTGCTTCTCGCCATAATAGACATTGACGTCGCGTCCGACGACCTTGGCCGTGGATGCTGCCGAAGTCGATTTGGGCGCGCTCACAGGAGACACGATCATTTCCATTGTAATCCTCTGATCCTTG
The DNA here is from genome assembly GCA_964508485.1 of uncultured Hyphomicrobium sp. Classification (GTDB taxonomy): domain Bacteria; phylum Pseudomonadota; class Alphaproteobacteria; order Rhizobiales; family Hyphomicrobiaceae; genus Hyphomicrobium_C. Next base: position 33,702 of record CAZDUD010000014.1, on the reverse strand, counting down.
TGTGAGCTGAACTCTACCAACGTCTTTCGAATTTCTTACGCATCCAGATCGCGATCCCGTTCATGGCGAAGAGGAACAGCAGCAGCACGATGATCGCTGCAGCGGTTTTCGCCTGGAAACCAACCTCCGGCAGATCCGACCAGAGGAAGATCTGAACCGGCAGCACCGTGGCCGCGTCAGTAACGTGGGTCGGAACGTCCACGATGAACGCGACCATGCCGATCATAAGCAACGGTGCGGATTCGCCGAGCGCATGCGCCATGCCGATGATGGTGCCGGTCAAGACACCTGGCATCGCGAGCGGAAGAACATGGTGGAATATCGCCTGCTGCTTCGATGCTCCGATACCCAACGCAGCTTCCCTGATGGACGGCGGCACGGCTTTCAACGCTGCTCGGCTGGCAATGATGATGGTCGGCAGAACCAGAAGAGCAAGGACGAGGCCGCCGACGAGAGGCGAAGAGCGTGGCATGCCGAAGAAGTTCAGGAACATCGCGAGGCCGAGAAGGCCGAAGACGATCGAGGGCACGGCTGCGAGGTTGTTGATGTTGACCTCGATGATTTCCGTGAGCCTGTTCTTGGGGGCGAACTCCTCGAGATAGATGGCCGCGCCGACGCCGATGGGAAGGCAAAGCAGCAGCGTAACCAGCATCGTAAAGGCAGAACCCGTAAGCGAGCCAAGGATACCTGCAAGCTCAGGCTCGCGGCTGTCACCGTTCGTAAGGAAGGAGAGGTTGGCGACCCGCTCGGTCTTGCTCTCGTCGCTGAGCCTTTCCAAGAACGCTATCTCGTGATCCTGGATCTTGCGGTTGTCTTCCGGCTTCTCGATGAGGATCGTCCGCCATGAGCCTGCGGCGGCGCTGTCCGCGGTGGCGAGAGGAACGAGCACATTGCCCTCGATGCGGTCGGGCGCCACATGCGTGGCTTTGACGACGCCTCCGTTGATTGACACCAACACCGACGGCATCTTGCTGTCCAGCGTGCCGGAGCTGCCGGTCTCGGCTTTGAGCGCGGTAAGCGCCGCTGCGACGGCGCGATCCTTCTCCAGACGCGCATCTATACCGTCCTTCGAGGACTTGAAGGTCGCGATTTTGGCTTCGAGCTCGGCGACCGACTTGGCATCGTTGGACGCGCGCGCGGTTAACAGCCGTTCTTCCGCCGCTTTGATATCGGCGCCGATCGATTGCGAGTTCAGCGCGAGGACTTCGATGTCTCTATCGAGCGACGCGCTGGCATCGGCAGATGCCTTCTTCAAAAGCTCCAACTCGTCGACAAAGCTTGCCGACGGGGTCGAGATCGTCACTGTTCCGGTGGTGCCCGAGACCGCTGCGGCAGCTTCGCCGCTGCTGGATGTGCGATCGGTGGTGATTCCCTTGAGGTAAAGGTCAGCGTCGGATGACAGGAGCACCGGTACGGTTACCGATTGCCCGATCACCGACGGATTGCGCACGACCGCATCGCGCAAATAGTCCGCTGCGCCCGAGGAGAGGATGCTGGAAAGTGCCTTCTTGTCGGCGCGCGTGGTGACCTCCGGGAAGATCGCGCGCAGGCCGTCGCGAACGACCGCATCGAAATCACCGGTCGCAACTTTCTCGGGGCTGACGTGCTCGGCGGAAACGGGCAAGTCGAGCCTCAGGCGCACCTGGGTGAAGGCGGGGATCGCCTTCAAGATGATGTCGGCAAGCAAGATGACCAGGAACAAGGCCGCGAAGCAGATGGCGCCGATGCCATAGGCCTGAAAGCGCGCTTCCGCCCGATACCGGCTCTTCACCCGGCGTACGGCGCTCTCTGAACTGACGTCGATACGTCTCTGCAAGGGTCTGCCCACCGCGGCGTTGGAAAGAATGTCAGTCATATTGCTCCCGATACCTTTGGACAATCTTCAGAGCGATCACGTTGAGTGTCAGGGTGAAGAAGAAGAGGACGAAGCCAAGCGCGAAGGCGGAGAGCGTCTTGACGCTGTCGAACTCCTGATCGCCCACGAGGAGGGTCTTGATCTGCACCGTGATGGTGGTCACCGCGTCGAGCGGATTGAACGTGAGGTTGCCCGCGAGACCAGCCGCCATAACGACGATCATCGTTTCGCCAACGGCGCGCGAGATGGCGAGCATCATCGCAGAGACGACTCCGGGAAGGGCTGCCGGCAGCACGACCTTCCTGATCGTCTCCGACTTGGTCGCTCCGAGTGCATAGGCGCCGTCGCGCAGCGACTGCGGAACGGCGTTGATAACGTCATCGGAGAGCGAGGACACGAACGGAATAATCATCACGCCCATCACAAAGCCCGCTGCGAGGGCGGATTCCGACGCGACATCCAGACCGATGGTGGCACCGAGATCGCGAATGAACGGCGCTACTGTGAGCGCTGCGAAGAATCCGAAGACGACCGTCGGCACGCCTGCCAGGATCTCAAGGATCGGTTTGGCGGTGGCGCGGAAGCGCGGCGTCGCATACTCCGCCAGATAGATCGCGCAAAAGAGGCCGACTGGCGCCGCCACAAACATGGCAATCAGCATGATCAGCATTGTGCCGACGAAGAGCGGAACGAAGCCGAAGGCGCCGGACTGACCAACCTGATCCGTACGCAGCGCGATCTGGGGCGACCATTGAAGACCGAACAGGAAGTCGCTCCAGGGGTACTTTCCGAAGAAGCGCAACGTCTCGAACAGTACCGAGAAGACGATGCCGACCGTTGTCAGGATGGCGACGACGGAGCACAGGACCAGGAGAACCTGTACCGCACGCTCAACGTTGTTGCGGGCGCGGAAATTCCTTCCCAGGCGGGAGGCAGCCCAGCCAAAGCCGATGATCGCGAGCAGAAGGCCGACACCGAGGCGGGCGTAATCGCTGATGGCAGCCAGCGACTGCCAAGTCTGTGCAGCGTCTTGAATCTCGGGTTTTGCGTTTTGCGAAAGGGCACCGCCGGCGAGCGCATTGGAAATTTCGCGCAGTAGCGCGGAATGCGACAGCGAATCGGTCGGCTGCATTGCAGCGGGGAGGCGGGACAGGGCCTCCGCCTCGATGATCTTCGGCGCGATCGGGCTCCAGATGCAGAACAGGATAAGCATCGGCACCGCCACGGCGATCGCCGTAAACCAGCCATGATACGACGGAAGGGAATGAACATCGGGACCGGCCGCCCGGAACGCGGTGCCTCTCTGTCGACCATAAAAGAATGCGGCCACAGAGAGCACGGCAATGGCTAGAAAATAGATTGCGGACATGTGTGCCGGAGCCTCGAGCGAGATTTAGAGGTGCGAAAGGAGGCGGAGGCTTTGCCCCCACCTCCAAGGTGATGCTGGGCAGACGCCTGAGGCGAAAGCCCGTTGCTCCATCACGAAGACGGACCCGAGATCACGACGAGATCGGTGCCGGCTTTAACCGAGATGTCAGCCTCCTCCTTCGGAAGCGGCACGAGGCCCTTCTTCGGCAGATACCCGTCCTCGCCCATAGCTTTCGACGAAACATACTCGGCCACGAATTCTTTGAGGCCCGGGATGACGCCGACGTGCTGCTTCTTCACATAGATGAAGAGCGGACGGGCGACCGGATAGCTGCCACCCGAGATGGTGTCGTAATCCGGACCAACGCCCGCGATCTTGGCACCCTTGATCTTCGAGGTGTTCTCCTCGAGGAAGGAATAGCCGAAGATGCCGACAGCCTTCGGATTGGCTTCAAGCTTCTGCACGATCAGATTGTCGTTCTCGCCGGCGTCGATATAGGCGCCGTCCTCGCGGACCGACTTCCAGATCTTCTCGAAGTTCTTGGTCTTGTTGGCCTTGTCATCGTCCTTGATCTTCTTGAGGGCCGCGATCTTCTCGGCGCCCTTCTCCATGACGAGCTCAAGGAAGCTGTCGCGCGTGCCCGAGGTCGGGGGCGGACCGAGCACCTCGATCTTCTCGTCGGGGAGGGACGGATCGACGTCCTTCCAGGACTTGTTCGGGTTGGCGACGAGCTTGCCCTCAGCGTCCGGAACCTCCTTGGCGAGAGCACGGAAGATCTGCTCCTGCGTGAGGTTCAACTCCGGACCGTCCTTCCCGTTGGCGAGTACGAGACCGTCGATACCGACCTTGACCTCGACGATGTCGGTCACGCCATTCTTCTGGCAGTCTTCGAACTCGCTCTTCTTGATGGCGCGCGAGGCGTTCGAAACGTCGGGATGGCCCTCGCCGACGCCCGCGCAGAACAGCTTGAAGCCGCCACCCGTGCCGGTGCTCTCGACGACCGGGGTCTTGCCGCCGGACTTGCCGAACTGCTCGGCAACCGCCGTGGTAAACGGATACACCGTCGAGGACCCGACGATGCGGATCTGGTCGCGGGCAAACGCCGTTCCAGTAAAGGCAGCCATGCTTACAGCAGCTGCTGCCGTGTATGCGATGAACTTGGTGTTCACGCTAATCTCCTATGTCTCGGGGGTACGCGACGGACGCGGCCCTCTGCCGACGCCCCACCCAGGGCCCCTCGCCCCGGCGGGTCTTGAATAGACCAGCGGCACAACCGTTTTATGAATGCTTACTTTATTGAAATAGATATATAAATTAGCGGTCTCTACTATGACGGTACGCGTCCGTAATAGAGTTGTCCACTGAGGGTCGCAGGCCCAGTTAATCAAATATGGCACCAATGCAACTCGTGCGCCGGGCGCTTTTGGTTAGCGGGCCTTCAGCCAATCAATCAGACGTTGGGACAGGCGCGCAGCAGGTGCTTTCGCAGCAGGCCTTGTCGGTGACGGAAGACGATGTCGCTGTAGGTACTGCCGCCGGAAGGTTCACGCGGCGCGACAGCTCCTCCGAGCTCTCCCGTCGTTCGCTATAGCGATCAACAAGGTACGGCGCCCGGTCGCGCAGGAGGAGCGTGAATTTGACGAGTTCCTCCATAACGTCCACGACGCGTTCGTAGTACGATGACGGCTTCATGCGGCCGTTGTCGTCGAACTCCTGGAAAGCCTTGGCGACCGACGATTGGTTGGGAATGGTGAACATCCTCATCCAGCGGCCCAGCACGCGCATCTGGTTCACTGCATTGAAGGACTGCGACCCACCGCAGACCTGCATAAGCGCCAGCGTCTTGCCCTGCGTCGGCCGGACCGCGCCCACGGAGAGCGGAATCCAATCGATCTGCGCCTTCAAAATGCCGCTCATGGCTCCGTGCCGTTCCGGTGAACACCACACTTGGCCCTCGGACCATGCTGCCAACTCCCGCAGCTCCTTGACCTTCGGATGGTCGCTTGGCGCGTCGTCAGGAAGCGGCAACCCGCGGGGATCGAACACGAGCGTCTCCGCACCAAGGGCTTCCAGGAGTCTCTGCGCCTCGAACGTGAGCAGCCGGCTATAGGAGCGATCGCGCGCCGAGCCATAGAGCATCAGGATACGCGGGCGGTGCGACGACAGCGGAACTGCCTCCAGCCGCGCAATGTCCGGCTTGTGGAAGAGGCTGCGCTCCACGTTGGACAGATCGTCAACGCCGTTACCGGATTTCATGAGGCTGTCTTTCTTGCTCGAACGAGCTCGCCGTCTTCTTTTGCGGATGTCGTGGCCTGCCGGCCAGCATCGAAGAACACGTGCACCAGCGCCAATGCACAGCAAGCCCCCAGGATCTGCGCACCAACGAAGAGGGGGACATCGGCGGGCCGGATACCGGCAAAGGTGTCGGACAAGGAGCGCGCCAGCGTCACGGCGGGGTTCGCAAACGATGTCGAAGCGGTGAACCAGTAGGCGGCGGTGATGTACAAACCTACCGATATCGGCACCCCGTCAGGCTTGACGCGCATGGTCAGCAAGATCGTGACCAGGAGGCCGAGCGCAGCCATCCATTCGGAGAAGCCTTGGGCCCAGCCGGCGCGAACCTTCTGCGCCACTTGGAGTATCGGCAAATCGAACATTGCGTGCGCCAAGAGCACGCCGACGATCGCCGCAACGACTTGAACAACCACATATGCAAGCGCATCACCCGCGGCAAGCTCGCGGCGGAGCCAGAATACCAGCGTCACCACTGGATTGAAGTGGGCGCCCGAGATCGGAGCGAGCATCGTGATGAGCACGACGAGGATGGCGCCCGTCGGCAGCGTGTTGCCGAGGAGCGCCAAGGCCTCGTTTCCGCCCGCGAGACGGGCGCCCATGATCCCCGACCCGATGACGGTCGAAAGCAGAAACATTGTCCCGAGGAACTCCGCCCCGAGGCGTTGCCGAAGGGGCGCCACCTGCATCAAGCCTTCTCCGGCGCGGTGGCGGCGCTCTTTCCGATCTCGTCGAGTCTTCTCTGGAGCGACAGCTTGTCGAGCGAGGCTAGCGGAAGGCTCGTGAAGATGCTGATGCGCTGATAGAGCATGCGGTGCGTATCGGCGAAGGCGAAGCGCCGTTGCGCTTCGTTGCCTTCGGCGATCGAAGGATCGGGCAGGCCCCAGTGCGCCGTCATCGGCTGACCAGGCCACACCGGGCAGACCTCATTGGCGGCGTTGTCGCAAACCGTGAAAGCGAAATCGAGCTGAGGAGCATCCGGCCCCGTAAACTCCTCCCACGATTTCGACCGGAGCTTGCTGGTGTCGTAGTTGAGCTGGTGCAGAAGATCGAGCGCGAAGGGATGGATGCGGCCGCTCGGCTGACTGCCAGCGCTGAATCCTCGAAATTTGCCAATGCCAAGCCTGTTCATCACACATTCGGCAATGATCGAACGTGCGGAATTGTGCGTGCAAAGAAAAAGAACATTCAATGGCCTGTGAGCGGTCATCGTACTCCTCCCTTATTTTGTTTGGAGCGCCCGCGCCTTGCGAACGGTACTTCCGCAGAGCTCGGGCTGCCCTTGGCAACAATCCTCCGTCAAGAACGCCAGTAGCTTGCGCATGCCCTCGACGTGGACTGCATAGCGAATGAAGCGCCCTTGCCGCGTCGCGCGGATCAGGCCTGCACGATCCAGCTCCTTGAGATGGAAGGATGCACCCGTCGGCGTGGCGCCGACCTGCTCGGCGATCTCTCCCGCAGGGAGCCCGCTCGGCCCCATGCGAACGAGGAGACGGAAAATGCGCAAGCGCTGTTCGTGAGAGAGCGCGGCAAGGCAAGCGACGGCTGTCTCAATATCCATGCTATCAACAATACAAACATTGTTGTATTATTCAAGCGCTATGTGCGGCGGTCAATTCGTCGGCCTCTGCACGGCCCTAGCGTTTTCTTCCGGAGCCAGGGCGCATTCGAGATTGCCACGTGGCCCGCACAGAACCCGCTCAATATAAGGAGAAAGCGTCCGGATCGTCGGTGTCCACCAGGCGCTGCAAGGCGTCACGCAGCTCGGATGGCCACGTGCGTCATGGACGTGCTTTTTCATCTGCCCCGGGCAGGGCAGAGAATTGGAGGACGCTCTCTCCGCGCGCTAGCTCGCGCGGGATGTCGCCAGGGTGTCGAGCTTGGCGCGGATGTCATCGATCGTGGGCTTGATGATGGCTCCGGCGCCCGGCACCTGAAGCGCCTTGTCGCACAGTTGATCCAGCGTCGGCCTCACGGTCGCGATGACATGCGCCAGAGACTCCCTGTTCTCGAGCGAGAGCTCACTTGCAAGGCCGCTTATGCCGTCGAATTCGTCTGCCGAGCGCTTCAGCCGTTCCAACTCGGCCTGCGCCGAGGCTTCGTCGGTTATGGCCGCGAGCGAGTCCCTCAGCGCATTAACGGCGGATGTGGATTGCTGGCCGAGATCGACGCTTCCAACCATGATGCCGCGCAGGCTATCGAGCACCTGGAAATTCGGTCCCTGAACCGGTGCGAGACCTGTTTCGCCCGTGCTCGCGCCACTGCTCGCCGGCATGTCCTTTACGTCGGGGCCGGCCGCCGTCCTTGAGGTGTCCGTCGCGACTGGGGCAGACGGAGGCACGTCCGCGCGTCGCTCATCCGACCGCGAGAAAAGCTGCCACAACCCGAACGCGGCGCCCAAGGCCAAGACGGGAAGCAGCCAACCCCATTGCATCGAGGACGACTTCGTTGCCGCAGGTGCGGTGTATTCCGGGGACACGGAGTACGAGTGCGCCGCGGAGGAATGGCTGTCCTCGTCCTGCGTGATGCCTTCGAGGATGCCGGTGCCGCTGAGGTATTTGGCGAGCCCCGAGGGCATGGCGCGGGCAATGTTGTCCGATTGCGACGCGAGAAGCTCCGCCAACCCGGTCGCATCGAGATTGCTTGCACGTTGCTGCTGGCCCAGCACGCCCATAACTGCGGAGCCCAACATCCCCATGACGGACTGGGACGCGCCGCTTCCTATGCCGGCGTATTTGGCGATGGCCTTCGAAACCGCGGACGTCGTTGTGGTGCCGAGTAGGGATGACAGATCGGAATTGCTGGCATCGATCAGCTTGCCTTGTCCTGCTCCGCCGACCGCGCTCGCAATTTTCGTCAGAAGATCGGCCGGCTGGCGCGAGACCGCCTCCTGCAGCGCTGCAGCGCCACCGACCCTCGACGCAAGCGAGCTCAACGCCGCCAGCAATGCAGGCACTCCCGCCCGCATCGCGGATTCAACCTTCGTCCTTTCGAGGCCGAGGCTCGCGCTGAACTGTTCGAGGACGTTGGAGGTGAGAACTTGGAAAATGCCGTTGACTAGATTGCTCGACATGGGACGCTCCTCTAAAGGCAGTCCCCCCCAATGGTGGTCGAACGCTTAGGCAAGTTTGGCATAGCGCAACACGCCGCCGTCCTCAACCGGCGATGAGCCTCTTGCTCCGTACTCGCGCTTGGTTAATGGCTTTGACGCTTGTGCAATTGATGCCGAGACGATCCGGCTGCCACGTCAGAAAGCAATCCGCCCCATCGGCGAACCGATGGGGCGGATTTGAGATCATTCGACGATATCTAGATGCTTCCGATCAGAAGAGAACCTTCAGATAGGAGTTGAAATAGCCGCCTTCGCCGCCGCGGTTGCCACCGAAGCCGTCGGTGCCGTCCTCGTTCTCAACCCACTGATAGCCGCCGCTCAGCGAGATTTCCGCCGGAAGTGTCGGACGCAGATTGAAGGGATGGACAACGAAGGCGCCGAGGCGAGACGTGACATCGCCTTCCTCGCTCCAGATCTCGCCTTCGGGACCGAACTTGGTGCCGCTGCGGTTCCAGCCGAGGCGCAGGTTGCCGTAGTAGGTGTCGAACGCCGTCGAGTAGCTGGTGTCGAAGGCGTAGTAGAAGGGGCTCTCGTCACCGGCCTCGATCTCGAGAGCGACCTTGAAGCCGGTCTCGGTGCCGCGCACCGGATTGTCGGTGTCATCCGGCGAGAGGTCGACGTCGCGGACCTCCATGCCGAGGTAGCCGATGATGCTCGTCGAGCCGTGGTAGAAGAGGTAGCCGAGCATCGCATCCATTGCGCGATCCTCTGCATCGACCTCGCCCAACGAGAGTCCGTCGTACTGATAGTCCGAGTACCAGCCAAAGTTGCGGAAGACGAAGCCGTTACGCGTGAAGTCGCCGTTCAGCGCGAACAGGTTGCCGGAGAAGACGGTCCAGATGTCCTTGGCGACGTCGACGCCGCCATAGCTGATGACCTTGATGCTGCCATCGGTCTCGCCGCCGAGGAGCGGGCTGCCGCGATTGAGCTTGTAGACGATGCCGAGCTTGGCGGTCCAGATCTCCGGGTCTTCCTTGTCGACCCAGGTTAGCGGGCCCAGTGTACCAGCATTCGTGATCTCATCGCCGTAATCTGCGTAGCGGACCTCGCCGCGCAGGAAGAAGCCGTTGCCGATCATATGCTCGAGGCCGCCGCCGATGAAGTACCCATCGAAGTCAGCCGAGCCCTTTCCTTCGCCTAGGCCTGGGATGTCCCACCAATGGTCGTTGTCGAAGTGCGCGCGCGAGTAGCCGGCCGTCAGGAAGGCCAGGGTCGTCGGCCGAATGAGCAAGCCGATGCGGCCGCCGATGTTGTACGACCTGTCGATGGTCATGCCGTCTTCGTCGTGGCCACGGTTGATATCGGACCAATCAATATCGCCGAACACGCCGACGACGATGCGGTCCCACTGGCAGTCGTAGCCCCAGACGAGCGAGACGAGGCCGCCGTCGGCATCTTCCTTGTTGACTTCGCTGTCGCCGTCCGAGTCGTTGTAGATGTTGTCGGACTCGTTCCAGCCGTAGCCGAAGCTGCCGCCGAAATACATGCCGGACCAAGTCGGCGCCTCGGGCGCAACGACCGTGTCCTTCAGCGAAACCATGCCATCAGCAAAAGCCGGACTTGCCGCCAGCGCAAAAGCGAGTCCGCCCACGACGGACGTAATGGTGCGCTTCCCCATAGTGTGCCCCCTAGGCCAGTGCGGGAAAAACGCAGATACAAGTCCCACGAGACGATGTGTTGATCATCAGACAAATGATTCACGGCCATCTGTCGAGTGCAGGATAGCACGCGTGCTCATTTTCTGGGCTGACGCTGGCGCCGCGGCAACGCATTGCCCCCAGAACCCCGCGAGATCGTTGATCGCGCAACTCCATCGGCGCCGGCATGCTGTGGACAATGCGGCGCCGATCGGTGCGTTAGTTTACCGGGGCTGAAGCTCTCGGCGTGACGAGGCCGACGGGGATTCCGTCCGGGTCGGCGACGATGGCCATCCGGCCCGTGTTCGCATCGTCAAACGGCGCCTTCAGAATGCGGCCACCCTTCTTCAGGGCCTCGATGACCGCGGTGTCGACGTTCGCGACCTCGATGTAGCTCATCCAGCCAGGGCGGGCGTCGCTGTCTCCCGTCTCGAGCTTCGAAGCGCCGGCCACCTCGATGCCGTTGTGCATGAAGAGGGTGTACTCGGCCTCGCCGGGGTTCGGCGGTCGCGTTGTATCGGTGGCTGCGACCGTCTTCGGGGTCCAGCCGGCAACGCTCGCGTAGAAGTCGCGGGTGCGTGCGGGATCCGTGCTCATGATCTCGGACCACCAAATGGTTCCGGTCTCTGAGGCGGTTGCCGCGCTGTTTTCGGCGCGAACCGGGGCCGCGTGGAGGGCAAGCACGGCCACGGCGGCCGCGACAGCAGATCCGCGTGCGTAGGTGAGGACGGAGGGAACCTTTGAGCGACGCATTTTCAGCTCCTATTGGAATGAGAAACTGAAAGAGCGGCTGCAAGCCCGATGCCAGCGGCCAGACGCCTCTCTGCGGCCGGTGCGGAAACCGCCGTCAGGGTTTACATTTCATGCCTTGCGGCAGGGGAAGATGTAGGTGAAGCCCCGGAATTTCGCGTAATCGGCTTCCGGATCAAACGGCACGATGCGGACCGATATTCCGTCCTCCGGCGGCTCGTGGACGCCAAGCAAGTACAAGGGGTCGATGAGCCGCGCCTTGGGGTTGCGCCACTCCAGCCCGCCGTGGCGATTGGTGACCCAGGTCAACGTATCGGATTGGACCTCCCAGACCTCCCAATGGACCTCCGGCAGATAGATGGCATGGCCGCCAGGCCGAGAAACGCGCGCCAGCCGCTCGCCGCGGGAGATCCGCTGGCCGACCTCAAAGTGTTTGATATCGTCGTATTTCAAGTGGTCGTAGGCCGTGAGGTAATAGGCAGCGCCGTCCGCCATGTTGAGCTCGGAGGCGGTGTGCGAAATGAGCAGCGCGCCTTCCTTGCCCCATCCCCAATTGGCTTCCCAGACCGCCTTCACGGTGCCAGACGCGGGCGCGATGATCGCCTCGCCAAGCCTCCCGCCATCGACACCGGAATGCGCCTCAGTGCGGCGCGATCCATCGATGTCGCGCCAACTTGCGTATAGCGAAGTCAGCGGTGAGCAGCGGTAGCCCTCGGGGTAGACCGGGACAAGCCTGCTCGGGGTGATATCGTAGCCCTTCTTCACGTCGCCCGATCCGCGTCCGAGATAATACGCGACAGCCGAGACGCCGGAGACGCTCAGCACTGCCAAAGATCCTATAAGGGCAAAAATACGCAGCACGCAGGTCATTCCGCCGAGAGTTAACATTCCTTATCGCACATCACGCGCATCGCCCTTGGAAAAAAGGCCGAAGAGCACCGTGGCGTGCACGTTAACATTAAGCGCGGCTTCGGACGCTGCGTTCGAACCCCTCCGGAAGCTCACCACCCTCGTGGCTACTCCCGTACCTCGATCGGCGATCCACCCGCGCGTTCCACTCTAGGACACGTGGGCCATTTCGAAGCGACGGTCCCGCAGGCGGGACAACGTACACGGTTGGACGGTGCGCTGCAGATCGATCTGCATCTGCTTACGGACGTCCGCCAAACCTCAGCAGAATAAAGGATTTAACGGCTGCTGCGCGCCGTGGCGCGTTGCCGGCGGTGATCGGAGCTTGCCCAAAAGAGGCATGGCATACGCCTTGCGACCTTCCCCTCGAAAACTAGAAACCGAAGCGAGGAAGACCGTCTGAGTTCGCGACGCTGTCCTTTCGGACGCCCCGGAATGCGGCCCGCAGCCTAGCCGATCCTGACAATCGAAGCCTCTGCAAACTGCCGTCGGACCCCCGACAGCGGTAACGGGATCGATTTGTGCCTCGCCTCGCCCATCGAGGCGCACGTCAATGCTTAATACGGGCTGGGGACCGCAGACACGGCGATCTTACGAGGCTTCGCCGCCGCGACTCCTTCACCTCTATTTCGAAGCGCAGGTTGCGTTGCGTCCGAACAAGCTCGCGGTCGAGTTCTCCGACGAGGTTCTCACCTATGCCGAGCTCGACGCCTATGCCAACCAGATCGCCCACGGGCTCATCTCGCGCGGTGTCCGGCCGGGCGACCTGGTTGCGCTCTATCTCAAGAAGTCGCCGCGGCTCTACGCGGCGATGCTCGGCATTCTTAAGGCCGGCGCCGGCTACGTGCCCATCGATCCCAGGTTTCCGCTCGAGCGCATCAAGGCGATCCTCGAGGACTCGAATGCGACGGCGTTCGTGACCGAGCATTCCCTTTTCGCCGCCGTCGACGGCGCCATCCCGACGCCGATCATCAACCTGGATCGGGATCACACGCCGATCTCCCGGCTGCCCGCAACGGCGCCGTCGCTTGAGCGCGAGATCCTGCCCACCGACCTTTGCTACGTGATCTACACGTCGGGGTCGACCGGTCGCCCCAAAGGGGTGATGATCGAGCACCGCAATGCGGGGGCCTTCGTCCGCACGCTCAAGAGCGTCTACAAAGTTACGGCCGACGACCGCGTTTATCAGGGCTTCTCGACGGCGTTCGATGCCTCGGTCGAGGAGATCTGGGCTGCGCTTTCGCTCGGCGGCACGCTGATTGTGCCGACCGAGGAGATCCTGCGATCGCCGGCGGACGTCGCCGACTTCGTCGATGCGCATGAGATCACCTACTTCTCCACCGTGCCGACACTGCTCGCGATGATCGATCGCGATCTGCCGACGGTGCACACCCTCATTCTCGGCGGCGAAGCCTGCTCGGCCGAGCTGGTGGCCCGCTGGGCGAAGCCCGGCCGGCGCATGCTCAACACCTATGGCCCGACGGAAGCGACCGTGGTCGCGACCTGGAGCGAATGTGCGCCGGACGAGGCGGTCAGCATCGGCGTTGCGCTTCCCGGGTACACGGCGCATGTGCTCGATGAGACCCTGAAGCCTGTTGCGGCGGGCGAGACGGGCGAGCTGTTCATCGGCGGCGCCGGCGTCGCGCGCGGGTATATGAACCTTCCGGAGCTCACCGCCCAGCGTTTCATCGCCGATCCGCTAGACTGCGACGGCAGCGGCCGCCTCTATCGCACGTTCGACCATGTGCGGCTTGGAGAGAGCGGCGAGCTCTACTTCCTCGGACGGCTCGACGATCAGATCAAGATCCGCGGGTTCCGCATCGAGCTCAGTGAGATCGAGTCGGTGCTGCTCGAGCATGCCTCGATCAAGGCCGCGGCCGTGGCCGTCGTCGATACCAGGGACCTCAAGGAGCTTGCGGCCTACGTCGTCACCGAGGACGGCAGCGACGACCTCGACCGCAATGCGCTTGCCGCGCTCATGCGCGACCGCATGCCGGCTTACATGGTGCCTCAGTACCTCGACGTGATGGCCGAGCTGCCGATGATGTCGAGCGGCAAGATCGACCGCAAGGCCTTGCCGCCGCCGCAGAAGCTGCTCGTCGATACCGGCGCCGTGGTGCCGCCGGCCAACGACCTCGAGCGGCAGATCGTCGGCGCCTGGCAGCAGGCCTTCGGGCTTCCCGAGATCTCGGCCGAAGCCGATTTCTTCTTCGACCTCGGCGGCCACTCGCTGCTCGCGGCGCAGGCCGTGGCGCGCACGCGCGATGCCACCGGCAAGATGTTCCTTTCCGTGCGCGACATCTACGAGCACCGCACGGTCCGTGGCCTCGCAGCGCACCTCTCCAACTCGCAGAAGCGCGAGGAGGATGCGGATTTCGCCGAGAGCGATGCTGACGAGGCGGCATTTGCAGCCGACGGCCTGACGGCCAGCGACCGCGCGTTCGCGAGCGTCCATCCGCTGGTGCGGTGGACCACGGTAACGCTGCAGGCGCTCGTCGCGGCGACTTACTATGCCGTTCTCGCGCTACCACTCACCTACGTCGTGCTCGTCATCACGGCCGTAGCCGACGGCCGGATGCATTGGACGGTTGCGGCCGGGCTGTCGACCGTGATCGGCTTCGCGGCGTGGCCGTTCCTGCTTCTGCTCAGCATCGCCGTGAAATGGATGGTTGTCGGGCGCTACCAGGCCGGGCGCTATCCGCTTTGGAGCTTCTATTACCTGCGCTGGTGGATCGCAAACCGCTTCCAGGCGCTGGCCTGGGCCGAGATGTTCAAGGGCACGCCGCTCATGAGCCTCTACTGGCGCGCGATGGGCGCGAAGATCGGACGCGACGTCACGATCTCCACGAACCTCTCGAGCGCGTGGGACATGGTGTCGATCGGCGACAACTCGAGCGTCGGTGCCGAGACGCAGATCCTCGGCTATCGTGTCGAGGACGGCTATCTCGTCATCGCCCCGGTCTCAATCGGAAACGATTGCTTCGTCGGCATGCAGTGCTCGCTTGGCCTCGAATCGCGCATGGGCGATGGTGCGCGCCTCGACGATATGTCCCTTCTGCCGGACGGCATCGAGATGGCGGAAGGCGAAGCACGGCGCGGCATCCCCGCGCTGCCTGCGACCGTCAATGTGCCCGAGCGCAAGCGGAACGTGAAGAACGCTTCGCCGCTCGCCCGGCTCGGCCATAAGCTCGTGCGCGCCTTCTACGGCCTCGTGCATCTCGTGCTGATCTACGCCATGGGCTACTTCCTGCTCATGACCGCGGTCCCGTCGGTCGCGCTCGTGCTCGGTGCGCTCTACCTCGGCGGCCCGTCGTGGGGCATCGCAGCTGCGTTCGCCTCTATCCCGCTCGGGCTCTTCGTCTACATCCGCGGCGCGATCATGCTGAAGCGCCTGATCGGCCCGCTCAAGCCGGGGACGATGTCGGTGTACAGCTTCCGCTATCTGCGCCACTGGTTTGCAGCCTATCTGCTCGAAAACACCAAGACGCTGCTGATGCCGGTTTATGCGACGATCTACCTGCCGGGCCTGCTGCGCGCCTTCGGTGCGAAGATCGGCAAGGGCGTCGAGATCTCGACCGTCTCGCAGGTTTGCCCGGACGTGCTCGAAATCGGCGAAGGGAGCTTCCTTGCTGACGCCTGCCTCGTCGGCGGCGAGCGCATCCACAACGACATGCTCGAGCTCGGCGCGGTCAAGATCGGCTCGCGGACCTTCATCGGCAACAGCGCGGTTGTGACGGGTGGCCACACGATCGGCGACGACGTGCTGATCGGCGTCGCCTCGACGCCGCCCGCGGACACGCCCGTCGTGCCGAACGGAACGCGGTGGCTCGGCTCGCCCAGCTTCGCGCTGCCCAACACGCAGAAGGATTGCTGCTTCGCGGATGCTCAGATCTTCAAGCCGAGCCTGTTCGCCCGGCTGGAGCGGGCGCTCACGGATGCGGTGCGCATCCTGTTGCCGAGCGTCCTCGCGGTCGGCGGCATCGTGGCGTTCGTCGCGTTCCTGGTCGCGGGCTACCGGACGCTGCCGCTATGGCAGGTGTTCGCCCTGATGCCGGCCGTGGCGATCACCCTCGCCTATGTGGCGATCCTTCTCACCGCGATGATCAAGGAGGCCCTGACCGGCACGCACGGGCCGGTCGTGAAGCCTCTGTGGTCGCGCTACGTCTGGCACAACGAACTCGTGAACGGCCTCTACGAGACCATCGCCGCGGCCGCGATGCAGCCGCTGATGGGCACGCCGCTCATCGCGCCCTGCCTGCGCATGATGGGTTGCAAGATCGGCAAGTGGTGCTTCATCGACACGACGCTGTTCTCCGAGTTCGACCTCGTCGATATCGGCGACAGGGCGTGCCTCAACCTCGGCGCAACGATCCAGACGCACCTGTTCGAGGACCGCATCTTCAAGGCGGACCACCTCAGGATCGGCGACGGGTGCACGGTCGGCAATATGGCCGTCGTGCTCTACGGCACGGAAATGCAGGCCGGCTCGGTGCTCGGTCCGCTATCGGTGCTCATGAAGGGCGAGACGCTGCCGCCGGCAACGCACTGGCACGGCATTCCCTGCGAGCGGATTGTGCGCCCGCGCAAGGTCTGGCCGCGCCTTGCCGCCGCGGCAGAGACCCGCCAGGCGCCAGCCGGCGCACACGCGGGCGCCGCTCTCGAAGCCGAGGCTGCTTGAATACTGAAAGTCATATTTCCAGTTATTGTCTCAGTGCCTCAGTCGCCCCGGCCGTTGCCAACGGCCGGGGCGTTTTAACGCCGGCCCCTCGCCCCTTGAGGAGCCAGGTGCTCCGATTGGTAAATGCCGGGCGCCGCGTTGCGGTTCGCCTCCGAGCGTGGCCGGGAATCCCTAGGCCGCGGCGGTCTTGATCGGCATACTCCGGCCCGGCTGACTTCGTTGGGACGGTTCCAGGCAGGGTGCTCGATGTCTCTTGGTGCGCGCGCGTTCGTGTTCTTTGTCTATGTGCTGCTCGGCGCCTCGTTCGTCGTCGTCCCGGCGTTGCTCATCTGGGAATTCGGCACGGAGAAGGCGCTGACCTTCGTCACGTTCGACAGCCATCTCTTTCTGTTCTTTCCGACCCTCGGGCTGGTCGCGCTGGCCGCATTCTACCTGCCGTCGTGCGCGTTCGTGGACATGTACTGGCGCCATGTCCGGCTCGGGCCGATGCGCTTCCTCGCCGGGCTCGTGCTTCTCGGCGCCGCCGCCTGGTACATCGGGCAAGGCCTCGCATCCAATCCACACCGGTCGGTTTGGGATCTGAAGCCCGCGACGCTCGCGGAGGACAAGAGCGAGCCTGCTGGATGCGAGGAGTCGGGGCGTTGCGAGCGCGTCGCGCTCCTCGACGGCGTGACCAATTTGCGAAAGGTCAGCCAGAATCGGATCGGCGTGCACGAATTCTATCGTTCTTGCCGTGCGGAACCGCTGATCGGCAGCGACGGATCGGAAGAGGTCAAGCGGTTCTGCTTCGCCTCGACGCCGCTGACGGACTCGCCGCCGCTCAGCACGGATGCCGAATGCTGCCAAGCCCAACAGCGCTACCAGTCGGCGATCGACCGGCTCTACCTCGATCCGACCGAGCAATCGATTACAGGCCGCGTCCACAAGCTGCTGTTGCCGGGCAAAGTGTTCTTCCTGTTCATCCTGCTTGCCATCAGCATCCTCTTGACCGTCCGTCATACGGGCGTGAAGAACCACTATCCGGAGCAGATCGCACGCATCGAGATCGGTGTGCTGGTGGGCGCGGCGGCGATGATCTTCTTCCCGCTCATGAGCCAGGGCTACGTGCAGTCGGCGGATGCGCTGTTCGGCGTACAGCAGAAGGGCGGCTTCCGCGCCATCGTGCCGCTCATGAGCTTCCTGTTCGGCGCGTGGGCGATGCTGCTGCTTCTCTTTTCGTTCCGCCAGCACGACCATGACCTCGAGCTGGCTGCCAAGCTCGCGGGCGTCGCGGCGAGCACTATCGCGGTCTTCAAGTACGATATCCTCGTGTCGATCATCGTGCGCTACCTGGGCTCGGGAGCGGACGAGCTTTCGGTGCTTCTGGTGTTCGGCTTGGCGATCCTGGCTGTGATCGTGCTGCTGTCGCCGCTGGCGCGGCGCGTGGTCCTTGGACCGGACAAACAAGCATCCTGACCGGCAAACGCGGTGCGCGCCGGCACAATTCGAGTTTCCGTCGGCCTAGGCTAGTGGCGAACGTCCACTTCCGTTTCGACCTCGTCCATGTGGGACTTGATCACGGAGGCCGTCTCATCGGCGAGCTTCTGGTTCAGCCGCGCGAAGTACTGGAACTCGGCCTGATACTGCTGCTGCGCGCGCTGAACGAAGTCCGAGTACGCGGCGAACAGATCCTGCACGGTCTTGCATTCCATGAAGCGCTGCGAGGCGGCCATATCCTCGTTGAAGCGCCGGTTGACGAAGCCCAGCCACTCGTTGTTCGCCCTCGAGACCTGCTCGAGGAAACGGCCGTTCAGCTCCGTCATCGCCGCCAGCATCGGGCGGTTTATGCTCAGCCACGCTTCGAACGACGCGAGGCCTGGGTTTTTATCCGAGCCCTGGTCGGCTAGCGATCTTGACGCATTTGCATTCATCGTACGCTCCTCCACCAGTAATCCGACTTACGGGCCAACCTTTTTCGCGATCGTGAAATCGAAGCTCGATTGGCTCGTACTGCAATGCCCAACGTCTTCGGTTGGTTGCATGCGTGATCTGGACCAGGGCTGTCAGTGCTTTGTGAGCTGCTGGTCCGTAAGCGGCGCAACGCGCACTTCAAAACGACGCCGCTGAATTTCACGTTGTCGGCGGCGCCACTGTCGCGCCGGTTCGTGACCGGCGCTTCAGTCTTTCAATGTTATCCACAAGATCCGGGCACATTTGCGACACCCGGCTGCCATACGTCAGGCGCTCGGAACGAACCTGGAATTCGGCTCTTGCCAGGACGCCCGCGGGATTCGACCTTCAAATTCAACACGATCCCTAGGGGTCGTGCGGAGCGGACCCTGACAGCGTCGAGCGTCCGCCATGTTTAACCCTCTCGGAAGACAGCCGGACCGCGCCCCATGCCGCCGCATCCTCTCCGCTCCATCGCCTCTCTCGCGGACCTCTGGATCGGCCGGCGCGCGCATCCCGATCCCGCGGCGCTTGCGGCTGCAAACGGGCTCGCGCCGGCTGTCGTCGTGACTGGCGCCTCGCGCGGGATCGGGCGAGCGCTCGCGTTGCGCTTTGCGCGTGCGGGGCATGATGTCGTGCTGATCGCGCGCGATGAGGGACCGCTCGCGGCGGCTTGCGAGGAGATCCAACGCGCCGCGCGTGTGCGCGTCGTTCCGCTTTCTCTCGACGTCACGCTGCCGGATGCGCCGGAGCGGCTCGACGCGGCGCTCATGGCGGCCCGACTTTATTGTGACGTGCTCGTCAACAATGCCGGGACCGGCCTCGCCGGTTCGTTCGCCGAGCAGGCGTCTAACGATCTCGAGCGGCTGATTGCGCTCAACATCACGGCGGCAACGCGGCTCATGCATCACGCGCTCCCGGCGATGCTCGCGCGCGGGCGCGGCGGCGTTCTCAACGTTGCCTCGCTCGGCGGGCTGGTGCCGGGTCCGTATCAGGCAGCCTACTATGCGAGCAAAGCCTATCTCGTATCGCTGACGGAAGCGGTGGCGCACGAGACGCGCGGGCGCGGCGTCCGGATCGTGGCGATAGCGCCGGGACCCGTGGACACAACGTTCCATCGTGAGATGCAGGCGGAGAGCGCGCTTTATCGCACGCTCGTCCCCGCAATGAGCGCTGATGCCGTGGCGCGCAGTGCCTATCGCGGCTACCTTCTCGGGCTCACGGTGATCGTGCCTGGCGTGCTGCCGTCAATCGCCGGCCTTGCGGTGAAGCTTCTGCCACACGCCCTCAGCGTGCCGCTCGTCGGCGCGCTGCTTGCCGTCAGGCCTCAGACGCCTGATCGCGACCGCTTGTGACGCCTGCGGCCAAATGTACCGCGGGCCCAGATCGTTAGGGTGACGCAGTTCGTTTGCAGAGTTGAAACGATTTCATTGTTTAATTGCACTCACGCGCCAGGGATCAGGTCCCGCGTACCTTGGTGTCGAGCGGCGGCCTGACGAGAGCATGCTTCTCGATAGGCTGCCGCCAGTGTTTTCGGGCTAGCAAAGCCCCTTCCGATGGAGCGCACCTCCGCGCCGCCACCTTTCCGTTAATAGACAGTAACCGCGCGACACGTCACGGTGCGCCCTTCTTCTTCGCGACCCTCTTTGCCAACGCCTCGACAAGCTTCTTGTCGATCCTCGGCGGGGCGCGATCGATCGGGCGATCCGGGCTGTCGGAGATCGTGTCTTCGAGGCTCACGGGATCGCTCGCAGGAAATGTCGCCTCGAGCGCCTTGTCGAGCTCCTGGTCGAGTTCGGCTCTCTTCTTCTTGATCGTCGCGGTCATCACTGATCCTCCGGGACTAACACCGAGAAACGTATTCGCCCGTTGTGAGGTTCCGCGTTGATTTCCCGCAAGCATGCCGTTCCGGGCGCCGGGCTATCGGTCCGGCGCGCCGTCTCCGTACAACCCCGTCAATCGCAAACCCATCGCCAATGGTGGTTGCGATAGATGCGGTAGCAATCGTCATCGTAGTAAGATGAGTAATAGGGCTCGTAGAATCCGACGCCGAAGGCCGGGCCATACCAGCCGTGGTGGTGGCCCCAGTGGCCATGGCCCCAGTGTCCACCGACGTGTCCCACATGGCCGATGTGTCCGACGTGGCCGGAGTGCCCGCCCACGTGGCCGACGTGCCCCCCGGCGAAAGCTCCTCTGGCCTCAGCCGTTACCGTCAGCGTGGCGGCGCATAGAACCGTCGTCAGCGCCAAGGCGGCGCTTTTGACTGTCATCATTGGAAAGTTCCTTTCTCAATCGATCGGGAGCGCCCGGCGCTCACCACGGCAGGCGTCCAAGCGCGCTGCCTTGCCTCTATTACGATCGAGGCGGCGAACCGGTTGCTTTACATTTTCGACAAGTGCGGATGGCGCGGGCGTCACGCACCGCCGATCAGGATGCCCGCTGCGAGAACCAGGGCGCCGCCGAGCACCACCTGCAAGGTCGCGCGCAGGAACGGCGTCTCCATGTAGCGGTTCTGGACCCAGACGATAGCCCACAGCTCAATGAAAACGACGATCAGCGCGATCACGGTCGCGGTCCAGAAATCCGAGATGAGATAGGGGAGCGCGTGCCCCAACCCGCCAAGCGCGGTCATCACGCCAGATGCGAGACCGCGCTTCCATGGCGATCCACGGCCCGAGATCTTGCCGTCGTCATGGACGGCCTCCGTGAACCCCATCGAGATGCCGGCGCCGACCGACGCGGACAGGCCGACGAGAAACGTCGTCCACGGGTTGTGGGTGGCAAAGGCGGTGGCGAAGATCGGCGCGAGCGTCGAGACCGATCCATCCATCAGACCGGCGAGGCCCGGCTGCACCCACGTCAGGATGAACTGGCGGCGCGCGGCGGCATCCTCCTTGGTGCGCGCCGCCGTGCCGAGGTATTTCTCCTCGAGCTTGCTCGCGGTTGCCTCGTGGCTGGCTTCGGCGCGCTCCAGGTCGCCCAGGAGCTTGCGGATCTCGGCGCTCGTGGCCCGTGCCGCGGCGGCCGCATAAAACTGCTGCGCCTCCCGCTCCATATCCGCAACCTCGTGGCGGACGCGGTCGAGACCCAGGTTCTCGACCAGCCAGACGGGCCGGCGCGTATAGAAATTACTGACATGCTCGCGGTTGAGAGGCACGATGACGTCGCCGAAGTGGCGCCGATAGAGGTCGATTAACGCCTTGCGATGGATGTCCTCCTCGGCGGCCATGGCATCGAAGACTGCGGCGCTGGCCGGATATTCGGCGCGCAACTTCGCGGCGTAGGCGGCATAGATCCGGCTGTCCTCCTCCTCGGACGAGATCGCGACAGCGAGGATCTCCTTCTCGGACAGAGTCTCGAAGCGCCGCTTGTTGGAGAAGGCGTCGAGCGAGAACCCTTTGAACATGCGAATACCCCCCTTATGCGCGGCTCGCAGGAGCGCGTGACGGTCGAGCGAAGATCGCGGAGACGGGCGCGGGAGGCAAGCCCCGGCAAATTCCGCTGGACTCCCGCTTCCGGCCCATGTCACGGCTCGCCCGAGAGACGGCGGCCCGCAGGGGCGGCGCATCGGTGATCCATGACGTTCGACGAGAAAATCATTCTGGTCTGCATCGGCCTCGGCATCGGGCTTCTGTTTTTCGTTCTTTCGTATCTCAACGAGCGCCGGGCGCTGGAGGAGGTGTGCTCCTTCCTGCATCGGCAGGTGCTCGTGCTTCCCGAAGGCGCGAGGAGCCTCGAGGCCCCGTATGGCCTGGACGAAGCCTACAAGCGCTGCCAGACCTCGCGTGCGATCCCGACGGGGTGAGGGCGCGGCGTCGGAGAAGCTTCCGGCGGAGGTGGTTGGTGCGGACTTTGTCGGACAACAGGGTGCTCCTGTAAGCTGATGCTGTGGGCATCATTATACAGGAGCGGTGTGCGGTTTCGGGTGGGCAGCCTCGGCGCCATTCCCAGCCGCTTGGCAATGCGCTACACCTTGTGCGCATTTCGATCACCTACTGATATTCACGGGTGCTTCATGCCAGCGGCGGCGCGAGACGAGTTCTCGTTTTGGTGGCAGCTACTCGGCGGTCTCACGAGTGCCGTCTCACTCATAAGCCTGGCTCAGAAGGCGTTCTCAATCGGCCTCGCGCCGCTGTTCGCGGGCATCCTCGATTACTACCGTGCGATCTTCTATCCGCTCATCGAAGGACTGCTGTTCTTCGTGCCGTTTCACCTGCCAGACTGGTACAAAGACCTCTTTTGCTTGGCCTTTGTCTTCGGATTGGCGCTCGTTCGGCACTGGTCCATCGACGACTCTGGCGGCTGGGAAGTCAAAACTGTCGTATTCCTCGGAAATTTCGTGGTGGCTGCGATGGGCGCAGTTACGTTGTACGGTCTCTTGGCGCCGATTTTCGCATTCTCAGCAATCAGCAGCCCTGAAGAGGCAATAACTAGCGAGGGTGCCAAGGCTGCGCTCACGTCAATGATAATCTCGATCGTGGCCGCGGTTTTGTTCTTTCTTCTGAATGGCGCGCTGCAGTGAGTGTGCCCTGGTAAAATTTTCCAAAAAAATTTCTGGCCTTTCACCGCTCGCACGCGTTCTGCGAACCCCCGCCCCCCGAGTCTGCAACGCCGTCCGCACAAAAAAGGGTGCGGGCTCGTGAGAAGCACCGCACCCAAGTTGGAGATCGTATGCAATCGGAAGCTTCAAGGCGTGACCCGTTAGAGCCGCGCACAGAGAGGAGATCACGCGGGCACGGCGCTGGCCGTGATCGCGATCAAACGTGGTTCTGCTTGAGATCAGAGGCGCTATCCCAACGCGCCATTGGTCCACTTGGGCAGCCGCCCTCGGCGCCCCGGCTTGGCGACGTAAGCCGTGGCCACGCAGCGCCCGTCCGCAGCCCATCGGTATTCGATGCGCTCGATTTCCTCGCCGTCGGCCCTCATTTGGCCCTACACGCCCTGAGCGAAAATCGTCTCTCGTCGTATGTGTTTGATTTTGATGGTGCCGCAAACAGGACTCGAACCTGTGACCCCGTCATTACGAATGACGTGCTCTACCAACTGAGCTATTGCGGCTTGTCGCCGTCCGGAGCCCGCGCTCGGGCCGGAAGCGCGCCTTGATAGGCCGAATTCGCCCCCCGTTCAAGGCCGAGTTGCACCCCCGCCCAGCACAAATCCGCGTGCCGGCGCCGCAGGCGGCCATCGGCCGCTCGCCGGAACCCGCCTTGGGTCTCAAGGCGTTATACTGACACGCTTCAGGGGCATGATCCCGCCGCGTCAATGGAGGGAAGCCGCCATGACGTCCCGGAACCCGGTTCTGGACAACCTGATCCTGCGCATGCGCCAGCCCATCCGGGTGCAGGATGCCGCAGCGGAAGAAGCCGTGCGCATCATGGTGCGGCTCGGGCTCGCGCACCCCATGACGCTTGCCGCGGCGATGAAGGTGGTGGCGTCTGAGATGCAGCATGGGCGGCTCTCGGAGATCGAGGCCACGGCGCGGGCACTGCACGCCAAGCTCCTGCGCCGCCACGAGGAGCCGGGGACGCGGCAGTGACCCGTCAGAGCTCCCAGACGGAGGTGCGCTTGATCTCGGCGTCCTCAAGCTCGCGCGTGACAGGCACCTGGTATTCGGCGGCGAGCCTGAAGCGATCCTTCGGAAAATAGCTGCGCTTCGGATCGCCGATCAGCACATGCGCGCCTTGGGCCGCTGCGCGTTCGATGTAGGCCGTAACGCGCGCGGCGAGCTCGCGCTCATAGAAGAGATCGCCGACAAGCACGACGCCGACAGGACGCGGCGGCTCGGCCAGGAGGTCGTCGGCTGTCGTCTCCACATCGACGCCGTTCAACGCTGCATTGACACGGACCGCTGCGAGGGCGAGCGCGTCGATGTCGGCGGCGAGCACGAACGCGGCGCCCGCGCGCTTGGCGGCAATTGCGGTCAGGCCCGAGCCGGTGCCGAGATCGACGACGGATTTGCCCGCGACCAGCGACGGATTGTCGAGCAGATAACGGGCAAGCGCCTGTCCGCCCGCCCAGGCGAAAGCCCAGTAGGGCGGCGGCACGTTCATCTCGCCCAGCTCCTCCTCGGTCCTCTGCCAGATGGGCAGGCTCTCCTCGGCGAGGTGCAGGCGGATCTCGGGAACGAGCGGCGGATTGAGCGGGCGGGTGTTTGCGGCGATGAACCGTTGCGCGGCTGCGGCGTCGCGCGGGTCCAGCGCGGCGTGTGTGGCGCCGCTCATGTCTTCTTCGCGGGCTTCTTGCTCGCAGGCTTTTTGGCAGCCGGCCTGACGCCTGTCTTGGCAAGCGTCGGTTTCGCAAGGCCACCCATGCGGCAGACCTCGATCCATTCGGCCTCGGTTACGGGCTGCACGGATAGCCGCGCTGTCTTGACCAGGGCTATCTCCGAAAGCTTCGGATTGGCTTTCACGTCGGCGAGCGTCACCGGGCGCGGCAGGCGCCCGACCGCGCGCACATCGACGCATTTCCAGACGCCCGTCGGGTCGGTCTGATCGGGATGAGCGAGGGCGATCACCTCGCAGATGCCGACGACCTCCTTGCCGATGTTGGAATGGTAGAAGAAGCCGAGGTCGCCCACCTGCATGGCCTTCATGTTGTTGCGGGCCGTGAAGTTGCGCACGCCCGTCCAAGGCTCGCCCTTGGCACCCTTTGCGACGAGGTCGTCCCAGGAGAAGGCGTCGGGTTCGGACTTCAGGAGCCAGTAGGCCATGCGCGTGCGGTCTCGTCTTCCGTGTTCGAGCGAGACCTTACGCCATATCGGGCCGGGCTCAAGTGTTGGACGCCGTGCCGATCAGTCCTCGGCCTTGAGGGGGCGGCTCATGAGGCCCGAGATGGCGTCGTCGACCGAGACGCGACCTTCGAGGATGGCGTGAACGGCGGCGGTGATCGGCATCTCGATGCGCTTCTCGCCCGCGAGCCGCACGACGGCGGCGGCCGTGTAGACACCTTCCGTCACCGAAACGCGGGCGCCAAGCACGGACGCCAGGCTCTCGCCGTGACCGAGCGCGCGGCCGAGGCTCATGTTGCGCGACTGCGGGCTGCCGCAGGTGAGCACGAGGTCGCCGAGCCCCGAAAGACCCATCAAGGTCTCGGGCCGAGCGCCCAGCGCGTGGCCCAGACGGCGCATCTCCGCAAAACCGCGCGTGACAAGCGCCGCATGGGCGCTGCTTCCCATGCCCTTGCCGTCGACGATGCCGGCGGCGATGGCGAGCACGTTCTTCAGCGCGCCGCCAAGCTCCACGCCGACGATGTCGTCCGACCAGTAGAGACGCAGCTGGCGGTCACCGAGGCGCTCGGCGAGGGTCCTACCGAGGCGCTCGTCGCGGCAGGCAAGCGTGAGGGCCGCGGGGAGGCCGCGGGCGACGTCTGCGGCGAAGCTCGGGCCGGAGAGCACGGCGAGCGTCGCTTCCGGCACGGTGTCGGCCAGCACCTCGCCCATCAGCTTGCCGGTGGTCTGCTCGACGCCCTTCGCGCAGACGATCAGCGGCTGGCTCGCGCGTGTTTTCGGCGCCAGCGCAGTCGCCACCGCGCGCACGTGCTGAGCGGGGCAGACGAGCAGGATCGCGTCGGCGCTTGCGCAGTCCTCGAGCTTGTCGGTGGCCGTGAGACGCGGATCGAGTGCGATGCCCGGCAGGAAAGCGCGGTTGACGTGGCGCGTGTTGATGTCGGAGACGGTGTCGGCCTCGCGCGCCCAGAGCACGACGTTGCGGCCGGCCAGCGTCAACGTCTGCGCGAGCGCCGTGCCCCACGCGCCGCCGCCGATCACGCCGATCCTTTCGATGGTCATCCGCTCACGTCCTCCCTCTCGAGACGCTTACATAGCATGGCGCCGGTCCATGGCGGCGCCGTGATGGCGTTATCAAAGCTAATATGGTCAGGCCTTTACGCCAGCACCGATGGCGGCCGGTGCTTCGGGATCGAGCGGCCAGCGGGGTTTGGCGGCGAAGTCCAGTCCGTCGACGAGACCGCGGGCCAAGCGCTCGGCCCCGGCCCAGGCGATCATGGCGCCGTTATCGGTGCAGAGCTGCGGCGGCGGTACGGCGAGATGGAAGCCGCGCTCGTTCGCAAGCGCCCTCAGGGCGGCGGCAATGGATCTGTTGGCGGCGACGCCGCCGGCGATGGTGAGCCAGCGCGGGGCACCGGACGCAAATGCGGGTTCCGACAGCTCCATGGCGCGGGTCACGCGGTCGACCACGATATCGCAAACGGCCGCCTCGAACGCGGCGCAGAGATCGGCAACGTCCTGCTCGGAGAGGGGCGCTGCCGCCTCGGCGCGCTGGCGCAGCGCCGTCTTGAGGCCCGCGAGCGAGAAATGCGGCTCGGCGCGGCCGACCATGGGACGCGGCAAGGGAAAACGCGTCGGGTTTCCTTCGCGCGCCTTACGCTCCACCTCAGGACCGCCAGGATAACCGAGCCCCAACAGCTTCGCCGTCTTGTCGAAGGCCTCGCCGATGGCGTCGTCGATGGTGGTGCCGATGCGGCGATAGCGGCCGACGCCTTCGACCAGCAGCGTCTGGGTGTGGCCACCCGAGACAAGCAGCATCAGGTACGGCGGCGCGCGGCCGTCCGTCAGGCCAACGGTCAGCGCGTGGGCTTCCAGGTGATTGATGGCGAGGAACGGCTTCTCCGCCGCGAGCGCCAGCGTCTTGCCGGTGACGAGGCCGACGACGAGGCCGCCGTTCAAGCCGGGGCCGGCGGTCGCGGCGATGCCGGAGAGATCGGACAGCTTGACGTCCGCCTCGGCCAGCGCCGTTTCTATGATCGTGTCGAGGCATTCAACGTGGGCGCGGGCGGCAATCTCCGGCACGACGCCGCCGTAGGGGCGGTGCTCGGCGAGCTGGGAGCGCACGACGTTGGACAGGATGCGGCCTTGCGCCTCGCCCTCGCGGACGACGACGGCCGCGGCGGTTTCGTCGCAGCTCGTCTCGATGCCGAGGACGACTAGCGGGCGTTCAGAGGGCTCCGGTTTACTGTCTTCGGCCGACACGGGTAGTCCTGTTTGCGTTCGCCGGGCAGGGCGGGCATTAATGGCGCCGCTCAAGGCACCTCAAAGATCCGTCGCCCTAACACCGGGAGCCCTCGACTTGCAAGCTCGCACCCTTCGCATCGGCACGCGCGGCTCGCCGCTCGCCCTCGCCCAGGCCCACGAGGTCCGGGCGCGCCTCGCGGCTGCGCATGGGCTTCCTGAAGATGCGTTCGAGATCCGCGTCTACAAGACCACGGGCGATACGATCCAGGACCGGCCGCTGGCCGAGGTCGGCGGCAAGGGCCTCTTTACCAAGGAGATCGAGGAGGCGCTGATCGCGCGCGAGGTCGATCTGGCCGTACATTCCATGAAGGACATGCAGACCGTGCTGCCGGACGGTCTTGCGGTCGGCGCCGTTCTCAAGCGCGAGGACGTGCGCGACGCGTTCATCTCTCTCAAATACGGGTCGCTCGCGGCGCTGCCCGAGGGTGCGGTGGTCGGCACGTCGAGTCTCCGGCGTCAGGCGCAGGTGAAACGCATCCGGCCCGATTTGCAGGTGGTTGGCTTCCGCGGCAACGTTCAGACGCGACTCAAGAAGCTCGAGGTCGGTGTAGCGGATGCGACGCTGCTTGCGTGTGCAGGCCTGAACCGTCTCGGCATGGCGGACCGCATCACGTCGCCCATTGCGACGGAGGATATCCTGCCGGCCGTCGCACAAGGGGCAATCGCGGTCGAGATTCGCAGCGACGATGCGGAAACGGCGCGCGCGCTCGCCCCGCTCAACGATGCTGCAACAGCGCTCTGCGTGACGGCGGAACGCGCGTTCCTGGCGAAGCTCGAAGGCTCATGCCGGACGCCGATCGCGGGGCTTGCGGAGCTCAACGGCGACGTGCTCACATTTCGCGGCATGGTGTTCTCCGTGGATGGCGAGCAGAGCTTCGACATCGTGCGCGAAGGACCGGCCAGCAATGCTGCCGCGCTCGGCACGGCGGCGGCGGACGCGCTCATCGAACTCGGCGCGGAAGCGCTTCTTGCGCGGCCTCTCTGATGCATCTTCTGCTTACGAGGCCAAATGCCGGCGCGGAGCCCGATCCGCTCAAGGACGCGCTCGTTGCGGCTGGGCATCGCGTCACATGCGCGCCGCTGCTCACCATCGTTTCCACGGGCGCCATGCCGTCGCTCGAGGGCGTGCGGGGGCTGATCGTTACCAGCCGCAACGCGCTCAAGGCCGTCGCGCCGCTGCCCGAGGCTGCGTTCTCCCTGCCGCTTTACGCGGTCGGTCCGGGAACCGCGGCGCTCGCGCGCACGCTGGGCTTCCGCCGTATCGTCGAAGGACCCGGCACCGGGCGTGAGTTGCAGGCGCTCATCGCATCGGTTGTCGATCCCGCCGCCGGGCCGCTTCTGCATCTGGCCGGCGAGGCATTGGCTGTTGATCTCAAGGGGGCCCTCGAAGGGGACGGTTTCACGGTCCGTACCGAGATTGTCTACCGGGCGGAACCGGCGACGGCCTTTCCGCCCGATGTCGTGACGCGGTTCGTTCAGGGGGCGTTCGATGGTGTCGTGCTCATGTCGCCAAGAACGGCCAAGGTTTATGCGAACCTAGTCGCCGGGACCGCCCTCGGCGCGGCTGCCCGGCCGATGATCCATTTCTGCCTGTCCGAAGCGGTCGGCCGGGAGCTTGCGTCCTTGGGGATCGCTCGGACTGCCGTCGCCCCGTTGCCCAATTCTCAAGAAATGCTTGCTCTTATCGCCCGCGAGGCGTCAGACTCCCCCTAGGTGCGCCTTGCCCCCCAAGGCCGAGCCCAAGTCCCTGGAGACCCTG
Organism: uncultured Hyphomicrobium sp.; assembly: GCA_964508485.1. Lineage (GTDB taxonomy): Bacteria > Pseudomonadota > Alphaproteobacteria > Rhizobiales > Hyphomicrobiaceae > Hyphomicrobium_C. The sequence continues at coordinate 4,384 of CAZDUD010000014.1, read as the reverse complement.
CTTCCATGATCGACAAGCCCGATCCCGCGAAGGATGCTGGCCGGACCGATGCATCTGGCGTGAAGCGTCCGCATGCGACGCTCGACATCAAGGCGACGGAGGTGAAGCCCGCGACGCCCTCGGCCCCGCCGAGCGCAGGCACATCGGCGGCTGCATCGAGCACGCCAAGTAGCTCCCCGGCGGGACAATCCTCTGCCGCCAGCTCATCTGCATCATCCGCGTCGGCTGCGTCGTCGGCGAAGACCGCGCCGGCTTCCGAAACGCCAGCCCCCAAGGCGTCCACGCCTGACACCGCGGCCAAGCCCGCTTCGCCTCTCAAGACAGAGTCCAAGTCCGGCGGATCCGGCGGCTTCCTCTCGCATCTCGCGGCCGGCGTGATCGGCGGTGCGCTCGTCTATGCGGGCGCGGCGTTTCTCGGTCCGAACTGGCTTCCGGGTCTCCCGGGCAACGGCTCGTCCGAGCTCACGGCACGCATTGCGGCGCTGGAAGCGGCCTCCAAAGGAGGCTCGGACCTCGCGGCCCTCAGCGCCAAGATCGGAGACGTCGAAAGCCGCGCGGCGAAGATCGACGCACTCGAGCGCGATCTCGCGGCACTTCAGGCCGAAACCAAAACGCTCAGCGATGCCGCCCAGCAGAGCAACGGCGCGGCCAATGCCGAGCGGCTCGCGAAGCTCGAGGAGCAACTATCGATGATCGCGTCGGGCAGCTCGGGTGCGAGCGGCGACGTGTCCCAGCTCGCGGCCATCACCGGAAAGGTCTCGGACGTCGAGTCGTCGCTTGCGACGCAGATCGCCGACCTGCGCAAGAGCATACCGGGCGACATCGACCAGAAGCTCGCCGCCACCGAGGCGATCACACGCAGTCTAACCCGCGAGTTATCGGAGGTGCGCACCGAGCAGGCGCGCGCCACGCAGAAGGCGGATGAGGCCAAGGCCGATACGGATCGCATCTCGGGCACTACGGCCGCTGCGAAGGAGGACGTAGCCCGGCTCTCGACCACTGTGGGCGAACTCAGAAGCTCGGTCGATTCCCAGCTCAAGTCGTTCGCCAAACCTGCGGACGTGGCGGCGGCGGTGGGGCCGATCAACAGCAAACTCGCCGAGATCGAGCAGAAAGTGCAGACGATCGCCAGCAACGAGCAGAGCCGCCGGCAGAACGCGGAGCGGATCGTGCTGTCGCTCGAGCTCTCCAACCTCAAGCGTGCGCTCGACCGCGGGCAGGGGCAGGGCTATGCGGCGGAACTCGAGGAGGTGCGCAAGGCGGCGGCCGGGCAGCTCGATCTCTCGCCGCTCGAGCGCTTCAAGGATACGGGCGTGGCGACGCCGGCCGAGCTCAAGGCCGCGTTCCGACCGCTCATCAACGCGGTGATCGACGCCGATCTCGAACCCGCCGACGGGTCGGTCATCGACCGGCTGCTGGCGGGCGCCAAGTCCGTGGTGCGCGTGCGCAAGGTGAGCCACGAAGCCGATGACACCAGCACGGAAGCGGTCGTGGCGCGCATGGAGACGGCGCTCAACGACGGCCGCCTCGGCGACGTGCTCACGCAGGCGAAGTACCTGCCGCAACGGGCGCGCGTGCCGATCGAGGACTGGCTCATCAAGGTCACGGCGCGCGATACGGTCGACCAGGCCATCGCCGCCGTCGATGCGCAGCTCAAGGCCTCGCTGTCGGGCGCTCCCGAGCCCGCCGCGGCATCTGCTCCCGTGCAGAACTGAGAGGACCGCGAGCGATGACGCGTCTCGTCCTTTTTCTTCTCGGCGTAATCCTGCTCGCGAGCGGGCTTGCCTGGCTTGCTGATCGTCCGGGCTCGCTTCTCATCACGTGGCAGGGCTACGAGATCGAAACCAGCGTGTTTCGCGCGGTTGTGATCTTCGCGGCCCTGATCGGGCTCGCGCTTCTGGTCTGGACGGTGCTGAGCCAGATCTGGTCGAGCCCGGCTGCCGTCAGCCATTTCCTGACGCGGCGACGCCAGCGGCGCGGCCTCGATGCGCTCTCCTCCGGCATGATCGCCATCGGCGCGGGCGACCGCTCCATGGCGACGCGCTATGCACTGCAGGCTCGCAAGTCGCTTCCCAACGAGCCGCTCACTCACCTGCTCCGTGCGCAGGCGGCGCAGCTTTCGGGCGATAAACCGACCGCGCGGCGCATCTTCGAAGCGATGCTCGGCTCCCCCGATACGGAGCAGCTCGGCCTGCGCGGACTTTTCCTCGAAGCCGGGCGCGAGGGCGAGACCGAGGTACAGCGGCAGTTCGCGGAACGGGCGCTCAAGCTCAATCCCAAGCTGTCGTGGCCGGTCGAGGCGCTGTTCGATCTCCAATGCAAGGCTGGCGACTGGGCCGGCGCGCTGGCGACGCTCGCGCTGGCCAAGCGCCACGGGCACATCGAGCGCCCCGTCGCCGACCGCCGCCGCGCCGTGCTGCTCGCCGCGCAGGCAATCGCGCTCGAGGAGGACGATCCGGAGAAGGCGCTGACGCTCGCGCTCGAGGCGCATGGGCTCGCGCCGTCGCTTATTCCGGCGGCGGCCGTGGCCGGCCGCCTGCTTGCCGCGCGTGGAAACACACCGCGGGCGGCCAAGATCATCCAGAAGACCTGGACCAAGGCGCCGCATCCCGAGCTGGCGACGGCCTATGCCTACGCGCGCATCGGCGACAGCCCGCGCGACCGGCTCGACCGCGTGAAACAGCTCTTCGCGCTCAACCCTTTGTCCATCGAAAGCTCGATCGCGGTCGCGGTGGCGGCGGTCGAGGCGCACGATTACGCCGAGGCGCGGCGCATCCTGCAGCCGTTCATGGAGCAGGGGCTCACGCGGCGCGTTGCGGCGCTGCTAGCGCGCATCGAAGCCGAGGAAAGCGGCGACAAGGGCCGCGCGCGCGAGTGGCTCGCCCGCGCCGTGACCGCGCCGCGCGATGCGGCCTGGATCGCGGACGGCGTGATCTCGGACCGTTGGGCGCCGACCTCGCCGGTGACGGGCACCATCGACGCATTCGAGTGGCGTGTCCCTGCGGACGAAGCGGAAGGCGGCGAAGAACGCATTCTCGGCGCGGATCTCACCGAGTTCATCGCTTCGGGGGAGCCCGCCACAGTGATCGTCAAGGCGGAGGCCGTGACGAAGCCGGAGGCAGCAACGGAGACCAAGAGCGCGGCCACCGCGCCCCAAGGCGGGGCCGCTCCGCCAGCCAAGGCTGAGGACCCTGTCACGATCGAGCCGGAGCCCGTGACAAAGCCTGTCGTGCCGTCCGCCAAACGCAAGGGCGAGCCTGCGTCCCGGGAAGAACGCCCAAAAATCTTCAAACCGCCGCATGCGCCGGACGACCCGGGACCTTCGGCCGACGATGACCCGGATGGGCTCGGCCTCAGAACAACCGGCTCTCTCAAGGCCGGATTGACGTGAAACAATCCGCCCCGCTCATGGCAAGCCTATGCCGTGCAGCGGATTGCATTCGACCAAGGGGGAAGTTGTCGGTAGGCTTCAGCTTCCCCATAATGACCGCCAAATAATAAAGCTGCAGAACAAAATTCCGATCTGGGAGGATTAACGATGTCGGACAAGGCGTATCCCGTTACGCCCGAGTGGGCGAGCCGCGCGTGGCTCGACGATGCGAAGTACAAAGCGCTCTATGAGCAGTCGGTCAAAGACCCCGAGGGCTTCTGGCGCGAGAACGGCCAGCGGCTCGACTGGATTAAGCCGTACACCAAGGTCAAGGACACCAACTTCGGGCCGGGCGACGTCTCGATCAAATGGTTCGAGGATGGCACGCTCAACGTGTCCGCGAACTGCATCGACCGTCATCTCGCGACGCGCGGCGATCAGGTCGCCATCATCTGGGAGGGCGACGACCCGACCGAGGACGCTACCATCACCTACCGCCAGCTTTACGAGCGGGTGTGCAAGTTCGCCAACGTGCTCAAGGCGAACGGAGTCCAAAAGGGCGACCGCGTCACGATCTATCTGCCGATGATCCCCGAAGCCGCTTACGCCATGCTGGCGTGCGCGCGGATCGGCGCGATCCACTCGATCGTGTTTGCGGGCTTCTCGCCGGACAGCCTCGCGGGACGCATCGAGGACGCCGGCTCGACCATGATCATCACGGCCGACGAAGGCTTGCGCGGCGGAAAGTCGGTCGCGCTCAAAAAGAACACCGACGACGCGCTCAAGAAGTGCGCCAAGGGCAACGAGACGGTGCTCGTCGTGCGCCGCACGGGCAATCCCGTGCCGTGGACAGGCGGCCGGGACATCTGGCTGCACGAGGAGCTGGAGAAGGTTTCCGCCGACTGCCCGCCGACCGAGGTCAATGCCGAGGACCCGCTGTTCATCCTCTACACGTCCGGATCGACGGGGAAGCCCAAGGGCGTGGTGCACACGACGGGCGGCTATCTCGTGTTC
>CAZDUD010000013.1:0-47317 GCA_964508485.1 uncultured Hyphomicrobium sp. | reverse complement strand
TCTCTCGGGCGGTGAGCGCAACCGCGTGCATCTCGCCAAGATGCTGAAGGAGGGCGGCAACCTGTTGCTCCTCGACGAGCCGACCAACGACCTCGACACCGAGACGCTGGGTGCGCTCGAAGCCGCTCTCGAGGATTTCCCCGGCTGCGCCGTGGTGATCTCGCACGATCGCTTCTTCCTCGACCGCCTCGCAACCCACATCCTGGCCTTCGAGGGCGACAGCCACGTCGAATGGTTCGAGGGCAACTTCGAGGCCTACGAGGAGGACAAGAAGCGCCGCCTCGGCGACGCCGCCGTCGAGCCCCACCGCATCAAGTTCAAGCGCTTCGAGAGGTAAACCCGCGCCGGCGGCCGGCTCCGCGGAGCGGAGTCGCCGGCGCAAACGAAAGCGAGCTCCACCGCATCAAGTTCAAGCGGTTTGAGCGATAGGCGCTCTTCCCTCTCCCCATCTCAAGGGCAGGCGATGGGGAGAGGGAGCGCGTCCGCTCATGTCGGGTTCGGCATCATCTGGTCGTCCTTGATATGCTGCAGCCATCCAAGGGGACCCGTCGATGCAACTATACGCCCACCCGTTCTCCTCCTACTGCCAGAAGGTGCTGACCGCGCTTTACGAGAACGCGACGCCGTTCACCTATCGCGAGTTCGGGCCGGACGATCCGGCCGCGGGCGAAGAGTGGGCGACCCTCTGGCCCCTCAAGAAAATGCCGGTGCTCGTCGACGAGGGACGCACGGTCCTCGAATCCTCAACCATCATCGAATACCTGGATGTGCACCATCCGGGGCCGGTGAAGCTCATGCCCATAGACGCGGACGCGGCGCTCGAAGTCCGCGCGCTGGATCGCATCTTCGACAACTACGTCATGACGCCGATGCAGAAGATCGTGCTCGATCACCTGCGCCCGGCGGAGAGCCGCGATCCCTATGGCGTCAAGCAGGCGCACGAGATGCTGGACACGATCTACGGCTGGCTCGACGGTAGGCTTGCCGGGCGCGAATGGGCGGCAGGCGACACCATGAGCCTCGCCGACTGTGCCGCCGCGCCGTCGCTGTTCTACGCCGATTGGGTCCATGAGATCGGCGCCCGCTTCCCGGTGCTCAAAGCCTATCGCGCGCGCCTGCTCGCGCGTCCGTCCTTCGCGCGCTGTGTCGAGGAGGCGCGTCCCTTCCGCAAGAACTTCCCGCCCGGCGCGCCCGACCGGGACTGACCCGCCTCGCGGGTCGCCATTCACGCCGCATAGTCCGGCCTGCCGTCTCCCTATAGGATGCGCCATCGGCCACAGGGCCGCATACGGAATCGTCACTCGCCCATGAGCCTCTTCGGTCTCTACACACGCGCGCTTGGGATGCTCAAGGCCGAGCGCTCGCTTGCGATCCTGCTGGCCGTCGCATCCGTTGCCATAGGACTTGTCCAACTTGCCGAGCCGATCCTGTTCGGCCGCGTCGTCGATGCCCTGTCGCGGGGCGAGGGCGCGTTTCCCACCATCGCCCTCTGGGCCGCACTCGGCCTCTTCGGCATCCTGGCGAGCGTCGTCGTTGCCGTGTTCGCCGACCGCCTTGCCCACCGCCGCCGCCTGGCCGCCCTGGCGAACGCCTTCGAGCGCGCCATGACGCTGCCCCAGGGCTACCACGCCGAGCAGGGGTCGGGCGCCGTGATCCGCTCCATCGTGCGCGGGACTGACGTCCTCTTCTGGCTCTGGCTCGGCGCCATGCGCGAGCAGATCACGGCCGTTGCCGGCATCGTGCTCCTGGTGCCGACCGCAATCGGCATGGACATCCGCATGGCGGCGATCCTGGCCCTGCTGGCAGTCGCTTATGTCGTCATGAACCGCATCGTCATGAAGAAGACCATGACCGGTCAGGTGAGCGTCGAGCGCTACAATGCGGCAGTGGCGAGCCGCGTCGGGGACGTGATCGGCAACGTGACGGTCGTGCAGAGCTTCGTGCGCTTCAAGGCCGAGGCCGACGCCATGCGCATGGTCATGAGCGATCTCCTGGCGGCTCAGTATCCCGTGCTGACCTGGTGGGGCCTCTTGACGGTGCTCCAGCGCGCGGCCGCCACCATCACCATGGTCGCAGTGTTCTCGGTCGGCGCGCTGCTCGCAGGGCGCGGCGAGCTTTCGGTCGGCGAGATCGTCTCGTTCGTCGGCTTCGCCAACCTGCTGATCGCCAAGCTCGACCAGATCTCGGGATTCGTCACCGCCATTCACCGCAACGGACCGGCGCTGCAGAGCTACTTCGCGCTCCTCGATGAGCCGGATGGCATCGCCGAGAAACCCGACGCGCGTCCGCTACCGCCCGTGACAGGCGAAGTCCGCTACGAGAATGTGAGCTTCAACTTTCCGGGTACGAGCCAGGGCGTGCACGACATTACGCTGACGGCTCCGGCAGGAAAAACCGTCGCCCTCGTTGGGCCCACGGGCTCGGGCAAGTCGACCACGCTTTCGCTGCTGATGCGCCTGCGCGCGCCCGATTTAGGCCGCATCCTGATTGACGGGCACGACATCGCCGGCGTGACGCTGGCCTCGCTGCGCCACGAGATCGCCGTCGTGTTCCAGGACGCAGGCCTCTTCAACCGCTCTATCGGCGACAACATCGCCGTAGGCCGCCCCGACGCGACGCTTGCCGATGTCGAGAAAGCAGCGCGCCTCGCGGAAGCCCACGACTTCATCATGCAGAAGCAGGACGGCTACGGCTTCGTCATCGGCGAGCGTGGCGCGGCGCTATCCGGCGGCGAGCGCCAGCGCATCGCCATCGCGCGCGCCATCCTGAAGGACGCGCCGATCCTCGTGCTCGACGAGGCGACGAGCGCACTGGACGCCGAGACGGAAGCGCGCATCAAACGCGCCCTCGACCGCCTGCGCGCCGGACGGACGACCTTCATCATCGCCCACCGCCTCTCGACCGTCGCCGACGCCGACGAGATCCTGGTGCTCGACAAGGGCTGCGTCGTCGAGCGCGGGCGTTTCCGCACCCTGGCCGAGGGCAATGGCCTGTTCGCGCGCATGGTGGCCGAAGGCGGGTTTACCGTGCCGAAGGCGCCCGAGGAAAACGTGCCGAAAGCGGCCGGCGAGAGCAAGCCCGGCGCATCTGACGCCAAGCCCTGACGCTGGAAGCGGATATCTCGCTACTTCGCATACGCCCCGTCGAGATTGCGCGCCTTGTCGAGGTTCACGATGGCGTCGCGCCCGACAAGCGTTTCGATGTGAGCGGATGCCAGATCCGCGCCGTTGAGGTCCGTATTCGTCACGTTGGCACCGTTGAGGTCCGCGCCGCCGAGCGCCGCGCCTGCCAGGATCGAGCCGGATAGATCGGCATCCTTGAGCGAGGCGAACTCGAGAACCGCGCCGATGAGACCGGCCTTCTTGATGGAGGCCTTGTCGAGCTTTGCCGAGCGCAGCACGAACGGATGCCGCCGGCTCTCGCGCGCAGGCACGCCGCCCGCCATATTGATGCCGTCGAGCTTCGCACCGACAAGGCTCGACTGCGTGAGATCGCTCGCGAGCCGCGCATTGGAAAGGTTCGCACCGTCGAGCTTCGCGCGCAGAAACTGCGCCGAGACTAGGCTCGCGCCTTCGAGATCGGCGCCTGTGAGATCCGCCGCGACGCCCCAGGCCTGATCGAGCTTTGCGCCCTTGAGCTTTGCGCCCTTGAGGTTCGTGCCGTTGATGCGCGCCGCCAGCAGGTTGGCGCCGCTGAGATCGAGCCCCGAGAGGTCGAGCTTGTTGAGCTGCTTTCCGCTGAAGTCGGCCGGCGCCCCCGTGGCAGCCGCAGCCTTGAGCGCGGCCTCGACATCGGCGCGCGTCATGTCGGCCTTGGTGAAGGCGTCCGAATTGAGATCGATGTACTGCCAGAGATCCTGCGCGTGAGCACGCGGGGCCACACCCGCACAAAGCAACAGGCCCGCCACAGCGGCGAGCATCGTCGAACGGATCATGCGCTTCCTCTCCGGGTTTATCGTTGGCTTTATTCTAGCCCCGACTGCGGCCACACGCGAGCCGTCCCGGCCATAAGCTCTGCTAAGGCAAGACAAAAGAACAGGTGATGGAAACGGACATTCAGGCCGTCTTGACGCGCAGCGCGGCCACGACCCTTGGCCACAGCAGGTTGAGCGCGAGCCCGGCCATGACGAGCCCGGTTGCCGCAAGCTTCCAGTCCTGCAGCGGCTCGCCGAGCCAGAGCGCCGACGCTCCCATGCCGAAGATCGGAACGAGCAGCGCCATGGGCGCGACCGTCGCGACGGGATAGCGCGCGAGCAGCCAGCCCCACATCGCGTAGCCGAATAGCGTATTGCCGACCGCCTGCCAGAGCACCGCGCCCCAGGTCGCGGCGTCGGCTTGCGCGAGCCCGTCGCGGATCGCCGGCCAGCCTTCGAACAGGAGGGAGAGAGCGAGCAGCGGCGGCACCGAGAACAGGCTCGCCCACACCACGTAGGCCACCATGTCCACGCGCGGCGTCGCGCGCACGACGATGTTGCTGCCCGCCCACGCGGCCGCAGCGATGAGCACGAGCGCCAGCCCGAGCGGCGTGGTCGTGCCGTCGGTGTGGAGCAATATGATCGAGAGCCCGGCGACCGTGATGAGCAGCGCTACGATCTGGAACGGTGCGACGCGCTCGCCGGAAAGCATCATCGCGAGCCCGATGGTGAAGAACACCTGCGTCTGCACGACGAGCGACGCGAGGCCGGGCGTCACATGGCCGTTCATCGCGATGTAGAGGGTGCCGAACTGGCCGGCGCCGACCAGCAACCCATAGGCCGCGAGGTTGCGCCACGGCACGCCGGGCCGCTTGAGGAACAGCACGCCGGGAAAGATCGAGCAGAGGAAGCGCAACGCTGCGAACAGCAGCGGCGGCAAGTGCTCAAGACCGACATGGATGACGACGAAGTTCGTGCCCCACACGGCCGTCACCGCAAGCGCAAGGAGCGCGTGGCGCAAGGACAGGCTTTCGGAGGCGGCGCTCAACGGACGATGCTCTTGCTGATGAGAATGTGAAATGGGCTGGACTGCGCGAGGCATCTAGCCCACCGCCGAGACGCACCCGCCTCCCTTAGTTGGCGACGGCCGCCACCGGTTCCGCACGCGGACCGCGGCTTGTGCCGAAGCCGTGCATGCGGAGCGCCCACTGCAGCGCGACGATGAAACCTTTGACCGGCTGCAGGAGCCCGAGCGTCAATACGACGGTCAGCGGCAACCAGATCGCAAGATGCAGCCATGTCGGCCAAACGTAGGTGAACTCGACCCACAACACCAATCCGACCACGATGTGTCCGACGATCGACATCACGATGTAGGCCGGCATGTCGTCGGCGCGGTGATGGTAGAGCTCCTCGCCGCACGCGGGGCACGTATCGACAACCTTGAGGTACTTGCGGAACAACGCGCCCTCGCTGCAGGCGGGGCATTTGCAGCGCGCGCCGCGGGCCAATGCAACGGCCATGGTGGGCTCTGGGGTCGGCATGGGAACCTCCTCGATGTGCGGGTCTGTCGCCCTTGATTTCCGAAGAGGTAAAGCGGATTGTATGGAGAAACAACGCGCGAGTTGACCCATTTGTATGGAATGGACACCTACAATCGTTGACCGCCAGGGTCCGTTGTACCAGCGCATCGTCAATGCGCTGGCCGAGGACATCGCCGCCGGCCGCCTGCACCAGGGACAGACGCTGCCCACGCATCGCGCACTCGCCCGTGCGCTCGGGGTCGACCTGACGACGGTGACGCGCGCGTTCGCCGAGGCCCAGCGACAAGGCTTGACCGAGGCGACCGTCGGGCGCGGCACCTTCGTCAAGGCGTTGCCGTCCGCGGCGCTGCGCGGAGCGTCGCCCGGCATCGACCTCTCCATGAATCTGCCGCCACAGCCGCCCGAAGCGGACCTCGACGCGCGGCTGGCGAAGACGCTCTCGGACGTGCGCGTCGACTCCGGCTTGGCGGCCTATCTCGCCTATCAGCAGCCGGGCGGCACGGCCGCCGAGCGGAACGCCGCCGCCGAATGGATGCAGGATCTGATGCCGGGCATCACCTCTGATCGGCTGATCCTCGCGCCGGGCACGCAGTCGGCGTTGTTCTGCCTGCTGCTCGCGCACGCTGCCCCCGGCGATACGGTGCTGACCGAGCGCCTGACGTATCCCGGCTTCAAGGCCGCAGCCTCCGCCGCCGGCATTCGTCTCATCGGCATCGACATGGACGAGAGCGGCATTGCGCCCGCAGCTTTGGATCGCGCCGCCCGCGCAGGCAGCGCAAAGCTTGTCTACCTGATGCCGACGCTGCACAACCCGACCACCGTGACGATGACGGAGGAGCGCCGCGCCCGCATTGCCGATATCGTCCGCAAACGCGGCCTGACGCTGATCGAGGACGACCCGTACTCCTTCCTCGCGCCCGGTGAGACGCCCATTGCCGCGCTGGTCCCCGAGCGCGCCTATCTCACCGCCAGCCTTTCGAAATGCATCGCCCCCGGCTTCCGCACCTCGCTCGTCGTCACGCCCGATGCAGAGGCGGCAGCGCGTCTTGCAAACCTCCTGCGCGCGACGCTGCAGATGCCGGCGCCGTTGATGGCCGCCGTCGCCACCCGTTGGATGCGCGACGGCACGGCGAACGCGGTCGTCGGTGCGATCCGCGCCGAAGCGACCGCGCGCCAAGCCCTCGCACGCGAAGTGCTCGGCAAGCATGCCTACGCCGCTCACCCGAACGGACATCACATCTGGCTGCCGCTGCCGCCGCGATGGCCGGCCCAGCGCTTTGCCGCGCATCTCCATGGCAAAGGCCTCGCCGTCGTGACGGGCGAGGCGTTCGCAACCGACGCCTCGCCGCCGAATGCCATTCGCATTGCACTCGGCGCCGCACGCAGTCGCGCACAGCTCGCGAAAGCCCTCGAAATCCTGTCGGATGCCCTCGGCTCGCCCGCGCCCGAGCAGATCGTGGTCTGACACGCCATCAGGCAACCGCCGTTGCTTCCGCGCGCGTCCTCCCAGCCGCCGCGAGAAGCGCACCTGCTGTATAGATCGCGAGGCCCGCTGCCGTGGCGCCCGAATATGCGACGCGCCCCTCGACCATCTGCATCGCGAGCACGACGACGGGAATGAGAGCCGTCGCCGCGCCGAGCGTGAGGGCGGAGGTAAGCGAGACCGCCTTCTGCACGGCGTAGATCGGAAACGCGAGCACGCCCAAGCCGACTGCGACGGCAACAAGCAGGTCGGCCGGCGCCACAGGTCCCTTGTCATCAATGCCAAGGAGATAGCCGCACCCAGCGAGCAGCAGATAGAGCGGGAAGCGCAATCCGAACACCGCCGCAGGACCGACACCCTGGTGGCTCAGGCGATAGCTCGCGAGCAGCATGCCCGACATCGCGATGCCCGATACAACCGAAAGGACGATGCCAAGCGCCGCGACGCCGGCCCCGCCACGCACGAAACCCGACCAGCCCGCAAGCGTCGACACCGCGAGCACGAGAAGCCCGAGCGCCAGCAGCGCAAGCCCGGTCAGCTCCCACGGATCGAGGGACGTATCTGCGCCGCCATGCGTCCAGGCACGCGCTGCGACGATCGTTAGCGGAATGACACCCGAGAAGATCGTGAAGGCGACCGCCGGCTCGATGAGCTGGATCGCCCCGAGATACGCAAGCCACCCGCCCGCCGATGTGAGGTTGAGCGCGACAAGCGTCCGCGGATCGTGAAGCGCGGCGCGGAGTTCACCCGGCGCCCGCAGAAGCACGACCACGAGACACGCGAGCGACGACAAACCGAAAACCAGAAAGCCGACGAGAAGCGAATCGAGCCGCTGCAGGAACCCGCCGAACAGCACCGCCTGCGCCGCATCGAGCACGACGAACGTCGCGCACCAGAGAAAGCCTTGGAGCCGTAGGGACATGGTGGGAGATCGCCGTCAGGTGGCCGAAGACCGGCGCACCATCGCCGCCGGGCCTGCCGAACGCAAGCCCGGCTGTGGCCGTCGGTCAGGCGGGCTCCTGCTCGAGCACCTTGAGGGCGTCCTCGGCACGCTCGTGCACATACGTATCGAGCCCGCGGCGCCGCAAGGCATCCTGCAGCTTCTGCCGCGTGATGGCGCTCGTCGCATAGCGCGCCATGCGGTCGTAGTGATGCTTCTTCACGTAGGCGACCATGTCGGCGTATTCGTCGTAAAGATCTTCGGCGATCCGGCAGCCGTCCTGGTTGACGACCGCGTTCACGCGCCGCCCCGCGGCCGTGCAGGCGCCGACGATCGCCTTCTGGAGATCCACGACGTCCGCCTTCTTGCGCGCGCTCCAGCCCGAGAGATTGAGGGAGAGCACGTTGCTTGCCGGATCGTAGCTGATGCGATCCTTGAGGTTCTCGTTGAGCAGATCCGCGAGCAGCCCCATGGGCTCGTCACGGAAGATCGCCGGGTTCATCGTCACCGGCTTATGAATGTGCGGCTTGAACGCCATGTGCGGAAGGATGTCCCGCTCGATGTCGATGCCGGGGGCGACCTCGATGAGCTCGAGGCCGTGGTCGGTGAGCTGGAACACGCAACGCTCGGTGACGTAGATTACGGGCTGCTGCTTCTGGGCCGCGTACTGGCCCGAGAACGTCACCTGCTCGACCTGCTTCACGAACTTCTTCGCGCGGCCTTCCTTGACGATCTTGAGCTTGCCGTCCTCGACCGCGACCTCGAGCCCGCCCGCCGTGAACGTGCCCGCGAACACCACCGCGCGGGCATTCTGCGAGATGTCGATGAAGCCGCCGCAGCCGTTGAGCTTGCCGCCGAACTTGCTGGTGTTCACGTTGCCGAGGCTGTCGCATTCCGCCATGCCGAGGCAGGTGAGGTCCAGGCCGCCGCCGTGGTAGAAATCGAACATCTGGTTCTGGTCGATAATCGAGTGCGCGTTCGCCGATGCGCCGAAGCTCGAGCCGCCCGCAAGCACGCCGCCGATGGCGCCGGCTTCCGTCGTCATGACGAGATAGGGGGTCACCTTCTCCTCGTTGGCGACGTTGGCCACACCGTCCGGCGCGCCGACGCCGAGATTGATGACGCCGTTGGGCGGCAGTTCGAACGCGGCGCGGCGCGCGATGATCTTGCGCTCGTCGAGCTGCATCTTCGGCAGGCTGTCGACGGTGACGCGCACTTCGCCCGCAAGGCCCGGATCGTACATCACGCCGTAGTTCATGCGGTGCATCTCCGGCGGATCGGCGACGACCACGCAGTCGACGAGAATGCCGGGCACCTTGACGTCCTTCGGCTTGATGGAGCCGTCCGCCACGATGCGCTCGACCTGGGCGATGACCACGCCGCCGTTGTTGTGCGCCGCCATGGCCTGCGCGAGCACATCGAGCGTCAGGCACTCGCGCTCCATGCTGAGGTTGCCGAGAGGGTCGGCGCTGGTCGCACGAATGAGCGCGACGTTGATCGGCGTGGCCTTGTAGAACAGCCACTCCTTGCCGTCGACCTCGACCAGCTTGACGAGGTCTTCCTTCGTCACCGTATTGACCTTGCCGCCGCCGAGGCGCGGATCGACATAGGTGTGCAGCCCGACGCGCGTGAAGAGCCCTGGGCTGCCGGATGCGCAGCTCCGATAAAGCTTCGAGATCACACCCTGGGGAAGGTTGTAGCCCTGGATCTTGTTGTCCTGCGCGGCCTGCGCGACCTTGGGCATGCGCCCGAAGTTTGCGGCGATGACGCGCTTCAGGAGGCCGTCGTGATGCAGCCGGCCCGTGCCGAGGCCTTTGCTGTCGCCGGCGCCGGCGCACATGATGAGGGTGAGGTCACGCGGCGCGCTCGTATCAACGTAGCGCTTCTCGAGCGCCGCGTGCAGCAACTCTGGAATGCAGCTCTGCACGAAACCTGTTGTCGCAATGACGTCGCCGTCTTTGATGCGGGCGATCGCATCGTTGGCAGACATGACCTTGGTGCTTGGCATGGCCTACGTTTCCCCCGGGGATGGCCTTCACTCTGTCTCTGCCGCAGTCGTTGGCGGATCGGTGAAGTGCTCGATGGTGTGCCGAGGATATAAGAGCGTGCGGACATCGGCCGCAACCGCCCGAAAAGCCGCCAATCGTCCTACTCGAAGGGGTGATTCCGAACCTACCCACCCACCCCGGGCGAGGTCGGAAAAGGCCACACCTTCGCCGGAATGGTGGTCACATGTGCGCTGCAGTACGACCGATAAGGTCAACGGGGGATGCGTAGGGGAGGGATTACAATGACCCAGGTGAGATCCGGGGTGACGCAGGATGCGGCCGACATCACGACGGACAATGCGCGGCAGTTTTCGGGCGGGCTCGCAGCGACGCTGCTGTCGGCGGTCGCCGTGCTCTTTTCCGGCTATAGCCTCTGGGACACGGCGCTCAAGAGCGCCGACCTGCGCTTGTTCGTGCCGCGCGTGATCTATTACGCGGCGCCGTACCAGAACACCAACTTCGAGATGATCCAGGTTCCCGTCACCATCACCAACGAGGGCGCTCAGACCGGCACCGTCCTGCATTTCGATCTTGCCGTCACCGACCCGCGAACGAAGCAGACCAAGCACTTCTATGCAGCCGAGGTTGGCGTCTGGTCGATGGAGCGCACACGCACGCGCAGCTACACCGGGTTTGCACCGCTCTCGCTTGCCGGGCGCGAGAGCCGCACGGAATCGATTCTCTTCTACACGCGTGGTGAAGAGGAAAAACCGGAGCAGATCATCCGCGAGGTCGGCCCCTATGAGTTCACGCTGACCGCAACATTGGCGAGGGACACCGGCGGATTGAGCGGCCTCACGGGGGGTGCGGCCGACACCAGGCCGATTACCGTCTCGTTCGAGCGCGAGCTGCCCTTCTACGACGCGCGCGCCTTCGAGAACGGCACCATTTTCATGCACTCCAAGAACTGGACATCCTCGTCCAGCGCAACGGTCGATTAGGGACGCCCACGCATTGACTCGCAGGCACGCCGGGCCATAGTTAACGCTCATCTGCCCTGCCCGTGCGAGGACGCCTTATGAGACGGATGCTGACGCTTGCCGCCGCCGTTCTGGCCATGGTGCCGGCATGGCTGGGGGATGCCGCGGCCCAGCAGTCGGGTGGTTTCTCGACCACCGCCAAGAACGCAATCCTGATGGACTACGAGTCGGGATCGATCATCTATCAGAAGGCTGCCGACGAGCTGGTCCCTCCCGCCAGCATGAGCAAGCTGATGACGCTCGCCGTGCTGTTCAGGGCGCTGAAGGACGGCAAATACACGCTTGAGACGGAGTTTCAGACCAGCGAGAACGCCTGGCGTACGGGCGGCGCGCCATCCGGCACCGCCGCCATGTTCATTCCGATCCACAACAAGACCCCTATCGGCGAGCTGATCCAGGGCATCGCCGTGCAGTCCGGCAACGACGCGGCGATCACGGTCGCCGAGGGCATGGCGGGATCGGTCGAGAGCTTCGCCAAGATGATGGAGGCGGAAGCGCGCCGCATCGGCCTCGAGAAATCAACCTTCCGCAATGCCTCCGGGCTGCCCCATCCCGAGCACCTGATGACGGCCCGCGAGCTCGCCGAGCTTGCCCGCTACATCATCAAGAACTACCCGGACCGCTACAAGGTCTTCAGCCAGCGCCAGTTTGATTACCGTAAGCACAAGTTTTACAACCGCAACCCGCTGCTCTCGGCCGATATCGGCGTCGACGGCATGAAGACGGGCCACACCTCCGAGGCGGGCTACGGCATGGTCGTCTCGTCCGTATCGGGGGGGCGCCGGCTGATCGGCGTCGTCATGGGCTTCGAGACGGAAAAGGAGCGCCAGAGCGAGACGCGGCGCATGCTGGAGTGGGGCGTCAAGAGCGTGGCCAGCGCCAAGCTGTTCGACGCCGGCGAGGCGGTCGGCTATGCGCGGGTCTGGGGCGGCACCGATTTTTACGTACCGCTGGCCGGAGACGGCGACCTTGAGGTCATTCTCCCGAAATTCCCGCTGAACCAGAAGATCCGCGGCGAGATCGTCTACGAGGGGCCGCTAAAACCGCCCGTGAAGAAGGGGGACCACGTGGCCATGTTCCGCGTCACCAGCATGGTGCCCGGCAGCAGCGAGCCGATCGCGGTCAGCGAAACGCCGCTTTATGCGGAGAACGACGTCGACGAGGCGAGCTTCTACTGGCGCGGCGTGGATTCGCTGCTCCACCTCGGCCTGGCGTTCGTCCCGGACGTCCGCGAGTTGCTCGACCGCGATTAGGGAAAAAAGGGCGTCCTGGCCGCTTCCCTCGCGTCCGAGCACCCACGGGAGCATTTTTCGACGAAGTGGACACCGGTTCGTCGCAAGAAAATGCGACAAAACAAAAATCTAGAGCGTCCGATCCGATTCCATCGGATCGGAAAACGCTCTAGTCTCCGGCGCCATGACGCGCGGCAGGTTCATAACGTTCGAAGGCGGCGAAGGCTCGGGCAAGTCCACGCAGGTGGGCCTGCTGGCCGAGCGCCTGCGCGCGAGCGGGTTGGAGACAGTCATCACGCGCGAGCCCGGCGGCACGCCGCTTGGCGAGGCGATCCGCGCGCTCGTGCTCGACAACGCTCCCGAGCCTGCGACCGAGCTCTTGTTGTTCGCCGCCGCCCGCGCCGAGCATGTGGGCAAGGTCATTCGCCCGGCGCTCGTGCACGGCACCTGGGTCGTCTGCGACCGCTTCATCGACTCGACCCGTGTCTATCAGGGATTGCTCGGCGGCGTGGCGCGGGACCTGATCGAGGTCATCGAGGCCCGCAGCGTTGCCCCGACGTATCCCGATCTCACGATCGTGCTCGACCTTCCACCGGAAACGGGGCTGCAGCGCGCGACCGCCCGCGGCGAGCTTTCGCGCTTCGACGCGGAGAGCGCCGACTATCACCGGCGGCTTCAGGAGGGCTTCCGCGAGATCGCTCGTGCCGAGCCCGATCGCTGCCTCGTCATCGACGCCGACCGGCCGGCCGAAGCCATCGCAGCCGACGTCTGGTCTGTTGTCGAAGCGCGCCTCTTGGCCGGAGCCCGCTGATGTCCGCGCGCGCTTTGCAATTGAAGCTGTATGCCCCCCCCTTTTTAGGGAAGTCTGGGAGAGAGGCATTCCGCAGCGCAGGCGTCTGGAACTCACCCGACCCACAAGGACATGTTGCGAATTCAGCGCGCCCACACCTCGAAACCGTTGGCTGCAATCTTGCGGCGTCGAGTAGCCGGAAGCTTGCGTGGATCCCGACCTGCGTCGGGATGACGGCAAGAGAAGGCGAGCGGTATCCACACGACAGACGTCATCCCGGCGAAGGCCGGGACCCACGCCAGTTTCCACACGCGCTACGTTGGCGGGATCCTCGTGCGAGGCAAATCGCACGACCCGTGCGGGAGACCGCCTGACCATGGCCCGCGCGCCCATCGTCCAGCAGGTTGAGGAAATTCCCGAGGCCGACCGCCTCGACGGCTTCCCGCATCCGCGCGCAACCGAGCGACTCTACGGGCACGAGTCCGCCGAGCGCGCGCTCGGGGAGATGTTTGCCTCCGGCCGCATGCACCACGGCTGGCTGATCACGGGAGCGGAGGGCATCGGCAAGGCGACGCTGGCGTATCGCTTTGCGCGCTACATCCTCGCCGATCCCGCAGAGCGCACGCACGGCACGCTCGACATCGGCCCCGACACGCGCACGGCGCGCCAGATGCTGGCGCTCTCCCATCCCGGCCTGCTCGTGATCCGCCGCGCCTGGGATCCGAAAGGCAAGCGCTTCCCCGCAACGATCCCTGTCGACGAGGTCCGCCGCCTGAAATCGTTCCTCGGCCGCACCGCCGACGAGGACACATGGCGCGTCGTCATCGTCGACCGCGCCGAGGAGCTGAACATCTCCGCCGCCAACGCGCTCCTGAAGTCGCTCGAGGAGCCCCCGCCGCGCACGGTGTTCCTGCTTGTCTCGTCGGCGCCGGGGCGTCTCCTGGTCACGATCCGCTCGCGCGTGCGCACGCTTGATCTCGCGCCGCTGGCCGACGAGTCCCTGCGCCGCGCCGTCGCCCAGGCCTTCACCGCAAGCGGCGACGAGGTGGCAGCGGGTGCCCCCGCGCCTTCGGATTGGGAGCGCCTGGCACGCCTCTCCGACGGCAGCGTGCGCCGCCTGCTGTCGCTCCACGCGGCCAAGGGCGTCGCGCTCTATGACAGGATCTCTGCGATATTGAACGGACTGCCGTCGATTGACTGGGCAACCCTTCATGCGCTGGGCGACGAGCTCGGGAGCCCGGCCGCCGAGCAGCGCTATGAGCTCTTTTTCGAGCTTTTGATGGGGGCCATCGCCCGCCTGGTGGACGCCGAGGCCCGCGGGACGGGCGATCCCGCAGAGACGGCCCTTGCGGCGCGCCTGATTGGCCCGGGGCGCCTTGCCACCTGGGCCGGCTTATGGGAAAGAGTGGCCGCGGACAAGGCCGAGACCGCAGCTCTCAATCTCGACCGCAAGGCCCTCATCCTCGACGTCTTCTCCCGCCTGGAGGCGGCGTCCCGTTCCTGATTTCGCCTCGGAAGCTCGCGCAGAAATGACCTGGTTCGAGAGAGCGCCGACCCACGACGCCCGAATGTGACGGGTTATCCCCGCACGCATCCGGTGATGAAACCTGGTCATTTGCTCCCCAGCGAGGTCCCCAAGAGCACGCCATGAGCGACCGAACGAAATTCTACATCACGACGGCGATCTCCTACCCGAACGGCGTCCCCCACGTCGGCCACGCCTACGAGGCCATCGCCACCGACGCCATCGCGCGCTTCGAGCGCCTGGACGGCAAGGACGTGTTCTTTCTGACCGGCACCGACGAGCACGGCCTCAAGATGAAGCAGACGGCCGTAAAGGAGGGGCTCACGCCGCGCGCACTCGCGGACCGCAACGCCGCTCGCTTCGTCGAGATGGCGGCGACGCTCGGCCTCTCCAACGACGATTTCATCCGCACCACCGAGCCGCGCCACTACGAGGCCTGTGCCGAGATCTGGCGGCGCATGGAGAAGTCCGGCGACATCTTCAAGAAGAAGTACGGCGGCTGGTATTCGACGCGCCAGGAGAATTACTACAAGGAGAGCGAGACCGAGCTGCGCGACGGCCAACGCTACGAAACCGAGAACGGCACGCCCGTCGAATGGACTGAGGAGGAAACCTACTTCTTCCGGCTCTCGGCATATCAGGACCGCTTGCTCGCCCTCTACGACGAGAACCCGGATTTCATCCTGCCGGTCGAGCGCAAGAACGAGGTCGTGAGCTTCGTCAAAAGCGGCCTCGAGGATCTCTCGATCTCGCGCTCGACTCTCGACTGGGGCATCCCCGTTCCCGACGCGCCGGGCCACGTCATGTACGTCTGGGTCGACGCGCTGACCAACTACGTGACCGCGACCGGCCTCCTCAATACGCCGAAGGGGCCGCGCGCCGACTTCTGGCCCGCCGACGTGCACGTCATCGGCAAGGACATCGTGCGCTTCCATGCGGTCTACTGGCCCGCCTTCCTGATGTCGGCCGGCATCGCGCTGCCGAAGCGCATCTTCTCGCACGGCTTCGTGCTGAACAAAGGGGAGAAGATGTCGAAGTCGGTCGGCAACGTCGTCGATCCGTTCGATCTCGTCAAAGCCTACGGCCGCGACCAGGTGCGCTATTTCTTCCTGCGCGAGGTGATGTTCGGCCAGGACGGCAACTACTCGCCCGAGGCCATCGCCAACCGCATCAATGCGGACCTCGCGAATAACCTCGGCAACCTGGCGCAGCGCTCGCTGTCGATGATTTACAAGAACTGCGACGGCAAGATCCCGGAGCCCGGCGATCTCACGGCCGAGGACAACGCGATCCTCGCCGCGACGGACGCGCTCTATGCGGACGCGCGCGCGGCCATGGATAGGCAGGCGGTGACGCGCTACCTCGACGCCGTGTGGGCCGTGATCGCCGACGCCAACCGCTATTTCGCCGCCGAGGAGCCGTGGGCGAAGAAGAAGACCGATCCCAAGCGCATGGAGACCATCCTCTATGTGACGGCCGAGATCGCGCGCCAGTTCGGCATTTTGGCGCAGCCCGTGATGCCCGATCTGGCGGCTAAGCTGCTCGACCTTATATTGCCGGGTGACACCGAGAGCCGCAGCTTCGCGAAGCTCGGCTCCGCGGGCCGCCTAGTGCCGGGAACCGCGATCCCAGAGCCGCAAGGCGTGTTCCCGCGCTACGTCGATCCGGAGGATCGCCGAACAACCCCGGAGGAGCAGCCGAAACAGCAACCGCCCCCGAAGCAGAAGAAGGGCGGCAAAGGCGAGAAATCCTGAGAGTTTTCCCCTCTCCCCATCGAAGTGCAGACAATGGGGAGAGGGAGGGAGTGCAAATGCTAGTCGACCACCACTGCCACCTGGATTTCCCGGAGTTCGCGAGCGACCTCGCGGGCGTGGTGGCGCGCGCGAAGGCGGCAGGTGTCGGCACGCTCGTCACGATCTCGACGCGCATTCGGAAGTTCGACCAGATCCGCGCCGTCGCCGAGCAGTTCCCCGACGTCTACTGCTCCGTCGGCACGCATCCCCATAACGCCGACGAGGAGCGCGGCATCCCGGCGAGCGAAATTGTTGCCCTCTCGAAGCATCCGAAGGTCGTCGCTATCGGCGAGGCGGGCCTCGACTACCACTACAAGAACGGAACACCCGCCGCGCAGGCCGAAGGCTTCCGCGCGCACATCGCGGCTGCCCGCGAGACCGGCCTGCCGCTCGAGATCCACACCCGTGACGCAGACGCCGACACGCTCGCGATCCTCGAGGACGAGCACAGGAAAGGTGCGTTCCCTGCCGTGCTCCACTGCTACACGGGCGGCCGCGAGCTTGCCATGCGCGCCGTCGACCTCGGCCTCTACGTCTCGTTCTCGGGCGTCATCAGCTTCAAGAAGACCGAGGCGCTGCAGGAGATCGCGCGCGACGTTCCGCTCGATCGCATCCTCGTCGAGACGGACGCCCCGTTCCTCGCCCCCGTGCCCCATCGCGGCAAGACCAACGAGCCAGCTTATGTCGTGCACACGGCCGCCGCGCTGGCGCGCATCCGCGGCCTCACGGTGTCCGAGATCGCCCAGGCCACCACGTCGAATTTCTTCCGCCTTTACACCAAGGCGCGTCCGCCCGCGGCCACGGAGCACGCCGCCGAATGACGCTGCGCTTCACGATCCTCGGCTGCGGATCCTCGGGCGGGGTGCCGCGCATCGGCTCGGGCTGGGGCAAATGCGATCCCGAGAACCCGAAGAACCGCCGCCGCCGCTGCGCGCTCCTTGTCGAGCGGCGCGGCCCGCGCGGCGTGACGAGCATCCTGATCGACACGCCCCCCGACCTGCGCGAGCAGCTCCTGTCGGTGCGAGCGGACGCTATCGACGCCGTGCTGTTCACGCACGACCACGCCGACCACACGCACGGCATCGACGACCTGCGCATGGTGGCTTACGCCATGAAAAAGCGCGTACCGTGCTACTTCGATGCCACGACCCAGTCGAGCATCGTCAGCCGCTTCGCTTATTGCTTCGTGCAGCCGCCGGGCTCCACCTATCCGCCGATCCTGTCTGCCGAACGTCTCACGCCCGGCGAGCCGGTCCGGGTCGAAGGCGCAGGCGGCCCGATCGACGCGCTGCCGATCAAGCAGTTCCACGGTGACATCGAGAGCTTGGCGTTCCGCTTCGGCAACGTCGCGTACTCGCCCGACGTGTCCGCGCTACCGCTCGATTCCCTTCCGCTGCTTGGAAACCTCGACCTCTGGATCGTCGACGCGCTGCGTTACACGTCCCATCCGAGCCACTTCTCGGTCAAAGAGGCGCTTGAGCACATCGCCCGGCTGAAAGTGAAGCGCGGCGTCCTGACCCACATGACCGGCGATCTCGACTACGACGCCCTGAAGCGCGAGCTGCCCGCTCACGTCGAGCCCGCCTACGACAACATGGTCATCGAGGTTTGACTCGCCGATTTCTTCCCCCGCCGGGACAGCGCTCTCAGACACACGCCTCACACTCCATGGCCGGGCTTGACCCTGGCCATCCAGGGCCACAGAGATCAAGCGTCGAACAGGCTGCCCCTGGATGGCCGCCTCAAGGGCGGCCATGGAGTTGTTGGTTGGTACCTCGCCCTTTAATCAGACGTCATTGCTGGCGGCGAGCGGCGCGGCAGGCGCGGCCCCGTCCGCGCGGTAGCGCACGAGCGTGCCGTTCTCGGTCGAGGACGGTAGCAGCAGCGGCAGCGCGAAGGCCGCGACCGCTTCGGGCTCGGCGAGCTTGCTCTTGTCCTCGCCGGGAAACGCCTTGGCGCGCATGCCGGTCCGCATCGGCCCCGGATCGAGCAGCGAAACGCGCACGTTCGTATTGACGAGCTCCTGCGCGTAGCTCCTGGCGAGCGCTTCGAGACCCGCCTTCGAGACTGCATACGGCCCCCAGTAGGCGAGATCGCCCGACGCCGCGCCCGCCGTGACGAACAGCGCGCGCGCCGCATCCGAGCGCTTGAGCAGCGGATCGAGCGTGCGGATCAGCCGCCAGTTGGACGAGAGATTGATGTCGAGCACGCTCTGCCAGGCGTCCGCTGCGACATGGGCCAAGGGTGAAAGCGGACCGAGGATGCCGCCGGCAGCCACCAGGATATCGACCTTGCCCCAGCGTTGGAAAAGCACCGGACCGAGCTGATCGATGCGCTCGTGCGCCCTGAGATCGAGCTTGAGGATCGTCGCGTGCCCGCCCGTGGCACGGATCTCGTCGTCCACCTCCTCGAGCGCGCCCGCACTCCGCGCGCAGATGACGACGTGCGCGCCTTCGCGGGCAAGCGCGATCGCGAACGCACGCCCAAGCCCGCGCGAGGCGCCGGTGATGAGGGCGATGCGGTTCTTGAAGCGGGAAGGGGCGGCCATGCTGGTCTTTTTCGAGCTCTTGGGAAACGGCAGTGTAAGCGCGGGGGCGCCCGCAGGGAAAGTCGTTCTCCGCCCCTTAGTTTCCAAAGAGGCAAGCGGACGAGGCTCATATGCAAGTCTGAACGGTGCGGGTGATGGTTATCGTCCCTCTCCTGGCGGGCTTGCGCGACCGGTCATCCAAGCGGAGCTTGGCTTCGCCAAGACGCCGGCATGACGTTGGTTTTGTGGATGCGCCGCGAGCCCAACCACTCCGTCATCCCGGTGCAGGCCGGGACCCACGCCAGTCTCAACAAACGCGCCGATTGAAGGTCCGATGAGCCTCTCAGCGCGACCCGACGCCTAGCCCACCTCGGCCAGAAGCGAGAGCTGGCGCGTGCCGGCCTGACCGTTCTGGTCTGTCAGCTCCGTCGGATACTCGCCCGTGAAGCAGTGGTCGGTGAACTGCGGGCTGATGTCGTCGCGCCCGTCGTAGCCCACGGCCCGGTAGATGCCGTCCACCGACAGGAACGCGAGGCTGTCCGCGCCCATGAAGGCGCGCATGCCCTCGAGGTCGTAGTTGGCCGCGAGCAGCGCCGTTTTGCTTGGCGTGTCGATGCCGTAATAGTCGGAATGCGTGATCGGCGGCGAGGAGATGCGCATGTGCACCTCGCGCGCGCCCGCTTCGTACATGAGCTGCACGATCTTCTTCGACGTGGTGCCGCGCACCACGCTGTCGTCGATCAGCACGATGCGCTTGCCGCGGATGACGCCCGCGTTGGCCGAGTGCTTGAGCTTCACGCCGAGCTGGCGGATGCGCTGCTCGGGCTCGATGAAGGTGCGGCCCACGTAGTGATTGCGGATGATGCCGAGCTCGAATGGCAGGCCGGATTCGCGCGCGTATCCGATGGCCGCAGGCACGCCGGAGTCGGGGATCGGCACGATGACGTCCGCGTCGGCCGGAGCCTCGCGCGCAAGCTGCACGCCCATCTGCTGGCGCACGTCGTAGACCGAGCGCCCGCCGATGACGCTGTCGGGCCGCGAGAAGTAGATGTATTCGAAAATGCAGGGCCGCGCGGGCCGGCGCGGGAAGGGGCGGTGGCTTTCGAGGCCTTCGGCCGTGATGACGACCACCTCGCCGTTCTCCACCTCACGCACGAACTCCGCACCGACCATATCGAGTGCGCAGGTCTCGGACGCGAGCACGTAGGCATCGCCGAGGCGGCCGATGACGAGCGGACGGATGCCGACCGGATCGCGCGCGCCGATCATCATGTCGTTGGTGAGGCCCACGAGTGCCCAGGCGCCTTCGATCTGGCGGATCGCCTCCACGAAGCGCTCGACCATGCGCCGCTTCTTGGAGCGGGAAAGGAGGTGGAGGATGACCTCGGTATCCGAGGTCGAGGGGAAGATCGCGCCCGAGTTGATGAGCTCCTGGCGGATCGTAAGCGCGTTGGTGAGGTTGCCGTTGTGGGCAACCGCAAAGCCGCCGGTGTCGATGTCGGCATAGAGCGGCTGAACGTTCTTGAGGGCAGGCTCGCCCGTCGTGGAGTAGCGGTTGTGCCCGATTGCCATCGAGCCCTTGAGGCGGTGGATGACTTCCGCCTCGTTGAAATTGTCGCCGACGAGACCGAGTCGGCGCTCGGAGTGGAACTTGCCGTCGTAGCTGACGATGCCGGCCGCTTCCTGGCCGCGATGCTGGAGCGCGTGGAGTCCGAGGGCCGTGATCGCCGCCGCTTCGGGGTGCCCAAAAACACCGAAGACCCCGCATTCCTCGCGGAGTCTGTCGTCGCCCATCTTGGACAGGCCGAAATCCGGATAGGTGTCGCCCCCGACACCGGGTGCGTGATCGTGCGCCATGGCTGCCTCCCGCTAAAGCATCCGCCGCAACTACTTAACGCCAGCTCAATGCAACGGGCGCTTGCCGCACGCGCTTCCGAAGGAAGGGTCCCCCGGCCGTTGCCTGCGCGGAATATATGCCAATCGCAGAGCTGTTAAAGAGCTTTGTTGCAACTGTCGCAGATCTGTCGCCGGTTATTGTACGAAAGGCGCATGCGAACCTTACGAGCCCCCATGTTTACCCTCGCACGTCACTGCGCCGGAGGCGCATCCGGGGTCGCCGGAGCAGGCGCAAGAGACGTCGGCATATAGGTTTCCAGGATGCCCCGGATCACGTGGCCGGTGTCGCGGATATAGGGCGTGGACAAACCATCCCGCACCCACGGCAGGTGGTTCTGCTCGTCGGGGACGAACGAGGCGTAGAACATATAGGGAATGACAACCAGCAGGAACCCGCGGGCGAGTCCGAACAGGAAGCCCAGGATGCGGTCGATCATGCCGACGCTCGAATCGAGGATGACGTCCGAGATCCTGGCCGTGATCAGATGCACGATGATGAGCACGATCAGGAAGATGACGGCGCCGATGGCGATCTGGGCAACCGCCACCTGGGTGCCCATCTGGGCCGCCATGTCCTCGGCCACCTTCTTGTAATTCAAGACGAAATAGAGTGTCGCGCCGGCCGCCGCGATCCACGACAGGATGGAGAGCAATTCGCGCGTGAGCCCACGGTACATGGCGAGCAGAGCGGAGATGAAGCAAACCGCGATCACTGCGGCGTCGAGATAGGTCAGCGGCCCGATCATGGTCGCGGCTCCTTCGGTCTAGACCATGATCGCTTCGGGCCCTGTCGGTCCGAAGCGTGAATCATCGGTCTCAGCAACGGTTATCGGCGTGCTTCGTGTTGTCCCCGCGTGTTCAGTCGCACGGGCCGAGCCCTGCCGCAAGATCCTTAAGATGGGAAATGCGCCGGAGCTTGAGCTTGGCGCGCGAGCCCTGAAGCTCCTTGGGCAGCTCCCCGCCCGCCGGAATCACGGCGCTCGTGAAGCCGAGCTTGGCCGCCTCCTTGAGCCTGAGGCCCATATGTGGCGAGGCGCGCACCGCCCCCGAGAGCGAGATCTCCCCGAAATGGATCTGCTTGGGGTCGAGGGTCTGGTTCGAGAGTGACGCGAGCAGCGCCGCCGCAGCGGCGAGGTCCGCCGCCGGCTCCACGATGCGAAGCCCACCCGCGACGTTGAGGTAGACGTCATGGTGCGCGAACGAGACCCCGCAGCGCGCTTCCAATACCGCGATCAGCATGGCGAGCCGGCTCTGCTCCCAACCGACCACGGCGCGGCGCGGCACGCCGAGCCCGGACGGCGCGACCAGCGCCTGGATCTCGACCAGGATCGGGCGCGTCCCCTCCATGCCCGCGAACACGGCCGTGCCCGGAGCATTGGCGTCGCGCTCGCCGAGGAACAGCTCCGACGGATTGGCGACCTCGCGCAGCCCGGTCTCCGCCATCTCGAATACGCCGATCTCGTCGGTCGCGCCAAACCGGTTCTTGGTCGCACGCAGGATGCGATAGGTGTGGCCGCGGTCGCCTTCGAACGAGAGCACGGTATCGACCACATGCTCGACGGCCTTCGGCCCCGCGATCTGCCCGTCCTTCGTCACATGCCCGACGAGCAGCAGAGCCGGCCCGGCGGACTTCGCGTAGCGCACGAGCGACTGCGTAGCGGCTCGCACCTGGCTGACAGAGCCCGGCGCGGCCTCGAGCGCATCCGTCCACAGCGTCTGAATGGAATCGACGACGACAAGGTCTGCGCGTTTCTCCTCGGCCAGCGTCGCCAGAATGTTGGTAAGGCTCGTCTCCGCCGCGAGCGCAACCGGCGAGTCCCCAAGGCCGAGACGCGCCGCGCGCAGGCGCACCTGCGCCGTGGCTTCCTCGCCCGAGAAGTAGATCGCGCGGCGCCCGGCGCGCGCCAGCGCGGCGGCGAGCTGCAACAGCAGCGTCGATTTGCCGATACCCGGTTCGCCCGCGATCAGCAGCACGGAGCCCGGCACGATGCCGCCGCCCGTCACGCGGTCGAGCTCCGGCATGCCGGTTGAGAAGCGCGGCGCTTCCTCCGAGGCCCCACCAAGACTTTCGAGCGCGAGCGCACGGCCTTTGCTGGCGCGCGCAAGACCCGACCCGGGCGGCGGCGGGGCAGCAACTTCCTCGACGATCGTATTCCAATCGCCGCACGAGACGCACTTGCCCGCCCAGCGCGCCGACACGGCCCCGCAGCTCTGGCAGACGAAGCTCGACTTGGCGACCTTGCTCATCAGGGCCTCCCCCCGCCGGTGTGCCGGCGCACGAAGCGCGGGCCTAGCCGCGTCAGCACCTCGTAGCCGATGGTGCCGGCGGCGCGCCCCATGCTCTCGATCGGCAGATCTGGTCCGATCAGCGTCACGAGATCGCCGCGCCGAATCTCGCCTTCGACATCGGTCACGTCGATGGTGATCAGGTCCATCGAGACGCGCCCGACGATGGGCGCCTTCTGTCCCGCAACCATCACCTGCGCCCCCTTCTTGCCGGACGCCACGCTGAGCGCGCGTGCAATGCCATCCGCATAACCGGCCGCGACAATGGCGAGCCGCGTCGGCCGCTTCGCGACCCAGCTCGCCGAGTAGCCGACGCTCTCACCGGCCTTGAGCGAGCGGACCTGCAGAACGCGCGCCCGTACGGCGACGACCGGCGAGACCGGCGTCGGGCCGCCCCGAAATGCCTGTCCGCCGTAAAGTGCATACCCCGGCCGCACCAGATCGAAATGATAGGACGGCCCCAGCATCAGCCCGTCCGACGCGGCGAGGCTTGCCGGCACCGGCGGAAGCATTGCGCGGCGCCGATTGAAGGTCGCTCGCTGTTTGGCGTTGTGCGGGTCCGATGGATCGTCGGCGCACGCCAGGTGGCTCATCACGAGGCGCAGGTCGAGCGCATCGAGCACGGCAGGTTTGCCCGCGAGCGACTTCACCTCGACCGCCGAAAGTCCGAGTCGATTGAGCCCGCTGTCGATCTGCAGCGCTGCCGGAACCGGACGCCCCACACGGGGCGCCTCGCGCGCCCATTCCTCGGCCTCCGCCAGGCTGGACAGGACAGGCGCCACGTCGGCCGCCAGCAGTAGAGGGGCCGCGCCGGGAAAAAGTCCGTCGAGCGCAAACAACCTCGCATCCGGCACCAGCAGGCGCGCCGCACGCCCTTCCTCGGGCGTCGCGACGAAGAACGTCCGGCACCCGGCGAGGGCCAGCGCCGGAATGATCTCCGCCGCACCGAGCCCATAGGCATCCGCCTTGACCACGGCCGCGCACTCGGCCGGGGCAACAAGCGCGGCAAGCGCGCGCCAATTCGCCTGCACGGCGTCGAGATCGATGGTGATCACACCCGTCGCATCGGGCGGCAGCTCATGCGGCATGGCTGCTGCCCTCGTACTCTCTTCGCAGGAGAATGGCCCGCTGCGCGGCTTTGGTCACTCGTAGCGCTCGGGAAGCTGGTACTCGCGCGCCAGATTGCCGAAGCGCGTGAACTGGCTCTCGAAGGCGAGCTGCACGGTGCCCACGGGGCCATGGCGCTGCTTGCCGATGATCACCTCGGCCTTGCCGCTGACGGCCATCATCTGCGTCTGCCAATCGTTGAACTCCGGCGTACCTTCGCGCGGCTTCTGCCGCTCGACGTAGTATTCCTCACGGAAGACGAACATGACAACGTCCGCGTCCTGCTCGATCGAGCCGGATTCACGCAGATCCGAGAGCTGCGGCCGTTTGTCGTCGCGCTGCTCGACTTGGCGCGAGAGCTGGGAGAGCGCAACGATCGGCACCGCCAGCTCCTTGGCGAGCGCCTTGAGACCCGTGGTGATTTCCGTGATTTCCTGCACGCGGTTGTCGCCGCGCTTGGACGAGCCGGAAAGAAGCTGCAGGTAGTCGACGATCAGAAGATCCAGGCCCTTCTGGCGCTTGAGCTTGCGTGCGCGCGCTGCGAGCTGCGCAATCGAGATGCCGCCGGTCTGGTCGATGAAGAGCGGCGCATAGCTCATCTCCTTGGCGACCGCCGAGAGCTTGCGGAACTCGTCCTCGTTAATCATGCCGCGGCGGATTCTTTCCGAGGCGATCTCGGACTGCTCCGAAAGAATACGCGTCGCGAGCTGCTCGGCGCTCATTTCGAGCGAGAAGAAGCCGACGCGGCCACCCTCGAGCGTCTTGTCCGTGCCGTCCGGCAGCTTCTCCGAGCGATACGCCTTGGCGACGTTGTAGGCGATGTTGGTAACGAGCGCCGTCTTGCCCATCGACGGACGTCCCGCGAGGATGATGAGGTCCGACGCCTGCAGTCCGCCCATCCTGTTGTCGAGATCCGTGAGGCCCGTCGAGAGACCGGAGAGATGACCGTCGCGCTCGTAGGCTGCAGCGGCCATGTCGATGGCGTGCGTCAGCGCGTTGCCGAAGCTCATGAAGCCCTGGCCGTACTTGCCACGCTCGGCAAGATCGTAGAGACGGGTCTCCGCTTCCTGGATCTGGCTCTCGGGCGGGAAGTCGATCGGCGCGTCGTAGGCCGAGTTGACCATGTCCTCGCCGAGCACGATGAGATTGCGGCGCACGGCGAGATCGTAGATCGTGCGGCCATAGTCCTCGGCATTGATGATGGTCGTCGCGTTGGCGGCGAGACGGCCGAGGTACTGCGGCACGGTGAGGTGAGCGTCGATCGGCTCGGCCGAATCGAAAAACGTCTTGAGCGTGATCGGCGTCGCTTGCTTGCCGGCCTGGATCATCTTGCCGGCGATCTCGTAGATCTGCCCGTGCAAGGGATCGAAGAAGTGAAGCGGCTCGAGGAACGCGGACACCCGGTCCATCGCCTCGTTGTTGATGAGGATGGCGCCGAGCAGGGCCTGCTCCGCCTCGATGTTGTGGGGGGCTTCGCGGAATTGCGCGGGCTCGGAAGCGTTGGCCGCTTCGCGGAGCTGGTCGGTCTGGAGGAGGGCGGTCTGTGTCATGGGCCGCACCCTAGCCCACGGCCCCGAGTCGGAGGAGCCGCAAGCCAGTCTTCCCCCGTTACCCACATGCGCAAAACTTGCCGCTTGCCTGCGGCGAATCGAACGTCACGCTTCGAGCTGGTTCCTACAACTCAGCGCCCTGCAGCGATACCCTGCGGCCGGTCGCCGTCGGGCCGCGCGAGCGGCAGCGCGCCTTCCGCGGCGGCCATGTAATCGCGGGTTGTCGGCAACGCGTCGATCTTGCGAATGAGCTGGACCTGGAACACCACGAAGTTCTGGAAGCGGAACGCGGCTTCCGAACCCGCGAGGTAGAACTCCCACATGCGGCAGAATTCCTCGCCCGCGATCGCGACGGCGGCTGGCCGGTTGGCGAGGAAGCGCCGCCGCCACGCAAGAAGCGTTTCGGCGTAGTGCAGCCGCAGCACCTCGACGTCCGAGACGATGAGGCCCGACGCCTCCACCGCCTTCATGATCTCGCTGAGCGCAGGGATGTAGCCGCCGGGGAAGATGTAGCGCTTGATGAAGGGGTTGGTGCCGGCCGGGCGATCCGTGCGGCCGATCGTGTGCAGGAGCGCCGTGCCGCCGGGCGCGAGAAGCCGCGCAACGGTGGAGAAGAAGGTGCCGTAGTGCGGCAGGCCCACATGCTCGAACATGCCGACCGACACGATGCGGTCGAACGGACCCTCGACGGCGCGGTAGTCGCAAAGCTCGAACCGCGGTCGTCGCTCCACGGCCTCCGTACCCACGCGCTCGCGCGCAATCTTGAGCTGCTCTTCGGAAAGCGTGATCCCGGTCACATTGGCGCCGGTCGTGCGCGCAAGGTAGAGGGCAAGCCCGCCCCATCCGCTGCCGATATCGAGCACCCTGTTACCGGGCGAGATGCTGAGCTTCGAAGCGATATGCCGCTTCTTGGCTGCCTGTGCATCGGCGAGGCTCATGCCGGGCTCGGAAAAGAAGGCGCAGGAGTATTGCCGGTCGGGATCGAGGAACAGCTCGTAGATCCTGGGGTCGATGTCGTAGTGGTGGCGCACGTTGCGCTTGGCGCGCCGCGCCGGATTGAACTGCGCGAGCGGGCGCAACCAGTTGCGAACGGTCGCGAGCACCTGCGCGTAAGCAGGGAACGGGCGGCTCGCAAGATTGCGCATGGTGAGCGCGATGAAGTCGTAGACGTTGCCCTGCGTCACGCGCAGCCGGCCGCTCATGTAGCCTTCGCCCGCCGCCATCTCCGGATCGAGCACGAGGTGCCATTCGAGGCGGCGGTCCGCGATCTCGATGCAGACCGGCGGCCCGCTGCCGTTGCCGAAGCGACAGGACCTGCCGTCGGGATCCACGACCGTCAGATCGCCGTCGCGGATGATTGTCGAGAAAAGGAACGAGAGCGGTTTCAGCATGGGCACCACCTCATAGGCATGCCCCTCTGGGCATGGCTCAGCGACCCCCCTCTCGACAACCTATAGGTACGCAGCCTCGCAATTACGAGATCCCCGCAACGAAAAACGGCGGCGAAAGCCCGCGCTTTTCGCCGCCGTTCCCGAATTTGCCGAGGCAATGGGCAGATTGCTGAAAGACAGATCTTACTCTGCCTTGTCTTCGGTCTCCGCGTCCGGCGCCGCGCCCTCTTCGAACACGGATTCCGGATTGAACGTCTCGAGCTCGATCGCCTCGTCCTTGATCACGGTGACGTCCTCGCCGCGTGCCTGCTTCTCGGCCTCTTCCTCCGAGCGCGCCACGTTGAGCGTCACAAGGACGACCACTTCCGGGTGGAGCTGAACCTTGATCTCGTGCAGGCCGAGCGTCTTGATCGGACGCTCGAGTACCACCTGCCGCCGGTCGACGGTGAAGCCGCCCGCAGTGATGGCCTCCGCGATGTCGCGCGTCGAGACCGAGCCGTAAAGCTGTCCCGTGTCGCCGGCCGAGCGAATGGCGGTGAAGACCTTGCCTTCGAGCTTGGTGGAAACCGCCTCGGCTTCCTTCTTCAGCTCGAGGTTGTTGGCTTCGAGCTGCGCGCGCTGGGTTTCGAAATGGGCGAGGTTGTCTTTGGTGGCGCGCAGCGCCTTCTTCTGCGGAAGAAGATAGTTGCGGGCATAGCCGTCCTTGACGTTGACGACGTCGCCCATCTGGCCGAGCCGGCCGATACGCTGAAGCAGAATGACTTCCATGATACGTGGTCTCCTATGACGAAATTTCAGGTGTTGGGGTGTGACGGGGGGCGGGACGCAGCGGAGCGCGCCCGCAAGTGAAGGACCGTCTCCGCGAGCCCGAGCATGGCGATGACGATCCCGATCCAGACGTTGACGATGAGCAGCGTCCCGTAGAGCAGCCAGAGCGCGAACGGCCGCCAGGGCTGGCCGCGCGTCGTGTAGTGCAGGATGGCGAGCCCCAGGAGCAGGTAGGCAAGAAAGAGCCCGCCGCTGAACGCCGAGGCCGCGAGCCCCGGATAGCCCGCAATCATCGTCGCGAGCAGCGTGACGCCGAACACGAGCGGCGTGCCGGCGGGATAGGTGAGCGCCGCAAGATCCGGCCACGGCCGTCCGAGCTGACCGGACGCAAGCGTCACGCGTCCCGCGAGCCAGAGGTTGAACAGAAGGCTCCCCATCCATGAAATGGCGGACGCCGCCGGCAGGACGCTGAGCGCGATCTCGGAGATCGCCGCAATCTCGGCTTCGCTGAACTGGCTTTGCTCGCCGGTCGTCTGCGCCAGTCCGGATTCGAACGTCGCCTTGACGAAATCGCCAAGCGACTTGCGCAGCGTCTCGAGGTCGCCGCCGATGATCATCAGCATCGCGATGGCCATCAGGCCGGCAAGCGCGGCGGACCAGATCACAAGCCGGCCGACCGGATACCATTCGACGGCCGTCGCGTCGTCGTCGCCGGAGGCAAGCCCGCTCTCGGCAATAGGACGGCTGAGAAGCGCGAGATAGGTGAGAAACACCATCGGCGCCGCTTGCGTGATGGCAAACGCGGCCGCTACTGCCGGGCTCGAGAACACGAATATGAGCGCGCTGCCGACAGCGCCGGCCACCACCGCCGAGCGCCACCCCCAGCCGAGCCCCGCAAGCGCGATGGGGAGCGGCGTGACGAACATCAGGAGAAGACGGGCAAGCATGGGCCCGGTGGTCGCGGAGGCGAACACCACCGCCGCAACCAGCCCAAGCGCTGCTCCAATGAGATAAGTCGTTCTCATGCGTCCAGCTGTCCCGCATCCGATGCGGTTAGGGTGAGGGAGCCGGAGGGCTCCGCTCATCCAACCAAGTCACGTCCCCTCTCCGGCATGGGAGGGGGGACGTTTCGTTTTACTTCAGAACGTAAGGCAGAAGGCCAAGGAAGCGGGCGCGCTTGATGGCGCGGGCCAGCTCTCTCTGCTTCTTCGCCGAAACGGCCGTGATCCGCGACGGCACGATCTTGCCGCGCTCGGAGATGTAACGGCCAAGCGTGCGAACGTCCTTGTAATCGATCTTCGGCGCCTGATCGCCCGAGAACGGGCAGGTCTTGCGGCGACGATGGAACGGCCGGCGGGCCGCGATCTCTTGAATCTCAGCCATGATCAGCCCTCCGATCCGGTGCTGCCGGAATCCGGCTTGTTGTCTCTAAACGGCGGACGCGGACCGCGATCGCCACCTTCGCGCGGCGGACGCGGACCACGGTCACCTTCGCGCGGCGGACGGGAATCGCCGCCCTCGCGCGGGGGGCGGGCACGGAACGTCGAGCCGCCTTCGCCACCGCCACCGCCAAAGCCGCCACGATCGCCGCCGCGGAACCCGCCGCGATCACCGCCGCGGAAGCCGCCGCGATCGCCACCGCGGAAGCCGCCGCGATCACCGCCGCGCTCGTCGCGGTCCTGCTTGCGCATCATCACCGACGGCTCGCTCTCGAGCTCGTCGACGCGCAGCGTCAGGAAGCGGATGATGTCGGTCGAGAGACCCATGCGCCGCTCCATTTCCGCCACGACCGCAGAGGGGGCGTCGATGTTGAGCAGCGAGTAGTGCGCCTTGCGGCTCTTCTTGATCTTGAAGGCGAGGCCCTTGAGGCCCCAGTATTCGGACTTGGAGACCTTGCCGCCGCCCTCGGTGATGACGTCGGTGAATTCCTTGGTGAGTGTCTCGACCTGCTGTTGCGAGACGTCCTGGCGCGCCAGGAAGACATGCTCGTAAAGGGGCATGTATGGCCTTTCCGGTTGATGTGTCCGGCAAGCTTGGACTTGCTGGGTCAGCCTTCGGCGCAAAGCCCCTATGAGCCCGGAAGGCCCAAAGGCACCCAAAGAGCGGAGACACCGGGGGACAGACGGCCATTGGGGGAACGCCCCAAAACGCCTTGCCGCCGAGCTGGATTTCAGCTCCGCGGCCCCGTTCAGCCTCCAACCGAAGTGCGTGACGGCGCGACTTATACGGGTTTTCCGCCCGCCTTCAAGGGGGAAGACGGTTAACGGCCGGCGGGGCGCTATCTCAGAGCCCGTTCCGCGACCGACCGGCAGTCGTCCCCGTCGCAGTCGATCCAGCGCCCGCTCGGAAGCTGAACCTCCCACCGGGCCTCCTTTTTGAGGGGGCCGGGCGCCGGCGACTTATGCGTATCGTTGCGCGACGTGCGGTAAAACTGGCGGGTTTTCAAAACCTTGCCGTCGCTCGTCGTGACCGTGCCGGTTGAGATCACCTCGCGGGGCAGCATGTCCCACTGCCAGGCAGCAATATACGCGATGGTCACGGCGATGACGATCCCGACGATCCACAGCATGCGTCGTCCCCCTCTCATCTCTGTTCCGGCGTCCCCCTTCTAGGCAATAAAATACAAGTCTAGTGCCGAAGGGCGAGCCAAGCATGCAGAAGCACGCCCGCACCCCAGCCGAGGAAAACCCAATGAACCCAATAGGGCTCGGCTGTGTACCAGTCGAGGATCGCCAGCAGTACGATGACGATCGCGAAAATGGTGGCATGCCGCAGCACGCCGGTCTGCCTTAGGCGATCGATAGTCATGGATGCCTCCATCGGTGGCAGGTGGACTCGGCGCGTAGCGTAGCTCATCCCGCGATCGGAAGGGTTACCGCGGGTCTTGACAATCGTTGGGCCAGCATGTCGAAAGCGCCGGGACAATGACAGCCTGTCATACGGACGCTGGCTTATGAAGCCCGGCATCCGGTACAGGAACTGAAAGGAGCGAGCTTGGCACGCGCATTCGTATTTCCGGGACAGGGCAGCCAGGACGTCGGCATGGGCCGTGAGCTGGCCGAGACCTTCGCCGCTGCGCGCGAGGTCTTCGACGAGGTCGACGAGGCGCTGGGCCAGAAGCTTTCCGCGATCATGTGGGACGGCCCCAAGGAGACGCTGACGCTGACCGAGAATGCGCAGCCGGCGCTGATGGCGGTGTCGATGGCCGTGATCCGCGTGCTCGAGCGCGAGAAGGGCATCAAGCTTGCCGATACCGTGAAGTACGTCGCCGGCCATTCGCTCGGCGAATATTCCGCACTCGCCGCCGCGGGCACCTTCTCGCTTGCCGACACCGCGCGCCTCTTGAAGCTGCGCGGCCAGGCCATGCAGAAGGCCGTGCCGGTCGGGCAGGGTGCCATGGTCGCGCTTTTGGGTGTCGGCCTCGACGTTGCGCAGAAAGTTGCAGCCGAGGCGGCGCAAGGCGACGTCTGCCAGGTCGCCAACGACAACGAGCCGACACAGGTCGTGCTTTCGGGCGCGAAGGCCGCCATCGACCGCGTGGCCGAGGTGGGCAAGGCCCATGGCGTGCGCCGCGCGGTGCCGCTTCCCGTCTCCGCGCCGTTCCATTGCGCGCTGATGCAGCCCGCCGCCGACGCCATGGCGGACGCACTTTCCAAGGTGACGATCAACGTTCCCGTGGTGCCCGTCGTCGCCAACGTCGTCGCGAGCGCCGTGAGCGATCCGGAAGAGATCCGCCGCCTCCTGGTCGAGCAGGTCACCGGTACGGTCCGCTGGCGCGAGTGCGTCGGCTATCTCGCAGGGAACGGCGTCACCGATGTGTTCGAGATAGGCTCCGGCAAAGTCCTCGCCGGCCTTGCCAAGCGCATCGAGAAGTCCCTTGAGGCAACGAGCATCGGCACGCCCGCCGACATCGAGGCCGCGCTGCCGAAGCTCGCCTGACCATCCGCCGCACACACCCCATTCGTTGAATAAGGATCATGACACAATGTTCGACTTGACCGGCAAGAAGGCCCTGGTCACCGGAGCGACCGGCGGCATCGGTGAAGGGATTGCGCGCGCCTTCCACAAGGCCGGCGCCGAGGTTGTCATCTCCGGACGCCAGGTCGCCAAGCTCGAGGCGCTCGCCAAGGAGCTCGGCGACCGCGTCTACGTCGTGCCCTGCGATCTCGCGGACCGCGCAGCCGTCGCCAAGCTGATCGACGAGGCGGCAGCCAAGCTCGGCCGCGTCGACATCCTCGTCAACAACGCGGGTCTCACCAAGGACAACCTCTTCATGGTGATGAAGGACGAGCAGTGGGACGACGTTATCGCCGTCAACCTCACGTCCACGTTCATGCTGATGCGAGCTGCCGCCCGCCACATGCTGCGCTCGAAGACCGGCTACGGCCGCATCATCAACATTTCGTCGGTGTCGGGCATTATCGGCAATCCGGGGCAGGGCAACTATGCCGCCTCCAAGGCCGGCATGATCGGCATGACAAAGTCGCTCGCGCGCGAGGTCGCCAACCGCGGCATCACCGCCAACAGCATTGCGCCGGGCTTCATCGCCACGGCCATGACCGATGTCCTGAACGACAAGCAGAAAGCCGAGATCTCCCAGCACATCCCAGCCCAGCGCTTCGGCACCCCCGAGGACATTGCTGCGGCAGCGATTTACCTCGCGAGCAACGAGGCCGGATACATGACCGGCCAGACGCTGCACGTGAACGGCGGTATGGCCATGGTGTAGAAACTCCGGACCCGCCGGTCCGGGAGCGGTTTTGGTTAAGTGCCGCTGCGCTCAAGCGAACCTGGGACCGGGGGCAATGTGTCGCCCCGCCCCAGGCCCCGAATGAGGGGGGCGCGACGCTGGCCAAGCCTAGGGAGATGTGTTAACGAGCCTCGTTTTTTTGCTGCGCTGCTCTGGGAAAAGCCCTAACGATCAACGCTCACGCGTGTCGTCCGGGAAACGCCCTTGATGATGCCGCCAGCACCTGAGACGAGACCGGATGTTGACTTTGAGAGTGCTTGCGGAAAAGTGAGCGCTAGCCCAAGGAACTCGAGAGCGTCCCGGTGAACGACGGGACCCGAGATAGATAGCAAGCAGAAGATTAGCAGGGACACGAGGGAAGACGATGAGCGATGTCGCAGAGCGCGTGAAGAAGATCGTGGTTGAGCATCTTGGCGTCGAGGCCGACAAGGTCACGGAGAACGCCAGCTTTATCGACGATCTCGGCGCTGACAGCCTTGATACGGTCGAATTGGTGATGGCGTTCGAGGAGGAGTTCGGGTGCGAGATCCCGGACGATGCTGCCGAGCACATCCTGACCGTCGGCGACGCCGTGAAGTTCCTCGAGAAGAACGCCACGGCGGCCTGAGGCCGGGACGGATCGAACGGCCCTGCGGATCGAGGCGTGCATGCGTCTCGATGCTTCGGGCAGGTGTCGTTCGAGAGACCCTCAATGAAAGGCTGCGCTGGCGGTGCGTCCGCCCGCCGGCCGGAACAAGACCCGCAGGTTCAAGGCGGATCAAGCCAGGGCAAGGCGGGGCTCCCTCATCTTCGATGGAATCGACATGAGATCCTTGCGCCGCGTCGTCATCACTGGGCTTGGTCTTGTCTCCCCGGTGGGCTGCGGGGTTGAAACCTCCTGGCAGAACCTGCTCGCAGGCAAGAGCGGTGCACGGCGCATCGAGGAGTTCGAGGTCTCGGACCTCTCCTGCCAGATCGCCAATTTCGTGCCGCGCGGCGACAAGTCCGAAGGCAAGTTCAATCCTGACGATTGGATGGAGCCCAAGGAGCAGCGCCGGGTCGACGACTTCATCATCTACGCCGTCGCAGCCGCCGATCAGGCGCTCGAGGATGCGGGCTGGAAAGCCGACACGCCCGAGAAGCAGGAATCGACGGGCGTGCTCATCGGCTCCGGCATCGGCGGCCTCTCGGGCATCGCGGACACGTCCATTCTCCTCAAGGAGAAGGGCTCGCGGCGCGTCTCACCGTTCTTCATTCCCGGACGCCTGATCAACCTCGCGGCCGGCTACGTCTCCATCAAGCATGAACTCAAGGGGCCGAACCACGCCGTGGTGACGGCCTGCGCCACCGGCACGCACGCCATCGGCGACGCGGCGCGCATCGTCGCGCTGGGCGACGCCGAGGTGATGGTCGCGGGCGGTACGGAAAGCTCCATCTGCCGCATCGGCATGGCGGGCTTCGTCGCGTGCCGCGCGCTCTCGACCGGCTTCAACGATCGGCCGACCGAGGCGTCGCGTCCCTACGACAAGGACCGCGACGGCTTCGTGATGGGCGAGGGTGCAGGCGTCGTCGTGCTCGAAAGCCTCGAGCACGCACAGGCACGCGGCGCCAAGATCTACGCCGAGGTCATCGGCTACGGCATGTCGGGCGACGCCTACCACATAACGGCGCCCTCGGAGACCGGCGACGGCGCCTTCCGCTGCATGCGTGCCGCGCTGAAAAGCGCCGGCCTCTCGCCGAGCGACATCGACTACATCAACGCACACGGCACCTCGACGCCCATGGGCGACGAGATCGAGCTCAGCGCCGTCGAGCGCCTGTTCGGCAACACGCAGGCGAAGGTGTCCATGTCGTCGACCAAGTCGTCGGTTGGCCATCTGCTCGGAGCCGCCGGCGCCGTGGAGGCGGTGTTCTCAGTGCTCGCCATCCGCGATCAGATCGCGCCCGCGACGCTGAACCTCGAGAACCCGTCGGTCGAGACCGCCATCGACCTCGTGCCGAACACGCCGCGGAAGCGCGAGATCAATACGGTGCTCTCGAACTCGTTCGGGTTCGGCGGCACCAACGCGTCGCTCGTCATGCGCAAAGTGGCCTAGAGCCCACCGGCTCTCTTCCCACGGTGTAGGCCGCTGAGAACGAGCACACGCGCTTCTTTTCACACCATGGCCGGGCCTGACCCGGCCATCCAGGGCCAAGCATACAGACGTTTGCGCGTATTGCCCCCTGGATGGCCACCTCAAGGGCGGCCATGATGTGCGACGGCAAAGGGCAAGTGGCGTCCGGGCCTCTCGTGTCAGTTGCCAAGTGCAGACTGACCGGGGTTTTGCCACAATCGCTTGGTCACGTCTGGCGCGTGACCACGGACTGCTCCAGCCCGCGCGGGGGGACGCGCGGCCTGCTGGGAGTTGCGATACGGGGAGCTGGTCGATGAACAGAAGCCGCCGGGATATGCCGCAAACACTTTCGCGGCGCGATGGCCTGCGTCCCAGAAGCCCGGCCGAGGCCCTTGAGCCCGGACGCGCACCACCGCGCCCCCATGGCGTGCGCCAGCGCAAGGAATCGCGCGCGATGTCCGGCTTCGCACGCATCGTGAGCGGCATCCTGACCGTGCTGCTCGTCGTCATGGTCTCGGCCGGCGGCCTCACGCTCCTGGTTGGCCACCTCTACAGCAAGACCGGCCCCCTGACCGTCAGCCAGACCGTCGTCATTCCCAAAGGTACAAGCTCGAACAAGATCGCCGACGAGCTCGAGGAGGAAGGCGTCGTATCGAGCCGCTGGGCCTTCATGATCAACTATCTCGTGCAGAGTCGCATGCGGCCCGAAGAGGTCTCTCTCAAGCACGGCGAGTATCTGTTCAAGCCGGGCGTCAGCATCCGCGAGGTGATCGAGATCCTCTCGGAAGGCAAGTCCGTCCAGTACAAGGTCACGATCCCCGAGGGACTGACGAGCCAGCAGATCGTCGACCGGCTGAAGTCCGAGGAGAACCTCTCGGGCGACGTCACGCAGATCCCGGCCGAGGGCTCGATCCTGCCCGAGACCTACAGCATCGAGAAGGGCATGTCGCGCCAGGATCTCTTGGATCGCATGCAGTTGAAGCAGAAGCAGGCGCTCGAGCGCGCCTGGGAGCGCCGCAGCAAGGACCTGCCCCTGGAGACGCCCGAGGAGGCCGTGATCCTCGCTTCGATCATCGAAAAGGAAACCGGCCGCGCCGACGAGCGCGAGCGCATCTCCGGCGTCTTCACCAACCGTCTCAGGAAGGGCATGCCGCTGCAGTCTGATCCGACCATTCTCTACGGCATCTATGGCGGCGGCGTGCAGTGGGGAAAGCCGATCCTTCAGAGCGAGAAGGAGACGAAGAACGGCCACAACACGTATCAAATGAGGGGTCTTCCTTCGACGCCGATCTGCAACCCCGGTCGCCCAGCAATCGAGGCGGCGCTGAACCCGTCAGAGCACGGCGAGCTCTTCTTCGTCGCCGACGGAACCGGCGGGCATATCTTCTCGGCAACCCTCAAGGAGCACAACGCCGCCGTCGTCAATTGGCGAAAAACCGAGAAGGAAATTCGCGCGCGTCAAGCCACGGAGGGTCAGGAGACGACGCCCCAGCCCGCTGCGAATCCCGTGACCGAGCTTCCGAACCCGCCCGCCGAGGACGCCGGCCCGGGCGCCGCGAAGGCTCAGCCCGTAGCGGCCACAAGCGCAAGCGCGACCGCCGCAACCGCTTCGAGCATTCCCCCGCCAGTAAGAAAACCGAAAAAGCCCTAGCCGGCGCACAATACGCCGATCAGCAACCCGAAACCGGGCGGCGGGTTCCCCTTGCGGCCTCGGGCGTGCACGCGTACCTCTGTCGCGCGGAAAACGGAACGTATCCGCAAACCCGACCGAGCGAAGGCCTGGAACAAGAAAAATGTCTCTGCAAAGCATGACCGGCTTCGCCCGCAGCGACGGCGCCCTCGACGGTACCGCGTGGCACTGGGAGCTGCGCAGCGTCAACAATCGCGGACTGGATCTCCGCTTGCGCCTCCCTCCGGGCTTCGAGGCGTTGGAGCCGAAAGTCCGCGACCGCATCGCAAAATCCGTCGCACGCGGCAGCGTCAATGCAAGCCTCAGCGTCCAGCGGCGCTCGCGGTCGGGCGAGGTGCGCCTCAACCAGGTCGCCCTCGATCGCGTGCTCGCCATCGCCACGCGCCTGAGCGATGCAACCGGCGCCTCGAAGCCGCGCGTTGAGACGCTGCTCAGCCTCAAGGGCGTGCTCGACATTGTCGAGGACGCCGACGACGAGGAGGTTCAGGCGGCCGAGCACGAAGCCGTCCTGGCCGGCCTCGAGACGGCGATCGCCGGGCTCGTCGGCGCGCGAGAGGACGAGGGCGGACGGCTTAAGGAGGTTCTCGGCCGCCAGATCGACGAGATCGCGCGCCTGGCCGAAGCCGTCGAAAGCTCGCCGGCGCGCTCCGTCGAGGCGATCCAGAGCCGCTTGGCCGATCAGGTCGCGCGTCTCCTTGAGACGGGACAGGGCCTCGATCCGGCCCGCTTGCACCAGGAAGCCGTATTGCTCGCGACGCGCGCCGACGTCGAGGAGGAGCTGAAGCGCCTGCGCGCGCACGTGGAGGCCGCCCGCGCCCTCCTGGGCGAAGGCGGTGCCATCGGCCGCAAGCTCGATTTCCTGGCCCAGGAATTCAACCGCGAGGCCAACACGCTGACGTCGAAGGCCGCGGACCAGGACATCGCCCGCATGGGGCTCGCCCTCAAGGTCGTGATCGACCAGATGCGCGAGCAGGTCCAGAACATTGAGTAGCCCGGCCGTTCGCCGCCGCTGCCCGCTTGTGCGATCTGAGCCTCTCGCACACCATGGCCGGGCTTGACCCGGCCATCCAGGGCCATCACGCAATCCGCTCCCAAGCGGCCCCTGGATGGCCGTCTCAGGGGCGGCCATGGTGTAAAAGGGTGCCCCCTTTTTCGATCATCCACAAAGACGTTCTGGTTTTCCGTTTTTCCCCATCCCGGTTTTCCAGGGGCGGAAAACATGGTCTAAACCGGCGTCGGACAAGACGCGGGAGCGGGGCGAATGACGAGCGAAAATCCCAAGATCGAGCGGCGCGGCCTGCTGCTGGTGCTGTCGTCTCCTTCCGGTGCCGGCAAGACGTCGCTCTCGCGCGCGCTGCTGGATACTGATCCTCATATCGCGCTTTCGGTCTCCGTCACAACGCGCAAGCCGCGGCCCGGCGAGGTCGACGGACGCGACTACGTCTTCGTCGACCAGAAGACATTCAAGGCCATGGCCGAGGAAGACCAGCTTCTCGAATGGGCAACCGTCTTCGGCAACTACTACGGCACGCCGCGCGCGCCCATCGAGCAGGCCATCGCGGAAGGCCGTGACGTGCTGTTCGACATCGACTGGCAAGGGACGCAGCAGCTCTCGGAGCGAATGGCCGGCGATCTCGTGCGTGTGTTCGTGCTGCCGCCCTCGGGCGAAGCGCTGGAGCAACGCTTGCGGTCCCGCGCGCAGGACCCCGATGAGGTCGTTGCCAAGCGCATGGCCGAAGCCTCATCCGAGATCAGCCATTGGGCCGAGTACGACTACGTGATCGTCAATGCCGATCTCGGCGAGAGCAGCGCCGCGCTGCGCGCGATCCTCGCGGCTGAGCGCCTGCGCCGCGACCGCATGACCGGTCTCTCGTCCTTCGTGCGCGGCCTGCAGTCGGCATTGACGTGACCGTCCGCGTCACGCTTGAAACGCCCGACCAGATCCCCGCGATCCGGAGGCTGCTCCTTGAGGCTTTCCCAACGTCACTTGAAGCCGATCTCGTCGATCGCCTGCGCCACGACGGCGATATCACGATCGGTGTTGTGGCAGTCGCAACGGACGCAGTGGTTGGGCATGCCGTCTTCTCGCCGATGACGGCGTCGATGAAAGCGCTGGGACTGGGACCGGTTGCAGTAAGGCCGAGCTGGCAAGCCCGCGGCGTCGGAAGCATGCTGATCCGAAACGGCCTGGAGCGCGCGAAAAAAGCCGGATGGGATGCGGTATTCGTTCTTGGCGATCCCGCCTACTATTCGCGTTTCGGCTTCGATACGGCGGCAGCAAGCGGTT
Source organism: uncultured Hyphomicrobium sp. (assembly GCA_964508485.1). Classification (GTDB taxonomy): domain Bacteria; phylum Pseudomonadota; class Alphaproteobacteria; order Rhizobiales; family Hyphomicrobiaceae; genus Hyphomicrobium_C. The sequence continues at coordinate 8,724 of CAZDUD010000013.1, read as the reverse complement.
TTGCCTCGCCTTATGCCGGGCGGCACTTCATGGCGCTTTCGCTGAATGCATGCCCGTTGCCCGTTCGCACGGGGCGCGTCGACTACGCGCCCGCGTTCCGCGATCTCGAATGAGTGCCGTCAAACACTACGGCAACTCGCGCGCGTAGCTGATGACGGACAGGAAGCGGATCGGCAGCCTGGTCAGCTCCTCCGGTCCGTGCGGCGCGTCCGCATCGAAGAACAGGCTGTCGCCGGGCTTCATCGGATAGAGCTTGTCCGCATGCCGATAGACCACTTCGCCTTCGAGCACGTAGATGAGTTCAAGGCCGCTGTGCTGGAACAGCGGAAACACGTCGGACTCCTCGGTAAGGGTAATCAGATACGGCTCGACCACGACGCCGCCGGAGACGCCGCCCGTATGTCCGAGCAACTGGTACTGGTGTCCCGCGCGCGTGCCGCGCCGCTCGATCAGCAAACCCTGTCCGGCCGAGACGAACACCGCATCGCGCCGCTCCTCGAAGCGGCGGAACAACGCGGTGACCGGCACGCCCAGCGCTTTGGAGAGCCGCTGCAGCGTCGTCAGCGACGCGCTCGTGACGCCGTTCTCGATCTTCGACAGCATGCCGAGCGAGAGACCGGCAGCTTTGGCAAGATCGGAAGCCGTGATGCCGAGCTTGTTGCGGAACGCACGCACCTCGCGCCCGATCGCCACTTCAAGCATGCTGTCGCGGGAGCCCGTCAGGGCATGCGGATCCTGTTCCTTCGAGGTGACGATCGACATCACCTCCGCGAATTCCTCGGAGGAAATCAATTTTCGTGTACTACGCCGGGGCAGGTCATCCGTGGACGTCTCATCGTCCTGCGTGACGGTTTTTCGCGGGCCTGCGGATTTTTGGTTCATGCTCCCCGTGCCATAAAAAAGATTGTCTCCAAACTGCGAACAATAAGCCCCGGGAGGACCAATCCCAGGAAAAATCAAACAGACAAAGCAAGATTCGTGAAGGTTCGACGCGACAACGGCGCCATCGAACCACGACAACCGAGGCTCTGGCAACAGGTACGGACGATCGAAGGCAGAGGAGGTACCAATATCGAGCCCTCGCGCATCAGCGCAATCGAGACTCGCAATGGGCAAAATCGGGTCCAAAATGCCCAAGAATTGATCAGCAAACGGCCAATATTTCGAGCATAAAAATACCTAGGTATTTCTATAAAAGAAATAACAATTCACAAGAAGAAAAATCAATGCTCTCGGAGTAGGTATTCTCTAAGGGGATGCCCAATAGTCAGGCAAACGAAGAAGGTCGTGTTGACACTCCGCGTCAGCATGCCGCAGATTTTCCGCGCATCAAAATCAGTTGCCTCACAGTCAACAGAGGTAGGGGAGCGCTATGGGAGATCAACTCACGACAACCACGACTGTGTTTGTCGAGTTCTACTACTGGGTCACGGTCGTATTTATGTTCCTGATTCACGTGGGGTTTTGCATGTACGAGACGGGCGTCAGCCGGCGCCGTAATCACATGCACACGCTGATGAAGAACACCATGGCCATTCCGCTGGTCACGATCACGTTTTACTTCTTCGGCTGGTGGATCTATTTCGCTTTTCCGAGTGGCTTCTATTGGTTCAATTTCGTTTCCGATCCGCTGCCCTATGATCCCAATCTGATCGCGGCACCGAACAGCCCTCTGATGGGCACGCATCTCTCGGGCGTCAATGCAACGGATGCCGCGGCTGGACTTACCGTGGACGGCGTCAACGGCACGGCCGCTTGGCACCGCCTCAATGGTGTTTTCTGGGCCGCTTTCCTGCTGTTCTCGATCACCACGGCCTCAATTATCTCAGGCGCCGTGATCGAGCGCATCCGGTCAGGCGCCTTCTGGATCATCGCCGTCTTCATCGGCTCGGTCGCCTGGATCGTGGATGCGGCATGGGGCTGGAGTGCCACCGGCTGGATGGTCAAGTATCTCGGCTATCACGACGCTTACGCTTCCGGCGTGGTGCACGCGATTGCCGGAGGCGCGGCGCTCGCAACGCTCATCGTGCTCGGCCCGCGCATCGGCAAGTTCCGCGCCGACGGAACGCCGCGCGATATCCCGCCGCAGAATCCATGGCTCGTCACCATCGGTCTGTTCCTGATCTACACCGGCTTCTGGGGCTTCTATGCCGCCTGCAACATCCCGATGATCGCGCCCGCCACCATCGCCGGCCAGATCACCGGCGAAACGTGGACCGCGACCAACATCTATCTGGCGCCGACCACGCTCAGCGCCATTACGTTCAACTTCCTGATGGCGCTCTCGGGCGGCATGCTGGCCGGTTACATGATCTCAAAAGGCGATGCGTTCTGGACCTATTCGATGGGTCTCGCGGGCGTCATCGCGGCCTCGGCAGGTAACGACCTCTATCATCCGATCCAGGCCATGTTCGTCGGCGCCATCGTGCCCTGCATTGCCTACAAGCTGCACTACTGGGTCGAACGCACCTTCAAGATCGACGACGCGGTCGGCGCCGTTGCCGTCCACGGCTACACCGGTTTCCTCGGCGTGGTCGTTGCCGGCTTCATCCTTTGGGGTGCTCCGAGCTCGCCTTACGAGGGCTTCGCTCCCATCAACCCGATGGGTAACTTCATCGGCGCATTAATCATGTTCTTCGGTCTGGGCTTCTTCCCGGTGCTGGTCCTGGCGCTGATCCTCAATGCGTTCGGACTCCTGCGCGTGCCGAAACGTGCCGAGATTGCGGGTCTCGATTTCGAAGGGCATGCCGCCTACGAGGCTGCTGTCGCCGAGGTCAAGGCTGCAGAGATCGCCATCCTCAATGCGTCAAGCAACGGCAACGGCCGGTAGACAAGGGAGAGCACAATGTCGACCATTGGATATTCGAGCTGGGCTGTTGACCTGAAGGATGTCGGCGCCATCTACCCCTTCCAGGGATACGAGACCGTGATGGTCCTGGCTGGCGTGGCGTTCTGGATCATCTGGCATATCTGGCAGATCCGTTACGAGAGTGCCGATCTCAATGCGACCCGGCACGATGCCGACAAGGACAAGGCAAGGGCATCGATCGAACGGTATTGAGGCGCGGACCTTTCCAAGCCAATCCGGCTTCATTTAGCGGCCGACATTCCAGACAACACGAAGAGGCGCCACCGGCAGGGTTGCTGGTGGCGCTTTTTTGTGCAGCAAATTCAGAGCGTTCATCGAAATACGTAAGTGGACAAGAGGATGAACCGATCGCGCCGCTCGTTCAGTAGGCAGAATGATTAAATATGCGTCAATCTGTCTTGACAAAACGCAGCCCTCCGACGCAGTGTTTTTCCGCACATAAAAAAAGTTTGCCTCAGAGGCAACTCAAGGAAACGCACTCAATCCATCCCAAAGGGGGAGCTTATGCAGCAAAAACTACCTGATCCACGCGTCCAATCCATGTTTTCAGGCGACCGCATCTGGGCGTTCGGGGCCGTCTTCGTCCTCTGGTGCGTCTACGCCTTCACGTTCTGGGAGCTGTGGCTCCACACCGCCGAGGACGGCATCCTTCAGGCCCTCGGCATCGCGGGTGGGCTCGTGCTGCTGTTCAACACCGCCTCGATCGGCGCGATGATTGCGCATTACGCGCAGGACAAGGAGCACATCTACGGGCTCGACATCCATTACCTCGACGAAATGAAGAAGGCGAAGGGGTGAGGAACGAGCCATGGCGAAAGCACCTTACAGACCCCCTGTTCAATCGAAATTCGGACAGTTTTTCGATACCGTTTTCCTCCTGGCGCTGGTGATGGCGGCACTCTTCATCCCGCTTTACCTGGGGCTGGCCGGAGGCGGCAAAACTTCCCTGGAGCTTCAGGATAAGACCTGGGCGGGCATGGGCCAGAACGCGACCATGCAGGCTCAGTGGGAGAAGCTCGGCTTCACGGACGGCGCGGAAGCGAAAGATGGCCTGCAGCCGGCCGCCGACCTGATCGCCGCTCGCTTCGACTACAGCTTCGACACCGTCGAGCTTGGTCTCACCGCACTCGTCGTCATCGCGTACTTCTTCATCGTCTTCCACTGGTCGAAGAAGGAATACCGCGAGGTCATCGACGAACGGTTCAACAACAAAAAGTAGTGGGGGAGGAAACCCGTGAACAATTTCGAGCTGCTGGAATACGCCGCTTGGGGCCTCTCTGCGCTCCTCGGCCTGTGGATGCTCTTCGACCTGATCCGCACGGACAGGACCTATTCCGAAGAGCTTCTTACCTCATCCAAGGAAGGTGAGATCGAGGACGCCCTCGTGATCGACCCGCCGCACCAGGGAGGTCACCTGTGAGCCAGACAACAGCAATCCACGGCGAGAGAATCTCGCTGCTTCGCGTGCTGGGCCCCGGTCACGTATGGGCGCTCGGCGTCGGCATCGTGCTCGTCGGCGAATACATGGGCTGGAACTTCGCAGCCGGAAAGGGCGGCGCCATCGCCGCGCTGATCGCCTGCTGGTTCGCCGGCCTGCTCTACACCTGCGTCGCCATGATCGACTCCGAGGTGACCTCGACCGTCGCCGCGGCTGGCGGTCAGTATGCGCAAGCCAAGCACATCGTCGGTCCATTGATGGCCTTCAACGTCGGCTTGTTTCTCGTCTTCGCCTACACGATGCTCGAGGCGGCCAACGCCATCACGCTCGGCTATCTTGTGCAGACAGTGGGCTCCATGGCGGGGTTCGCGGACACGCACGACAAGCCGTTCATCGTGCTGACCATCATGTTCCTGGCCTGGCTCAACTACCGCGGCGTCTACGCCACGCTGACCTTCAACCTGGTCATCACGGCCATCGCCTTCATCGCCATCTGGGTGCTGTTCTTCGCCGTCCAGCCCTGGAGCGATGTGTACATGAAGCATAGCGAGCTTCTGACCGGCCTGCCGTACGGCTGGCTCGGCGTATTGGCGGCGATGCACTTCGGCATGTGGTACTACCTCGGCATCGAGGGCACGACCCAGGCCGCCGAGGAGGTTCGCTCGCCTGCGCGTGCGCTGCCCCTCGGTACCATGACCGGCATCATCACGCTGCTGATCGCCGCCACCATGACCTGGTACGTCTGCGCGGGCCTCATGCCTTGGGAGTATCTCGGCCAGGCCGTGACGCCCCTGTTCGACGCCGCGCGTCTGACCGACTCCACGGTCCTGATGGTGCTCCTCTTCATCGGCACCATCTTCTCGACCCTGGCCTCGGCCAACGGCTGCATCAACGACGCCTCACGGGCCTGGTTCTCCATGGGACGCGATCGCTATCTGCCGCAGGTGTTCGGCGCGGTGCATCCGAAATATCGGACGCCCTACCGATCGATCGTGTTCCTGGTGCCGGTGGCACTGGTGTTCGCCTACTTCGCGCCGCTCGATCAGGTGATCACGTTCTCGATCCTGTCGGGTCTGCTCGAGTACACCTTCATGGCGATCAACGTCATGATGTTCCGCAACAAGTGGCCGCTAGGCACGATCAAGAGGGGCTATGTGCATCCCTTCCACCCGCTGCCGGCCATCGTTCTCCTGTTCCTCTGCGCCACCACCTACTTTGCGGTGTTCCTCGGATACGGAACGCAGCTCATCGCCATGATGGTGTTCTACATCGTTGCGTCGCTGTGGTTCGCATTCCACCGCTACCAGTTCGTGCGGCGCGGCGATCAATTCACGATGCCTTGGCCGAAGCCGGTCGGCTACTGATCCTCCGCAAACCGGGAGCCGCCGAGCCGGGAACGTCCCTGGCTTGGCATTCTCTTCCGAACAAAAAGGGCGGCCTCGATCAGGCCGCCCTTCCTAACAATGGCTGGGAGAGTGTCCGGTGAGCCTTGTCTCCGCACTGCTGCTGTCTTCGGTTCCGATCGGCATCCTGCTCTGGATTGGGCGCCGCGATCACTCGGCGCGGCACCGGAGCCGCAAGGATCTGCTCGACGATTGCGCACGGCTGTTCGATCGTTATGCACTGACCCACGGCGATGACGGCTTTCCGCGGCTGAGCGGCCGTAGTGGAACGCGCAACATCGATGTCCGGCTGATCAGCGACACCATGACGATCCGCCGGTTGCCGCAGCTCTGGCTGCAGGTCACCGTGCTCGAGCGGCTCCCGGGCGTAAGCGGCTTCGCCGTTCTTGTCCGCCCTTCCGGCTACGATTTCTACAGTCTCACGACAGGCTTCCATCATGTGATCGAGACGCCCGCCTCCTTTCCGCAAGAACTCATCGTGCGCGGCGAGGACCCAAGGTCTGTGCATTTGTTCGAGAAATTGGTGCCGGCTTTGGCGACCATTCTGTCCGATCCGCGCATGAAGGAGATCGCCGTGACGTCGCAAGGCCTCCGCGTGATCCGCCAGGCCGCCGAGGGTCGCCGCGGCGACTACCTTCTTCTTAGGCAAGCCGTGTTCGACGAGGCGGCCGTATCGGCTGACACGCTCGCAAACGTTCTCGATCAGATCCAGATCCTCAGCGACGCCGCGAAACCGCTACTGAGAGTGAAGGAGGCCGTATGACGACGGAGCGCGCGCCCATGCATCCTTACATGGTTCTTGCATTGGCGATCCTGATGCCTGGCGCCGGACACGTGGCGGTGGGACAGCCGCAACGCGGGTTCGGCTTCGCATTCTTCGCTCTGCTGCTGGCGCTCGTGTCATGGCACACGACCACGCCCGAGCACTCATTTGTCGGACGCTCCGCGGCGGGGCTTTTCGTGTGGGCGCTGTCGATTCCGGATGCCTATCGCATCGCCCGGCTGAGATACGAAACCTGGCGCCGGGGGAGGGGGATGATATCCTGATAGGAATATTTGTTTCTTAGGAGTTGAATATCGGGAAAGTCGCTGCTAAGGTCATTCGACAGAAAACAACGAGAGCGTGGGGGTGCCCGGCCGATGTGTGGAATCGTTGGACTTTTCATAAAAGACAAAGCGCTCGAGCCTCGGCTCGGCGAGTTGACCGCCGGCATGCTGGCGACCATGTGCGAGCGCGGCCCGGATTCGGCCGGCTTCGCTATCTACGGCGCGCCCAAGTCTGGCAAGGCCAAGATCACGCTGCAGTCGGCGACGCCGGATGAGGATTTTGCCGACCTCGCCAAGGTCATCGAGGATGAGATCGACGGCAAGGTGAAGCTGGACGTGAAGTCCACCCACGCCGTGCTGACCTGCCACGAGGATCAGATCGAGGCTGCCCGCACCGCGATCCGCGAGAAATTCCCGCGCGTGCGCATCATGGGCGTTGGGGAATCGATCGAGATCTACAAGGAGGTCGGCTACCCGACCGAGGTCGCCAAGCAGTTCGATCTCGCCAAGATGAAGGGCACGCACGCCATCGGCCATACGCGCATGGCAACCGAGAGCGCCGTCACCACGCTCGGCGCCCACCCGTTCTCGACCGGCTCCGACCAGTGCCTCGTGCACAATGGGTCGCTCTCGAACCACAACAACCTGCGCCGCGACCTGAAGCACGACGGCATGACCTTCGAGACCGCCAACGACAGCGAGGTGGCGGCCGCCTATCTCACGTGGCGCATGAACCAGGGTCTGAACCTCGGCGAAGCGCTCGAGAAGAGCCTCGAGGACCTCGACGGCTTCTTCACGTTCGTCGTCGGCACCAAGAACGGCTTCGGCGTCGTGCGCGACCCGATCGCCTGCAAGCCCGCAGTCCTGGCCGAGACCGACCAGTACGTCGCTTTCGGCTCCGAGTACCGCGCGCTCGCCGGGCTGCCCGGCATAGAGAACGCGAAAGTCTGGGAGCCCGAGCCCGCCACTGTTTATTTCTGGGAGCGCTAAGAACAATGAGGTCGATCGATCTTGAGAAGACGCCGCTCCGCGAGCTGAATGAGAGCCTGCACCAGCTCAAGGACGGCACCAACGAGACGGAGTGGGAGGTGCTCAACCCCCGCGGCCAGCACGCAGTCGCGGTCGGCATCGACGCGCCGGTGACGGTCAGCATCCGCGGCCCCGTGGGCTACTACTGCGCCGGTATGAACAAGCAGGCGACTGTCGTCGTGCACGGCTCCGCCGGCCCTGGTACGGCCGAGAACATGATGTCGGGCAAGGTCATCGTGAAGGGAGACGCCAGCCAGTATGCCGGCGCCACCGGCCGCGGCGGCCTGCTGCTCATCGAAGGCAACGCGTCCTCGCGCTGCGGCATCTCGATGAAGGGCATCGACATCGTGGTGAAGGGCAACATCGGTCATATGTCGGCCTTCATGGCGCAGACCGGCAACCTCGTCGTGCTCGGAGATGCCGGCGACGCGCTCGGCGATTCCATCTACGAGGCCAGGCTCTTCGTGCGCGGCAGCGTGAAGAGCCTCGGCGCCGACTGCATCGAGAAGGAGATGCGCCCCGAGCACCACGACCAGCTTTCGGCACTCTTGAAGAAAGCCGGCGTCAACGGGGTAAAGACCTCCGAGTTCAAGCGCTACGGCTCGGCCCGCAAGCTCTACAACTTCAACATCGATAACGCGGACGCCTACTGATGAGCTATCAAAACCCGCCGACCACGCCCCGCAAATCCGCGACGTTCGACGACTACACGCTGTCGGAGATCCGCCGCGCCGCTCAGACGGGCATCTATGACATCCGCGGTGGCGGCGCCAAGCGCAGGCTGCCCCACTTCGATGATCTCCTGTTCCTTGGCGCGTCCATGTCGCGCTACCCGCTCGAGGGCTATCGCGAGCGTTGCTCGACCGCCGTCACGCTCGGCACGCGCTTCGCCAAGAAGCCCATCGAGCTCAAGATTCCGATCACCATTGCAGGCATGA
>CAZDUD010000012.1:0-50439 GCA_964508485.1 uncultured Hyphomicrobium sp. | reverse complement strand
GTCGACGATGCGGTTGCCCCCGAACACCGTGCGCATCGTGACGCGTCCCGCCTCGGCGTCCTTGACCTCGCCGATTGCAGCGGCCTCCCGCCCGAACGGGTGTGAGCGCAGACCTGCAAGCGCCGCGTCGGCTTCTTCCGGCGGCACGACCGCAACGATTTTTCCCTCGTTGGCGAGATAGAGTGGATCGAGGCCGAGGATTTCGCAGAAGGCGCGCACCTCCGGCCGCAGAGGCGTCACACGCTCGTCGATATCGATCGTCACCTGCGAAGCCTGCGCCATCTCGTTGAGCACGGTGGCAACGCCGCCGCGGGTCGCGTCGCGGATGGCGCGCGTCCCCGGAGCCGCTGCGAGAAGCGCGTCGATCAGGCCGTTGAGCGGCGCACAATCGCTCTCGATGGGACTGTCGAGTGCCATGTCGCCCCGCGCGCCGAGAATAGCCGCGCCGTGATCGCCGAGCACACCGTTGACGATGACGACATCGCCGGGACGCGCCCGGTCGGCACCAAGCAACACGTCGGTCCGGATGACACCGATGCCGGTGGTCGTCAGGAATATTTTATCGCACGCACCCTTCTGGACGACCTTGGTATCGCCGGTGACGATCTCGACACCCGCCTCCCGCGCCGTCGCCGCCATGGACGCCGCGACGCGCCGCAAGAGATCGACCTCGACACCCTCCTCCACGATGGCCGCGCACGACAGGTAGAGCGGTTGCGCACCGCCGACGGCCAGATCGTTCACCGTCCCGCAGACCGCGAGCTTGCCAATGTCGCCGCCTGGAAAGAACAGCGGATGGATGACGAACGAATCCGTGGTGAACGCGAGGCGGTCGCCGTAACGCGCGAGGTCCGAAAGATCAAAGCGGGCCTGATCCTCCAGCGGGGCCAGCGCCGCATTATCGAACGCGGAGACAAACACGTCGTCGATCAGGTCCTTCATGGCCTTGCCGCCGCCGCCGTGGGCCAGCGTGACCTTGGGGACGGAGATATGGCCGAAGGCACGGCGCCGCGGCATGGGCATCACGTTCATGACACGACCTCGCGCTTCTTGACGCCGCCGTACTGGTAGTAGGCAGCGCAGGCGCCTTCCGACGACACCATCAGCGCGCCGAGTGGCGTCTCAGGCGTGCAGGACGTACCGAACACCTTGCACTGCCACGGCTTGATCGCCCCCTTCAGCACCTCGCCGCATTGGCACGACTTGGGATCGGCGATCTTTATGTTGGGCATCGCGAACTTCGCTTCCGCATCGTAAGCGCGATACGCCTTGCGAATTCTCATTCCCGAATGATCGATCGAACCGAGACCGCGCCACTCGAAAAATTCCCGCAGCTCGTAAACCTCGCTCAAGGCCGTGAGCGCCGCCCTGTTGCCCGCATCCGGAACGATGCGCGCGTACTGGTTCTCAATTTCGGCGCGCCCCTCTTTGATTTGTTTCAGCACCATCCAGATGGACTGCAGCACGTCGAGCGGCTCGAAGCCCGCGACCACCATCGGCCGCTTGTAGTGGCGCGAGATGAACTCGTAAGGCGCTGTGCCGATCACCATCGAGACGTGCCCTGGCCCGAGGAATCCGTCGAGTTGCAGATCCGGGCTATCGAGGATCGCCTTGATCGTCGGAACGATGGTGATGTGGTTGCAGAAGACGGAGAAGTTCTCGACGCCCTCGGCCTTGGCCTGCAGGATCGTCAGCGCCGTCGACGGGATCGTGGTCTCGAACCCGATGGCAAAGAACACGACCTCGCGGTCCGGATTCTTCTTTGCGAGCGCAAGTGCATCCATAGGCGAATAGACCATGCGCACGTCGGCGCCGTCGGCCTTGGCCTGCATCAGGCTCTTCCTCGATCCCGGCACGCGCATGGCGTCGCCGAACGTCGTGAAGATCACCTCGGGACGCTCGGCAATGGCAACGCAATCGTCGACGCGTCCCATCGGCAGCACGCACACGGGACAGCCGGGGCCGTGCACAAGCTCGATCTCCTTCGGCAGCATGCCCTCGAGGCCGTAGCGGAAGATCGAATGGGTGTGCCCGCCGCACACCTCCATGATCGAGATCGGCCGCTCCTTCGCGATATCGATCTCGGCGACCAGCTTGTCGATCTCGTGCACCAGGACTTTCGCCTTCTCGGCGTCGCGGAACTCCTCGACGTACTTCATGCCGCCGCTCCCTTGTTGGCTGCAGACCCTCGGTCGTCGGCCAGCAGCGTGTGAACGAGGTCCCACAGAATGTGGTAGGCCGTAACGTGGCATTCCTGCGTGCGGTGGATCGATTGCGTCGGCACCACGAGGCAATAGTCGACGACGCCCGACGTCTTCATGCGCCCGCCGTCGCCGCCGGCGAGGCCGATGGTGACGAGGCCCATCTCCTTCGCCTTGGCGAAAGCCGCGATGAGGTTCGTCGAGTTGCCGCTGGTCGAGATACCCACAAGGCCGTCCCCCGCGCGGCCCTGGGCGATGATCTGGCGCACGAACACATGCTCGAATCCGATGTCGTTGCCGACAGCGGAGATCATGGCGAGGTCGGCCACGAGGTTGGTCGCGGCAAGCGCAGGCCTGCCGGCCGTGATGGGATGCACGAACTCCACAGCAACATGCGAGGCATCGCAGCTCGACCCGCCGTTGCCCATGGAGAAGAGCCGCCCGCCACCGCGGTAGAGATCAGCCACCGCCTTGGCTGCCGCGACAAGCGTCGTCCCGCTCTCGGCGAAGAACGCCGCGTTGGTGTCACGGCTTTCGCGCGCCTTCTCCGCAACCGAATGCAGAAGCGCCGCATCGAGTTTTGCCGGATCCTGCGCTTTGCCGTGCAGGAACGGATAAAGGCTCGAAAGTTCCGTCTCGTTGGGCATGACACGCCCTCCTACGCTGCACCCGAGAGACGCATGGCCTCCATTTCGGCTTGCGCCTCGCCAAGCTCCGTCAACACTTTCAGGGTTTCGGCCGCTTCGGCTTCGTCGATGCGGCTCATGGCGAACCCGACGTGGACGAGCACCCAGTCGCCGACGCAATCTTCGACCGAATGATCGTCCGAGACGATGCAGGCGACGTTGATCTGGCGCTTCACGCCCGAGACGTCGACCGTAGCGAGCTTCCTCTCCGCATCGTCAATGGCTACGATGCGCCCTGGTATTCCGAGGCACATGGGTTGCTTCCTCCGATTGATTTTATGTCTTGCGTGCCGTTTCTTATGATTTGCGCCGCAGCGATCGCCGCCTGACCGAGCGCCAATCCCCCATCTCCCGCGGGAACGGACGTCTGCGTCAGGACGGAAAAGCCCTGCTCCTCGAGCAGGAGGACGGTGAGCTCCAGCAGGATGCGGTTCTGGAAGCAGCCGCCGGAGAGCGCCACGGTGTCGAAGCGCGTTCCCGTCTCGCTGTCGCGACGGGCAAGCTTCACGGCCATGGCGCACAGCGCACGCGCCAGGCCGCGATGGAACCGGGCAGCGATGACGCCGGCCGGAGTCTTGAGGATCAGGTCGCCGAGAATGGCATTCCACACCGCAAGCGGCTCGATGTACGGCAGACCCGAAGCCTTGAGGTTCGGGATCGTGAACGGATAGTCGAGCGCGAGGTCCCCCGTTTCGAGCGCGTTCCTATCGACGACCGCCTCGAGCTGTGCCGCAGCCTCGCCTTCGTAGCCTTGCCGCTCGAACGCAAGACCGACGGACGCCGCGACGGCATCGAACAGCCGGCCGCATGACGAGGCTTTGGGCGCGTTCGTGCCGTCCTTGAGCATCGCGTCGAGAATCTTGCGCGGCTTCGCGGCCAGCGCGGCGTGGATGTCGAGCTCCGCGAAGTTCATCGCGAACGCGCCCCACCCAATCTCAGCCATCAGATGGGCATAGAGGTTGCGCCACGGCTCGCGGGATGCCTTGTCGCCACCCAGCATGGCGACGGGCTTGAACGTTCCAAGCCGCGTAAAGCCCGCATAGTCGGCCAGCAGGAACTCGCCGCCCCAGATCCCGCCATCCGATCCGAAGCCGAGACCATCGAGCGCAATGCCGAGCACAGACGGTCCATCCAGCGGCCAGCCATTCTCGGCAAGGCAGCTCGCGATGTGCGCATGATGGTGTTGAACCTGGATCAGCGGCACACCCTCGCCGGCAGCCACCTTCTTGGCGAGCGCCGTGCTGCGATAGGTGGGGTGCAGGTCCGCGACGATGACCCGGGGAGTCGTCGCGAGCATCTCGCGATAAAGCCCGATCGCGTGCGTAAGATCATCGAACGTCTGCACGTCGTCGAGATCGCCGATGTGTTGCGACAGCACCACATTACCCGACTTCACGAAGCAGAAGGTCGATTTGAGATCGCCGCCAAGCGCAAGCAGCTCGAGCGCCGTTTCGAAGCCGTGCGGCAGCCGCACAGGCGCGGGCGCGTAGCCCCGTGAGCGGCGCAGGACGCGGACCGCGCCGGCCGCGAACCGCACGACGGAATCGTCGACGCGATTGAGGATGTCGCGGTCATGCACCAGCGCGAACGGTGCAATCGTCCCGAGCCTTTCACGCGCAGCCTCATCGGAGATGACCTGCGGGGCATTGGAAAGATTGCCCGAGGTCATGACGACCGGACGGTTCATGCGGCGCAGAAGCAGAGCGTGCAGCGGCGTCGTGGGCAGCATGAAGCCGAGCGTCCCGAGCCCCGGCGCGATGGCGGCCGGAAGACGCTTGGCGCCAGCGGCCTGCAAAAGGACGATCGGCCCCGCGGGGCTCATGAGCGCCGCTTCCTCCTCCGGCCCCACGGCGGCATAGTCGCGGATGATGTCGAGGTCGCGCGCCATCAGCGCAAACGGCTTACGGTCGCGCTGCTTCAAAGCACGCAGACGCGCAACGACCTCGGCCTGGGTGGCATCACAGGCGAGGTGATAGCCGCCGAGCCCCTTGATGGCGACAATCTCGCCCTTCTGGATGAGCCCCAGCGCCGCGTCGACATCGTCCAGCATCGAGGCCTGCTCGAAGCTCACGGCACGGCCGTCGAAGCGGATCAAACGCGCCTTAGGCCCGCACACGTGGCACGCCGTCGTCTCGGCATGGAAGCGACGGTCCGCCGGATCGCCGTATTCGGCCGCGCATGCAGGACAGAGATCGAAGGCCGCCATGCTCGTCGCCGCGCGGTCGTAGGGCATGCGGGCGATGATTGTGAGACGCGGGCCGCAATTGGTGCAGGTCGTGAACGGATAGCGATAACGGCGCGAGAAAGGATCGAGAATCTCGGCGGCACAGTCCGCGCACATAGCGGCGTCCGGCGGCACCTCGGTATCGGCCATGCCACGCTGGCTTTCGACGATATCGAAGCCGTCCGGAACAGGCCCCGCATATGAGAGCACGTCGATGCTCTCGATCGCCGCCAGGGGCGGACACTCGGTCTCGAGGCGAGAAATGAAGCTCGAAAGCGTAGCGGCTTCTCCGGCAGCGCGGATCAGCACCCCCTCGGCATCGTTGAGAACCGTTCCGCGCAAACCCAGCTCGCGCGCAAGCCGCCAGACCATCGGACGAAAGCCAACCCCCTGCACACGACCGCGCACGCGGATCTGAAGCGCCTGGATGCCGGCGGCGCCGACAAGCGCGGAAACGGAAGTGACTGCGGTCATGGCGCAGCCTCCCAGATCAGCACCCGGTTGTTGCCGCTGTCGGCGACGACGACGGTCGAGCCGCAGGCCGAAACGCCGTACGGCCAGCACAGACTGTCGCGTTGCTGCAAACCCCAGCGATTCTCGCCCTTGTCTTCGAACGTCGATTGCCCCGCGAGCCAAAGCGCGGCAGCCTCCATGACGAGACTGTCGAGGTCATAGCCGACGATCCGGCAGTTGGCGGTGTCCGCTGCCATAAGTTTGCGGCCCAGAGCGGCAACGCCGTAGGGCATGTTCAGCGATGCAGCCGTCGGGTAGTAGGCAGCCTGGTTGTGATCGACACCGGCCGTATCGCGCTGGCCGAGGACGAACGCACAATGTGCGCCGTTACTGCACGGTGGGGCATCCCACACCATGATGCGATTGTTGCCCGCATCGGCGACGAAGAGCCTATCGCCGTCGATTGCCACGCCGTGCGGCCAGCGCATTCCGGCGGCACCGGGAACGCGCCCGCCGTTCTCGTCACGCGTTTCGAAATCGTCCTGCCCGAGCACGAGGTCGGCCGGCGTACCGTTGCTTTCGGGGATGCGATTCCACTTGAGCACGCGGCGATTGCCGGTGTCGGCCACATACAGCGCGCCGTCCGCGAGCGCGACGCCGTAGCACCAGTTGAGACTGGCGGCATTCGGCGCGTCGCTGCCGCGGTTCGGTGCGTTGCTCACAAAGTCCCTTTGTCCAAGCACGACATCCGCGGGCTGGTTCGATCTCGTGGGATACCCGTGCCAGATGAGGACGCGATGGTTCCACGCATCGGCAACAGCGAGCACGCCATCCCGCGCGGCGACGCCGGTCGGAACATTGAGTGTCGCCGCGCCCACCGGACCGCGGGCATTTCGTCCCTCGGACCTGAAGTCGGGCTGGCCGATCACGAGATCTGCAGGCGTTACGTCGCGTCCTGGAACCGCGTTCCAGATCATCAGCCGGTGATGGCCCGTGTCACACACGAACAGCGGGCCGGTCTCGCCGCCAAGCACCGAACCGCGCGGCCCGAACATCGTTCTCTCCGACGGGACGATCGGCTCGACGAGCCCCATTGGGGCGACCCGCTGGCCAAGAATGATGCGGGCACCGCGCGCGTCCAGCAACGCGGAGGGAAGCGGCATGCGCTCCCTGTCTCTCCTGCGTACCGGGCTCAACGAGACGCGCATCGCTATTTTTGCAACCTCACTTCGATTCGCGATCCGACGACGCGGACGGCATGGGGTTGAAGCTGCACGGCAGGAGCCGTGAGACACTCGCCGCTCGAAAGGTCATAGCGGAAGCCGTGATACGGACAGGTGATAATGCCGTCCTCCACATCGCCGTCGTCGAGTGCGAGGCCCAGGTGCGCGCAGGCGTTCTGGAAGCACGTGACGATGGAGCCGCGCCGCGAGAGCAGAACCCTCTCGCCTTCGAGGATAAGCGCCTTGATGCCGCCCTCCGGCACGTCCGAGAGCTTCGCCGCGTAGTGCCATTGCCCCCCCGCTCCCAGCGCAAACGGGCTAACGAAGCGCACGGCCTCGCCGTTGGACGGCGAGGAAGCCATGCCCTTCACCTGGAGGATCTCGGTGATCTCGGGGCAGGCCTCCTCGACCGCCTTCTTCACGCCGGCGTGGAAGGTGAGCGCCGACGCCGGGCACCCGTCGCACGAGCCCGTGAAGCGCACCTCGATGGCAGGCGGCGCGACGGCGACGAGCTCCACGTCGCCGCCATGAGAGGCGAGCATGGGACGGATGCTTTCCAGCGCCGCTTCGACGCGCTCGGTAAGGCTCGGCTTGATCAGGCCATGGCGGCGCATGACCGCGTAGACAACCTCATCGGTCACCGCCGTCTTCATGGCGGCGAGCGCAGCAGGATCGCGCTTGAGAGCGGCCACCAAGCGGCGCAACGCCTCGCCGTTCAGCGTCTCGATGGCAAGCCCATAGGCGCGCGCCGCGCCGCGAGCCGTCTCTTCCCAACCCTCGAAGATCATCTCCAGCCGCTCGAGGTCGCCGACCAGGTGAGCGACATCATTACGCTCGTGGTCTGGCGCCGTAGCTGGTGCGGTGGATATGGCTCCGAGGGCGGACACTTGCCTCACCGATAACGAAGGTTGCGGAAGAGATAGGGCTGCACCACCCCGCTAATGAACCCCGCGAGAGCGGCGGCCGGAACCAAAGCGAGGCCGCCCTCGCGGGCCGCGACGAGGACGAGCGCCGCGATGAGAATGCCGAGCGCCAGCTGCGTGTAGGCTTTCAACGGCTCGGCAAAGAGCTTGCCTTGGAAGAAGAGGCTCGCCGAGCTTCTGACCATCTCAAGCATCGTTCGCCTCCTAGCCGATATATGCGATTGCAGCGAGACCAAGCGCGACTCCGGCGGAGCCCGCGACAACACCGTAGAATGCCCCCATGAAGGCTGCGAGCTCGGCACCGAGAGCCTTGCCGCCGGTCACCACTCCTCCCAGGGATCCGCCGATCAGCGCGGCGACGATGCCGGCGACCAGCGCGAGCGCCGTTGAATCCAAAAGTGCCTCTTCGATCATTGCATCTGCTCTCCTTCTCTCAAATGTCCGTTCGCCGATCCGGCACCATTCGTTGGCACGACCGACAAGCTTTCGCGACCGATCTGATCGATGGCCTCGGCCATGATGCGGGCCTTCTCCTGCTCGCCCGCGGAATTGAAGATCTCGCGCGCCTCCGCATAGAGCACCGTCGCCGTCGCGAGGTTCTGCCGGTTGCCGGAGTCCGGGTTCTCGGGATCGTCCGGAAGATTCCAGAGACAGTTCGCCTTGTTGGCGATGGTGTTCGCATAGGCGACGGGCATGGCGTCACGCGTGCGCACCTTCAATGCCTCGTCGTACGCTTCGAGCGCACGGACATTGTTCTCGACGGCATGACTGGATGAGGCGTACTGCAGCGCGTTGCCGAGGTTGTTTTGCAGCATGGCATACTCGGCGGGATGGTCGACCAGATTGACGACCTTGAGTCCGTCCTCGAAAGCCTGCACGGCAAGCGCCTCACGCATCTTCGCCCGCTCATCCGCAAAGGGGATGGAGAGGAAGGCCGTCGCGAGGTTGTTCTGAAGGATCGCGTACTCCTTGGGGAAGCGCGCACGATCGAAGGTGCGGAGCGCTCGCTGATAGGCGGCAATGGCATCCGTGATGCGCGCCTTCCCGGCGCCGGCAAGGCTTTGCAGCACGAGACCGAGATTCATCTCAATCTCGGCCAGCTCCTCGGGCGCGCCATCCGCGCGAATGACGGGAAGCGCTTCGTCGAGTGCCTCCCGCGCCTTTTCGAGCGAATCCGTTCCGGACTCCGGCAACGCCTGCAACGCCGTCGCCTTGCGTGCGCGAATGCGCGCAGCGAGAAGTGAGTGGTCTGCCGGGCAAAGCGCGAGAGCGCGTTCGTAGAGCTCGACGGCAACGATCAGCTCTTGCGGAGAGCGAGGCCTCACCTGAAGGCCGATGGCAATCTCCATCAGCATCTCGGCGCGCTCGGCAAGGCTTGCCGTCTCTGCTTCGGCAGCAGCGAGCGCAGCGTTGACCTGCTCCTCGACTCCGATTGCCACGCATACCCTCCCAGGATCCGCTTCTTCGAGCGGTAAAGTTCATTGGCAATACAATAAGCGCATTTGTCGCAGATTGTCTATAACAATTGCATTATGCAAACTTTGTTATCAGTCGAACGCACCTTCTGCGATCAGTGCCGCGCGCGCCTCGTCCCACGCTGCCGAAAGGGTGAGTTGGACGTCGTCATCGACGCCGTTGTCGCGAAAGAAATCAGCGGCAACGACCGCGCGATCGCCGGCACCGGAGCGGAGCTTGATCACATAGCCGCCCGCCGCCTGATGGCGCACAGGAAGAATCACGAGGTCGCCGCCGTCGCGCAGCAACACGACGTTATCCAGCCGATCGAAGAAGCGCTCGTAGACCTGCCGCGTAAGATGCAGCGCACCGCGGCGCACGACAAGGACGCAGCCGTCGGTCATGAGTGCGCCTCCGGGCAAGGGATGCACACGGCGCGCTCCATGATGCGCGCTTCGATCCGCTGCGCGACGACCCCGACCGAGTGAGCAACATTCGCCGAGAGCCCACATCCGAGCTCGAGCGAATGCGCTTCGATGAGAAAAGCCGTAATGTCCTTGGGAAACGCATCGCGGTAGATTTGCCGGCCCGCGTAAAGGGCGTGATCCCAGCGAAAATCGTGCAGGTTGAGAGACGGCGTGTGCTGCGTCTCGACCTCGCTCCCCGGTACCTCGAAGATGGCTCCGGCCTCCGCCTCGGTCCAGCAGCTGTCGACCACGATCAGCGTTGTGCATCCACGGGCCGCGAACATGACGGCCATGCCGTCAGTCCCGGCATCGAGCAGGCGAACGTCTGGGCACCGGGCAAGCGCTCTCGATTCCTTGAGAAGCTTGATGACCTCAAGACCCGCGGCGTCGTCCGTCCTGTTGGCGTTGCCGCACCCGATGACAGCGATCATTGGATCCGAGCCGGTCACGGGCCTCTCCGCTAGATGCGCCACAGACGGCACGACCACTGGGGTTCCACAGGACAGTCAAGCTCCGGAAGCTCGCAGTACCTGCGGTGGACGAGATAGTACATGCACGTCTCGCACGGCTGCTCGATGCCGCCGTGCTCCACTGGATAATCGGTGAAACCCGCAATCACCAGCTTGGCCTTGAGGTCGCCGTCCGCACGCCTCAGCCGCGCGATGATCTCCTGCACCTCCTCATGGGTGTCGGCCCGCGGAAACACCTCCGTCTCGAGGCCGGAGGTGAGAAAAGCGGAGATCTCCTGACGTTCTTGCTCGTCGGTCTTCAGTTGAGCGTCTTCGGCCATGAGGCACCTCGACAGCTTGCGCGGGCTTTCAGATCCTCCAGAGACGGCACCACCAATCGGGCTCCACCGGCACCGAAAGCTCCGGCAGATCGCACCACTTGCGATGGACGAGATAATACATGCACTCGAAGCAGCGCTGCTGCTCCGGCCCATAGGGGTGATCGACGAAACCGCTGATGACGAGCTTGGACTTGAGATCGTCGGACGCAAGCTGGCGCAGCTCCGCGAGGATTTCACCGAACTCCTTTTCAGTTTCCGGAAAGGGCTCAGTCTGCGTCTCGAGCCCGGCCGCCATCATGTCGGCAATCCTTTGCAGGAGCGCCTCATCCTTGCCCTTGCCGCTCATGTCACTGCTTTCATTCCGGCGCGACCCGATGTCTCGCGCCCCCCGATCCGACTCGCTCGCAACCGGGTGGCGCAGCGAAGGGTAGCCTGCCATCAGGCCGTCCGGAAATGCGCAAGCTCCTTGCCTGACTTGGCGTCGTAAGCATGGACCGTGCACACGAGGCAAGAGTCGTAAGAGCGACAGACGTGGCCGACCTCGACGGGGTCATGCGGATCGGCGATCGGCGTGCCGATCAACGCCTCCTCGATGGGACCACGCGCGCCGTCAGACGTCCGTGGACCGACGTTCCACGTGGTCGGGGCGATGATTTGATAGTTCTTGATCTTGCCGCCCTGCACCTCGATCCAGTGGCACAGCGCTCCGCGGATGGCTTCCGTTGCGCCCCAGCCGCGCCCATCCTTCTCGGTGGGCTTGATGTACCAGGGATCCTTGAGTTTGAATTCGCGCAGGATGCGCTCCGCCTCGCGATAGAGCTTGACGCCCTCGTGCATGCGGGCGAAGTGCCGGAGCATGACACTCGCGCCGCCGAGGTTGTGGTACATGTCTAGGATCAGAGGATCGTAGTGCTGCCAGGACTCGCCGTGCTTACCGCCGGCAATGAGCTGGCGCGAGAGCGGCCCCGCCTCGAGCCGTCCGTCCTGAACGTGCATGACGGCCGACGCCCACGAATATTTACCATTGTGATCGACCGCATTCTTCTGGATGGGCTTCGTCGTTCTGTCAAAAGGATGCAGCGCCTGCGGCTCGTCGTACCACGCGTGCCTCAAGTCCTCGCGGGTGAACTGCTGATCCATGAGCTTGTGCGTGCCGGTCGCTCCGTCGAACACGCCGCTCTTCATGATCACGGCCGCGTTGCGGCCTTCGATTGTCGGCTTGTTGTATTTGTCCTCGTGCGGCAGGTAGCCCCAGGAGATATACTTTGCGTGACCGCGGCCATATTTGTCGACACCGATGTCCGACGACATGCGGCAGAACATGCCGAGGTCGGAGTTGGCATGCTCCGGACGCTCGTCCAGCCACGCCAGGAAGTCGCTGTAGGAGCGGATCTGCTCGTAGCGCTCGAGCGAGCAGCCGAGCCAAATCGGCTCCATCCAGTTGCGCCGGAAGTGCTCGAGGATCGACCAGGCGCGCGTCACGTCGGTCAGGGTCGGCGCGCACATGACGCCGCCAGGGACCATGTAGCTCGAATGCGGCCACTGTCCGCCGAGCAGCGCGTAGATCTCAACCGGACGGCCGGAGATCGTGACGCCGATCTCGTAGTTCTTGCCAGTGAAGGGCGCCCAGCGCTTCACCGCCTCCTCGTAGTACGGCGATTTCGAGTAGTTCTTGTTCGTGTAGTCGATCATGAACAGACCGTAGTGGTGGCGCGGCAGGCTCTGGATCGATTCGACGATCTGTCCGAGGTTGCGCGCCAAAATGGCGTTGCGCGGAACCTCGGTCTTCCACGCCGTATCGAGCGCCCAGGCTGCGCACGTGAGGTGCGAGGCGCCGCAGATGCCGCAGGCGCGCGGCGTGACGACGAGGCCCGCCTGCGGGTCCTTATCGCGCAGGATGATCTCAAAGCCGCGGAACAGCTCCGCATTGGTCCATGCGTTGACGACAACGCCGTCCCGGATATCGACGCGGACGTCGAGATCGCCCTCGACGCGTCCGACCGGCGAGATATCGAGTGTTTGCACTGCTGCTGACATTGGGGGTTTCTCTCCCTAAGAGACCTGAATTCGTTGTTTGTGGCGGGGCGAGCGATCAGACGACGAAGATGTCTTCCTCGGCCCATCTCGGCGATGCCGCCTTCGCAGCCGCGGTAAGCTTGACGTAGCCCGTCTTGTCCACGCCCGTAGGCATGTCTTTCGGCACGCCCATGACGGTTTGCGTCTTGAATACGGTGCCGGGCGCGAGGTCATAGAAGGGGAACTCGGGCTCCGTGCAGCCCATGCAGGGCATGCCGGCGCGCGTCTTCGACGACTGGCGGTTCCAGAGGATGCGGTTGCACGGCGAGTGCGTCATGGGTCCGCGGCAGCCGAGGTCGTAGAAGAGGCAGCCCTTGCGCTGACCGTATTCTGTCGCCGAGACCTTGTAGGCGAAGTGCATGTTGCGGGTGCAGCCGGTCTGCGTGAAGCTCGTGAAGAACGTCTTCGGCCGACCGAAATCGTCGAGCGAAAGATCGCCGCCGCGGCCCGTGGCGACGGCCACCACGATCTGAGTGATCCAATCGGGATGCGCGGGGCAGCCGGGGATGTTGATGACGGGAAGCCCTGCCTTGGACTTGTAGTCCTTGCCGAGGAAGCCGCCGTGCCCGCGCTTCAGGAACTGAAGACCGACGCTCTCGGACGGATTGGGCGCCGTTGCCGGAATGCCGCCCCAGGTGGCGCAATCGCCGACGGCAACGGTGAAGCCGGCCACGGCGGCGAGATCGCGTACCCAGTCCTTCATCGGCCGGCCGGCAAAGCGGTTCCACTCGCCGGTTCCGTTCGGGGCGTTTACGACGGTGCCCTCGAAAACGAAGATGTCGAGCGGTATCTCGCCGCTGACCAAGCCCCGCAGCATGCGCTGCAAGTTCTCACCCAACTCCATGCCGAGAGATGGGTGCCAGAGCACGTTGATTCCGAAGTCCGTAACGAGGTCGCAGGCACTCGGCTCCTCGGCATTGAGGAACGACATCGTATTGCCCGAGCATGCTCCACCTTGGAGCCACAAAAGATTGGCCATTCGTTTTCTCCCTACCCGCAAAGCTTGTGAGCGCTTTCGTTTCGTTAACGAAAGCAAGTCGCGCGCCAGTTTGCGAGAAAACGAAAGTTGACAGTTAATTCAACAACATACGGGCTATCAATTTATCGACAAAAAATGTATTGTTTTTAAGAGAACCTGCAAAGTATCTTTGCCATGGCAACCGCCTTTGCACTTTATTGCGTACGCATAATTTCAGGATTTTAGGAATTTATCCGTGCCGGTTGCCGCAAACCGGGCACGTCACTTCGAGCAGATATCCGTACCAGATCATCTGGCAGCGGCTGCACCAGTGTCCCGTCGTCTGCTCGCGCGGTATCCCGAACGTTTCCGCAAACGCCCCGAAGATCTCGCCCGGTTGCGCAACAGCGCTTTGCGACGGCCTCACGCGGGAAAACGGAAACGCAACGACGGACGCATCCCGCCCGGGCTCGTCGTGATTGTCATCGCCGGTCACGAGGCTCCTCCTGATTGAGGCCATAGCGGCGGATCTTGTTGGCAAGCCCGACGCGCGAAAGACCGAGTTCGTCGGCGGCCTTGCTCTGGTTCCACCTGTGACGGGTAAGCGTCTTCTCGACCAGATGGCGCTCGAGGCTCTCGACTTGATCCTTCAGTGTCCCGCCCGTCGGCGAAAATCCGTTGCCGTAGCGCTCAACCGGCTGGCGCTTCATCGCCGCCTGGACGGGCGGCGAAAGATGGCGCGTCGTCAGATACTCTCCGTCTCCGGTCAGCACGACAAGGCGGCGGATCTCGTTCTCAAGCTCGCGAATATTACCCGGAAAATCGTAGTGGGACAGCTTCTCGATGAGGCTCGCCGACAGTCCGAGGATTTTGCGACCGGTCGCTTCGCTGTGCTTGGCTGCGAAAAACTCGGCAAGGGCGGCAATATCCTCAGTGCGCTCGCGCAGCGACGGCACCTCGAACTCGAACCCTTTGAGGCGGTAATAAAGATCGCGGCGGAACTCTCCCCGCGCGACGAGTTGTGCCAGCGGGCGGTTGGACGCCGCGATGATGCGAACATTCGATTGCGTGGTCTGGTCTGCACCGAGCGGCTTGACCTCGCCTTCCTGCAGGAAACGCAGCAGGCTCACCTGGAAGGACGGCGAGACGTCCGAGATCTCGTCGAGAAACACCGTGCCGCCATCGGCAGCCCGGAACAGGCCGAGCCGGTCCGAAACGGCGCCTGTGAATGCACCGCGCCGGTGTCCGAACAGCTCCGACTGCAGAAGCTCGTCATTCATGCCGCCGCAGTTCTGCACCAGGAGCGGGCTCGTCTTGCGGGAAGAATTGTAATGGATCGCGCGCGCCAGGAGTTCCTTTCCCGTCCCGGTCTCGCCCTGGATGAGAACCGGGAGATCGGTCTTCGCGGCAGTCTTCGCGAGATCGCAAAGCATCGCCATCTTCTCGCTGACATAGACGAGCTTCTCGAAACGCTGGCTCTGCTGCAGAAAGCGCAGATCGGGCGGGACCGTGAACGCCGATCCGTCGTCCGTCATCTTGAACTCTCGCGAGATGAGACGATGGCGCCTCGCGAGCTCCCGTGTCTCCAATCCGCGCGCAACGAGAAGAGCCGCCTGCTCGGGATCGAGCGGCTTGCGAAGATACTGATAGACTGAGGCCTCGCGGAGAGACCGGGCGGACAGCTTCGAGTTCTTGGCAAGAACGAGCACGCGCATCACGTCGGGATGGGACACCCGCAACCCCGCCAGCAACGCGCATCCGTCGAAGTCGGGGTTGCCCTCCTCGGCGATGGCAAGATCGATATGAACGTCTTGCGCGAGTTGCAGAGCGTCGGGCTCGCTCGTCGCCGTGAGCACGCGATATCCCCGCCGTTCCGACAGCAGGCCGACAAGCGCGGACCATGACGCGTCGAGGCGTGCAATCACCAGAACGGTGTTAATGCGCTCCATGCAACCTAGTTTCCAATTTGTATAATCTCTTAGCAGACCCGCCGCGGCTTTTACAGCGTCGGCACCGACTCTTTTTTCCAGGTCTCAGCGCGCAAAACAGGCGCGATCCGGCTTAGCTCTGCCGTACGGCCTTCATTTGTGATTCGCAAAGGATTGGGCGCTATTGGGCACCGGTCGTCGAGCGCGAGTACCGCGCTCTGGTCTCGTCCCATCCCCGAACGGCTTTTCGCGGCCCCACCTGGTTTGCGGGGATTTGCGGCGGCAGACGATACTGCTGAAGTTTATCTACGGCGTTTACATCGACAAGCCCGACCTCAGCCGGGATCACGTCGATCTTTAGGATCTTGGCAAGTGCCATGCGATGGAACCCGCCGGACTTTCCGAGCACGGGCCGCCCTTCCGGGTCGATCGCCACCTGAATGCCTCCGTACTCCCTGAAATTGGAAGGGCTGAGCTGTTTTCGCGTCCTCAGCGTCCCCGTCCGCAATACCTCTTCGTAGATTTCGTCAAGCACCCGATAGCGCGCACGCAGCTTCTCCTCCGTCGTGAAGCGCATCGCCCGCCCCTCGTACGCGATCTTGCGGAGCATGCCGACGAACTCGTCCGTTTGATCCCAGGCGATGTTATCGCACCACCTTTGATAGCAGGCGCGAACCTGCGGCGCGTCGTCGAGCATGCGGTACTCGATCCCCGATGCGGCGAAGTCGATCACGCGGCCGCTCGCGTTACGACGGTTGAAGACGTCCGGCATCCTGCAAATGTAACGCTCGACGTCGGCAGGCCGCACCCAGATCGTTTCCGTGACCTTGGGCGCATGCGCTCCGTAGGAAAAGCGGTTCAGCCAATCCCGGACCATCGCCTCTCCGCGAACGACGAGTTGCCTCGGATCGAGATCAATCACGGCCGCCCCCCACGATCATGCGCAACAAGGCCGACATCGCGTCGGTGGCGGGCGGCAAATCCATCCCGTTAAAAAACAGCGCGTAGACGGTCGGCCTGCGGCGCGAGAGATGCTCGAACATCAGACGGTCGTAGTTCTGCTGTCCGAGCGCGGTCAGCTCGTTCTTGCGCGCACGCAACGTTTCATTCGGCACTACCAGATGGACGACGGGAATGCGGACGCCCATGGCCGAAGACAGCCACGAGAGCGCGTGAAATCTCGGCTTGTCCGTCTTGCGGTCGACGATCAGGAAATCGACGATTGAACGATCGATGAGCTCCAGCCCCGAGCGCCGCATCCATGTTTTGACGCGGAGCGCGCATGAGGCGCGGACGTACGCAAACGGCGCAACCCAATCGTCGAACCTGTTCTTGTCCTTCCCGATGAGAGGACGCAGAAAGATGACGAGGATCTTGTAGAGAAGAGAATTGCGATAGAGCCTCTTGCCGACCGTGAGGTCGGTGACCATCGGATCGCGGCCGCGAAGCGCTCTCGAAAGAGAGGTCTTCCCGGACCCGTCGCCTCCGGTGATCGCGATATGACGTATCGGCCGCGGCCCATCGAGCCAGGCCGCAGCAAATTCATCTGCGAGCTTCGCGCGCCATCTGGAGCGCACGGGCGTTCGCAGCGTGATCCCGACTTTGCTCAAGTGGGCGCGGAAAACCTCGAGCAAAGCGGCGTCGAGCCTCTGCTCCTTCAAGATTTTGTCGACGGCCTCGGCAAGCACAGTCTCGCCGTCTCGCAGACAAGCCGCATGATAGGAGGCGAGCCGCTCCCGGACGGGCTCTGACCCCAAATTCTTGGTCTTGGCCTGGAGATGCTGCGCGTAGATGCAGACTTCGACGGACGCGGGCAGGCGTTGGATCGACCCGGATGCGGGAAGCGCGAGATGCGCGCAATCCTCGTACGTTAGGGCAGCCTTGCCGCCGTTCAGCTGCCATAACGTGACCCAGAGATCGAAAGCGACCCAATCCTTGCCGTCGAGCGAGAGGAACTTCAGGGAAAGCTTATTGTCGCTTCGCCCTTTAATCAGGAAATGGCCCCGCCCCGACCGGGCCCAGTCGAAAGCGGCGTCCAGGAGTTGCCGGACCGCGTCGGCGGTCCCCAGCATGTCGACATCGTCGTTGTTGATCGACCGACGGCTGAGGGGAGCCCCGCGAAGCTGCAGAAACCGCCATGGACCGGATTGGATAAGCTCGACCACATCCTCTAGCGGAGCTGCCGACTGTTCGCTTACCGTCGCCATGCGGGTCTCGCTCAGGGCGCCGTATCCGGCACCACATTGTCACCAACCTGACATAAACTGAGCAATCAAAATGATTCAAGTGTGGCGGTACAGCCGTTTGCGCGCGTCATCCCCACGTCGCTATGGGCGATATGGGCTGCGCAAGGCATCGGCAAGATGCCGATTTTAGCGTTTTATTTCAATAAAATACGCACAGAAGACGCGCCTACCTCCGAACGCGGAGATATAGCAACTTCCAAGCACAGGGCCGATTTCACCCGGCCGGAAAGCCACACGCGAGGCGCATTTTATGTCAGCGCTGTGTCAACACGTCGATCAAGCGCCCCCAGAGACGACCCTCAGCATTGCCGTTGACCTCTGGACCGAGAGGCACGCACGCCGCGCGCTCTTGAACCAGCGCATAGACGGCCGGGATCACCAGAAGGGTCAGGACGGCAGACGACACCATGCCGCCAACCATCGGCACGGCGATGCGCTGCATCACCTCCGAGCCCGTGCCATGGCTCCAGAGGATCGGCAGCAGGCCGGCCATGATGGCGACCACCGTCATCATCTTGGGCCGTACGCGCTCGACGGCACCTTCCATGACGGCAGCGTGGACATCGGCACGCGTCATGGCCCTGCCGTCGCGGTCGGCCGCGCGGCGATGCTCATCCATGGCATGCTGAAGATAGATCAGCATCACAACGCCGGTTTCGGCCGCGACGCCCGCGAGCGCAATGAAGCCGACCGCCACTGCGACAGAGAGATTGAACCCCAGCCACCACATGAGCCACAACCCGCCAACAAGCGCAAACGGCAGCGACAGCATGACGATCAGAGTTTCGGTGAGGCGCTGGAAGTTTAAGTAGAGCAGCAGGAAGATCACCAGCAGCGTGACCGGCACAACGATCACGAGCCGCTCCTTAGCGCGCTCGTAGTATTCGAACTGACCGCTCCAGACTGCATAGTAGCCGGCAGGAAATTTCACCTTCTCCGCCACGGCCTTGCGGGCTTCGGCCACATAGCTGCCGAGGTCGCGGTCGCGCGCATCAACGAAGATGTAGGCCGCAAGCTGGGCATTCTCGGTACGGATCGAGGCCGGGCCTTGCGTGCGTTTGATGGAGGCGACCTGGCCAATCGGGATCGAGGCCCCGTTTGGCAGCGGGACGAGCACCTCGCGTGCAATGGTGTCCGGATCCGAGCGCACATCGCGCGGGTAACGCAGGCTCACGCCGTATCGCTCACGACCCTCGACCGTCGTGGTGATCGTCTCCGCGCCGAGCGCCGACGCGATGACGTCTTGAACATCGCTGACCATCAAGCCGTAGCGGGCCAGCCTTTCCCGGTCAGGCGCGATCTCCAGATAGTAGCCGCCGATGATGCGCTCGGCGAAAGCGCTCGATGTGCCGGGCACGGTCTTGATGGCAGCCTCGATCTCGCGCGCGAGGCCGTCGATCACCGTTAGATCCGGCCCCAACACCTTTACGCCGACAGGCGTGCGGATGCCCGTGGCCAGCATATCGATGCGTGCCTTGACGGGCATCGTCCAGGCGTTCGAGACGCCCGGGAACTGCAGCGCGCGATCCATCTCCGTCACAAGCGCATCGAGTGTCACGCCCGTGCGCCATTGATCCTCAGGCTTGAGGTTGATGACGGTCTCGAACATCTCGGTGGGGGCGGGGTCGGTCGCTGTGGAAGCTCGCCCCGCCTTGCCCCAGACGCTCTCCACCTCGGGGAAGGACTTGATGATCTTGTTCTGGGTCTGCAGGAGCTCTGCTGCCTTGGTGATCGAGAGGCCGGGCAGTGTCGTCGGCATGTAGAGCAGCGTACCCTCGTTGAGGTTCGGCATGAACTCCGAGCCGAGGCGCGTTGCGGGCCAAACGCTGGCGGCCAAAATGATCATGGCCATTGCGATCGTCAGTCCCTTTGCGCGCAACACGATCCTGATCAGCGGGCGGTAGAGCCAGATCAAGGCGCGGTTCACCGGGTTGCGCTGCTCCGGCACGATCTTCCCGCGCACAAACACCATCATCAGCGCCGGAACCACCGTGACCGACAGCAACGCCGCCGCCGCCATGGCAAATGTCTTGGTGAAGGCCAGCGGATGGAACAATCGTCCTTCCTGAGCCTCGAGGGCAAAAATCGGCAGGAAGGACACTGTGATTATGAGCAGAGAAAAGAAGAGAGCCGGCCCGACCTCGCTTGCGGCCTCGACGATGATCTCCGAGCGCGGCTTGCCGGGCGGCGCGCGCTCGAGGTGCTTGTGAGCGTTCTCGATCATCACGATAGCGGCGTCGACCATGGCGCCGATGGCGATGGCGATACCGCCGAGGCTCATGATGTTGGACGAGAGCCCCAGCGCGTACATGCAGGCGTAGGCGATCAGCACGCCGAGCGGCAGCGTGATGATGGCGACGAGCGCACTGCGGACGTGCAGGAGGAACACGACGCAGACCAGGGCGACGATCAGGCTTTCCTCGACCAGCGTTGTCTTCAGCGTCGCGATAGCGCGCTTGATGAGGTCTGAGCGGTCATAGACCGACAGAATGTCCGTACCATCCGGCAGGCTGTTCTTTATCTCCGCCAGCCGCATCTTGACGTTGTCGATAACGGAAAGAGCATTCTGGCCGTAGCGCTGCACGGCGATGCCAGAGACGACCTCGCCTTCGCCGTTGAGCTCCGTGACGCCGCGCCGCTCGTCGGGCGTCAGCTCCACGCGGGCAACGTCGCGCAGCAGGACAGGCGTGCCGCCTTCGGATTTGAGGGCAATGTTCTCGAGATCGGCAATGCCACGCAGATAGCCGCGTCCCCGCACCATGAACTCGGTCTCGGCCAGCTCGATGACGCGGCCGCCGACATCCATGTTGGACCTTTGAACGGCATCGCGCACCGCCATCAGCGGGATGTTGAAGGTCTTGAGCCGCCGCGGATCGATGACGATCGAGTATTGACGCACAAACCCGCCGACGCTCGCGACCTCAGCCACGCCCTCGGCCTTGGCGACAGCGAAGCGAACCTGCCAGTCCTGTGTCGAGCGCAGCTCGGCGAGCGTGCGCTTCACAGCCGTCACCACGTATTGGTAGACCCAGCCGACTCCGGTGGCATCAGGCCCGAGCGTCGGCGTCACGCCGGAGGGAAGGCTTCGCGCGGCGGCGGACAGGTATTCGAGCACGCGCGAGCGCGCCCAGTAGATATCCGTGCCGTCCTCGAAGATCACATAGACGAAGGAGACGCCGAAGTAGGAGAAGCCGCGCACCACCTTCGATTTCGGCACCGACAGCATCGCCGTAGACAAAGGATAGGTGACCTGGTCCTCGATCACCTGCGGCGCCTGGCCGGAGTATTCTGTGTAGACAATGACCTGCGTATCCGAGAGATCGGGTATCGCGTCGAGCGGCACGTTACGCACCGCGTACACCCCCGCAATGACTGCGAACAGAGAGGCCACGGAGACGAGCAGCAGGTTCTCGGCGGACCAGCGGATGATGCGCGCGATCATTTCGGAGCCTCCATCTTCGAGCTCTCGCTAGCCGTATCGCCGGAGAAGCTCGACAACGCCGCCTTGAGATTGCTTTCGGCATCGATCAGGAAGTTTGCGTACACGACGACGTTTTCGCCTTCGGCGACGCCCTCCAAGACCTCGACATAGCCCTCGCCCCTGGCGCCGACCTTCACGGCGCGCGGCTCGAATTTGCCCTCACCGCGCGCAACGAGCACGACTTGCCGCCTGCCGCTGTCGATCAGCGACGATGTCGGAACGGATACGCGTTCGGGCCCGCCCGCGCCTGCATCGATCTCGGCCTCGGCGTACATCTCGTGCTTGATACGGTGCTCAGGGTTGGCGACCTCGATCCTGACTTTGCCCGTGCGCGTCGACGCATCAAGCTCGTGTAGGACGAACGTCACCTTGCCCTTGAAGCTCTCGTTGGGCAGGGCCATGAAGCGGAGCCGCGCTGGCATGCCGACCGTGACGGCCGCGAGATCCTGCTCGGGCACATCCGCGACAACCCAGATATGACTGAGGTCCGCAAAGCGAAACAGCTCGTCACCCATGCGCGCCATCTGCCCCTCGACGACGCGCTTCTCCATCACGACCCCTGTTACGGGTGACGGCCAGTCGATCGACATGACCGGCTCGCCGCTCGCACGCAGGCGGGAAAGAACGCCCGATGGAACCTCGAGATTGTGGAGCTGCTGCTCGGCCCCCGCCGTGCCCTGTCCGGAACGGTCCCGCGCCGCGACCTGATAGTTGATCTGGGCCGTCACCATCTGAGGGCTGTAGATGCGAAACAGCGGCTCGCCTTCTGTCACATGCTTGCCGGTCTCGTTGACGAACAGCTTCTCGACGAAAGCGTCCGCCCGAAGCGCGACGACGTGCATCGAGCGTTCATCGGGCTTTGCGACGGCAGGCGCCCTGATGGGGCGGATCAGAACGCGCTTCTTGGCTTCCTCTGTGCGGACACCGGAGCGCTGCACCTTGTCGAGGCTCACCACCACGCTCGAGCCACCTTGATCCTCGCCTTCGTAGACGGGGATGTAATCCATCCCCATCCAATCCTTCTTGGGCGTCGGTGACGTATCGGGAAGCCCCATTGGATTGCGGTAGTAGAGGATCTTTCGCTCGCCCTCGGGCTTCGCCTTGGAGTCGGAGGATTTGACGATGATCTCCTTCTCCGCGCCTTCGTGGACAGGTACAAAATCGCGCCCGTCCTCCGTCTTCTTCGGCGCGGGCGAATAGTCGGGGAGGACTTTGCCTTCGTGGCCCGCGTGGTCTGCGGCATGGGCAGATGAAGCCATGGACAGCGCGAGGAGCCCGGCCGCAGCCAGGGAGGTCAGGATCTTTGTCATGATGTATTCCCGAAAGAGATTGCACGTGCGCGAGGCGCAGACGCGCCTTCGCTCCGCCACAGGCACCCGCGGCGGTTGGCGATTTGTGCAATCTCAGCTTCGGGGTGGCGGCGTCCGCGGCTTCCAGCTCACCGGCTCATGCGCGAGCAGCGCGGCAAGTCCATAACGCTCCGTGCGCACATCGGCGGCGCGCAGCCGCTCGGAGAGAGATCCGAACACCTTGAAGCACTTGAGCTGGCAAGCGTCCGCACTGCACGATTTGTGCTTATCGCAATCCGGGCAGCTTTCGGACGAGCCCTGCTTGTGCTGCGCCTGATCGGTGCGCGCGGACTGCTGGGACATATGCGCCATGCCGTAGCAGTCCGGCATGCCGGCCATCTGACTGCGTTGCGCGTGTCCCTGGTCCGCAGCGGCTGACGCATCCATCACCGCA
The DNA here is from genome assembly GCA_964508485.1 of uncultured Hyphomicrobium sp. Classification (GTDB taxonomy): domain Bacteria; phylum Pseudomonadota; class Alphaproteobacteria; order Rhizobiales; family Hyphomicrobiaceae; genus Hyphomicrobium_C. Next base: position 27,585 of record CAZDUD010000012.1, on the reverse strand, counting down.
GCCGCAGCCTTTGCCGCCGCGGGCACCACCGCGAGGCATGCAACGAGCAGAACCGCCAAGATGGATCGAATGAGCCGCATGGCCCCTCCTAGCAGAGGCCATTTAATGGATTCTGGTGGGTGCAGGTCAATAGCAGCTGGGACCACAACATGGGCCCTGCTTCGTTGATGACGGCAGACCACATCTCACGAGGAAGTTGCAGGGTCGACTTTCCGCTTGATTTTCAACGGATTGAGCATTCTTGAAGGTGGCATCGATGAAATCGGAAAAGTCCCAATTGCTGACATCGTGGTCGCGTTGAGATTCGCTAGGCGATCCGGCGGCTAACGTCTGCTTTCGACGGTCGAAGGTACTTGTCGCAAACGCCACGGATGCTGCTGCATAGCATTTCGAGAACCTACACACCGTTCGACAGCAATACGCAAATAGGGCGTGGCTCTTGTCACTCCATCCGCTGGCTCTTGAACCGAAGCATGCAGGATGTCACGGCGAGATGGCTGCCAGGTGATGCTACACTTGGAGTGTGGGTGCCAGGTGCGAATGGCATTCTCGCAACCACCTCGCCGAGAACGCTAGTAGGTAAAGATCGCCAGGAGCTGGAAGTTATGCACCGTGTCGTCTTTTCCGAAGGTCTGTTCGTACACCTCGTCCGGGAACATCACGCTGTAGAGCGGACTCAGATACACCTTGTCGTCGAACAACATGAACTCGGAGAAGAGCGCGAGTTCCGTTCCGAATGAACCGGAGCTGTTAGGGACGCCAAGCATATCCTCGCGCGTCGAGTAATGATTGACGTAGGTGCCAAGCCCGGTCCAGGTGCCAATGCCGACGTCGATGTTCGGAGCCGACTTAAGCGTGAGCGAGTGAATGTCGGCATTCTGGTTGAACGGGCCGGTGTAGTTAGCCGCGATCTCGCCGAGGAACCAAGTGTTGTATCCGGTGAAGCCGTAGAACAGGGGATCGTAGCCCTCGAACTCGGCCGTATCGGGATCGTCACCCGAGAAACTCGCAAAGCGGTACTGGATGCTCGGCGTCCACTTCGTCTGCGAGAACGTATACGTGGCGCTGCCGTACCAGGCCCACGAATCCTGTCCGGGCACACCCGCCGGGGGCGAGTCATTCTGCTGGTTCACATAGTTGAATGCGAAATTGAAGTCCTTGAGACCCAGGCTCGAGCTTCCGCTGATGCTGTATACGTTTAGCCCATCGCGCGATGCCGTGAACGGCGAGATAATCGAATCCGGCATCTCGACGTCGAGACCGCGGATGTACATGAAGCCTAGCTTGCCCCACTTGGAATCCACGTACTCGGTGTTGAAGCCGGCGACCGACGTTTTTCCCTGCCACGGTTTCTCGGAGCCCAGGTAAAACGCGTCAAAACGTAACGGAGATCCTGTCTCAACGCTTAAAAGTACTGTTTCGGCAAAAACTTTCCAGGGATGAAGGTAGTAAGCGCCGCCCTGATCGTACTGGCCACCAAATCCGCGACCCGCAGTGGGGCCATCGGATCCAATAAGGAATGAATCGCCGATACTGACGACCTGCCGACCGCCCGATAGCTTCACGCTCGGCCCGCCTTCGAAGCCTGACGTCCACTCGAGCCCGCCGTATGCTTCGGCCAGATCAGCATGGCTTTCGTCGCCAACTTGAACGCCGATGGGATCACCGTCCCCGCGATTACCGTTGATGATGCCGCCAATTCCGCCGAACAGCTTCATGTGGTTCGTGAACGCGTGTTCAAATGTCAATTTGGATTTCGCGTAGCCTTCTTGCCACGAGAGGTGGTCCTGGTTGGCTGCCGTATAGTCTTCGGAGAACCCGTAGAGTCCGATTGCGAGTTCGGTCGTGAGGTTGATGACGGTGCCATTTCCTTTGTAGATCTCCGCGGCATTGACCGCGCTCGATGCACACGCAAGCGCAACCAGTGAGGTTGTGAGCCTAAGGCGCGCAAAACTCGTTGCCGCCCCCCGTGCAGTTCCCAGTACTTTCAGTTTCGACATTCCGCGTGGTGCTCCCTTCTGTCCAACAGTCCGCCCCATATCCCCACACCTGACGCGCCAAGCTTTCTCCTTGGCGCGAAAACCAACATCGGCTCAGTATTTGATCCACGTCGTCTTGAGCCCCGTGAACTTGTCGAGCGCATGCAACGACAGATCTCGCCCAAAACCGGATTGCTTGAATCCTCCGAACGGCGTCTGCGGACTGAGCGCATCCATGCAGTTGACGGATACCGTTCCTGCGCGGAGCCTCTTTGAGACCCGCAGCGCCCGCGATAGATCGCTCGTCCACAACGAGGCGGCCAGGCCGAACGTGGAGTCGTTCGCTATCTGGATGGCCTCCTCCTCGGTATCGAAAGGAATGACCGCCAGTACCGGGCCAAAGACTTCCTCGCGCGCAACCACATCGGATGGCGCGACATCGACGAAAACAGTGGGTTCGATGAAAAATCCCTTACCCGCGACGGAGACCCGCGTTCCGCCCTTGCGTAGCCTTGACGTTTTCTTGGCGGCATCGATGTATGCCATCACGCGCTGCGTCTGCGCCTCGTCGACGATCGCGCCCATGCCGGATTTCGGATCGAGCGGATCGCCAGGCTTATAGGCATCCGCGCGCGCGCAGATCAGTTCGACCAGAGGCTCGAGAACCTGACGCTGAACCAGAAGTCTGGAGTTTGCCGAGCACACTTCGCCCTGATTGAAGAAGATGCCGAACGCGGCCTGGTCGGCTGCCGCGACAAGATCCGCAGCATCTGAAAAGACCACATTCGGACTCTTGCCGCCGCACTCGAGCCACACCTGCTTCATGTTTGAAGCCGACGCGTAGTGGAGAAACATCTTTCCGACCGGCGTTGATCCAGTGAAGGCGATGCAGTCGACGTCCTGATGCAGACCTAGCGCTTGGCCAGCTTCCTCGCCGCGACCCGGCACGACATTCAATACGCCGTCCGGAATACCAGCCTCGGCTCCAAGTTCTGCAAGCCGCAATGCAGAGAGAGATGATTGCTCGGCAGGTTTGAGAACGACGCTGTTTCCGGCGGCAAGCGCCGGAGCACACTTCCACGCCGCCATGTCGAGTGGGAAATTCCACGGAACGACCGCGCCAATGACGCCGAGCGGCTCGCGCTGCACCAAAGCAAGATTTCCGGGTGCGGTCGGCGCGATCTCGTCGTAAAGCTTATCGATCGCTTCCGCGTACCATTGGAACACGCCGGCCGCGCCAGGCACATCAATGCTAGCCGCGTCCTTGACCAGCTTGCCCATGTCCAGACTGTCGAGGAGTGCAAGTTCGACTGCATTCTGGCGAATGAGATCCGCGAGTTTTAGCAGAACCGACTTGCGATCGCCCGGCGCCGAGCGAGACCAAACGCCAGCCTCGAAGGCAGCGCGCGCCGAACGCACCGCGTGGTCGATGTCTGGGGCGTCGCAGGAGGCGATCTCAGCAATCACTTCGCTCGTGGCAGGGTTAATACAGTCCAACCACGCGCCGGAATGCGCAGAAACGAACTTCCCGTCGATAAAAGCCTTCGTCCGGAACGTCAGTCCCGCTGCGTCGTGCTTCCAGTCTTCAAGAGTTCGTTCTTGTGTCGACACCGCTATGCTCTTGGCTCGTCGTTATGAGAAAGACACACGATCGCAAGGCTCGCCTGCTGTGTGTCGAAGCATATTGGGTCGCTAAGTTCGCTTGGCGAAACTAACACTTTCCGTTCATCTGCTTAGAAATTGCCGAACCAGCGACCCGTAGCGCCACGGTTGCCAGAGTGATCACAGGAGATCGGCGTCTTTTCGGACCCAGCCGATGATGAAAGTGTTTGGGCGGACGTGCCAATAGCCCTGCAGGGTCCATTGGCCGCGTTCAACCAAGCCCCGATAGTGTCACGCATCGGTCACGCAACCGTGGCCGTCAAACCCTCACTTCGGACAGCGTCATGACAGCCAAAGACATTCTCGACCGGTTCTGCGACGCCTTCGCGCGCAAGAACGCCGCCTCTCTTTCGAAACTATTCACGACAACGGGGCTGTTCGAGTTTCCGCTAGCGGACCAACGCCTAGTCGGAAGAGAGGAGATCGACGCGGGCGCCAAGCGGATGTTCGAGGGGTTGGATCACGCCACCTTCGATCTCACCAAGGTCAAAGCCCTGCCGCACTACGCTGTTGCCGAAGGCAAGCTGGAAGCGAAACAAATCGGCGCATCCGAGCCCATCGTATTCCCCTTAGCGATTGTCGTCAGTCTCGAGAATGTGGCGGCGTCGCGCATCTCCGTCTACCTCGATGCCTACGGCCAGCGCCCCTGGCTGGACGGCCGCGTCTTTGCCGCCGGCTGACACTCCTAGTTCGATCCTTCATAAATCAAAGGCGCACCGCCATGCTGGAACTCGTCAGGTCTCCCCACGAAATCCTTTCCGCCTTCTGCAATGCATTCGTGCAGAAAAACAGCTCCGCGATGACGGCGATGTTCGCCGAGAACGCGGACTACGATCTGCCCCTTCACGACCGGCGGATCACGGGCCGGGACAATATCGTGAGCGAGATTCGCACCAGCGTCCTAGGCCTCGAGAATATGCGCATCTCGCTCGACAATGTGCTTTCGAGCGAGAAGGACGTTATCGCGGAAGGTACGTTCTACGGCGAAAATGTCGCAATCCCGCCCACGATTGATGGCCGGCCGTCGCGATTGGATTTCCGATTTGTCATCGTTCTAGAAATCGAAGCCGGGGAGATCACACGTTATTCGGAGTACCTCGACACGCGGCCTCTGCGACCACTCGAGCGAACGCGCCTCTACCCGATCACCCGCCGCTCTCCTTATTGGGAGGGAACTGTAAAGGCCGGCGTGGCCGAGTTCATGATCTACAATCACATGTTCTTTCCGCTTGTCTATAAGCACTCGCCCGCAGAGGAGTACGTCGCGCTTACCGAGCGCGTGACGTTGTGGGATGTCGGCTGCGAGCGGCAAACAGAGATCAAAGGCCCCGACGCGCTGAAGTTCGCCGATTACATCACGACGCGTGACCTCTCGAAGACCAAGACCGGAAGCTGCAAGTACACGCTATGCTGCGATCCGGAGGGCCAGATTATATGCGATCCTGTTCTCGTCCGCCCGTTCGACGACACCATCTGGCTGTCGCATGGCGACGCCGACCTTTCGCTCTGGGCCCGCGGCATCGCTCTCGGCGGGAACTTCAACGTGACTGTTCGCGAGCCGGATGTCGCGCCTGTTCAGGTACAGGGCCCGCTCTCCTTGAAGGTCATGGAGAAGCTCGTGGAGAAGCCGATCGACACCTTGGGCTTCTACAAATGCATGCCAAACCGCGTTGCAGGCATCGATGCCATCGTATCGCGTACGGGCTGGAGCGGCGGATTGGGGTATGAGGTGTTCCCGCTTTCCAGCGAGCGCGCCATGGATTTGTGGAATGCGATCCTGGAAGCCGGTGAGGAATACGGCATCATGGTGATCGGCCCCAACGTTCACCGCGCGATCGAGAAGGGCGTCACCGACACCGCGTACTATTCGAATTCGGGGATGAACCCTTATGAAGCCGGCCACGCGCGGCTCGTGGATCTCGAAAAGGGCGATTTCATCGGCCGCGAAGCTCTGCGTGAGGTTGCGGAGAAGGGCGCGGCTCGCAAAACCGTTGGGCTGTTCATCGACGGGACCCTGCCGCTTCTCGAATGGTACTGGCCGATCAATGCGGGCGACGAGAAAGTCGGCGAGGTGAGGTGGGCAGTGCATTCGTTTGCGCTCGACCGCTCGATCGGCATTGCCGTGGTTGACGCGGCCGTCGAGATCGGAAGCACTGTTCGCGTCACCCATCCGGGCGGGACCGTCGATGCAACCGTGACAACCGTCCCGTTCGCGTGACGGCGAAAAGCAGCGCGGCGGTGTAGCCGGAGGACAGAATGCATTCCCCAAGTTTGGGTCAGGGCGTTGCGGGTGCCGCAGCGCCTGAGGAAGGGCATGATTTGATTGCGTCAGCAACGATCGAGATCACCCCGCGGGCCGCGGCTAAGCTCGACACCTTCCGTGGTCTTCTGCCTCCGGGCCGCCGCGTCTACATCGCCCACATCGAGGGCGTCCCGGCTGACGAAATGGTTCGGACGGCGCGTCGGCTCAAGGAAGCCGATCTGATCGCTATGCCGCACATCACGGCCCGCACGATCGCAAACGAGTGGGAGTTGAATGCGCTTTTGCGCGATTACTCAAGCGACGCTGGCGTGACAGAGGCGCTGGTCCTAGCGGGCGGATCGACCCATTGCGCCGGGCCATATCGCGAAGCGATGGATCTGATCAAAACCGGACTGTTCGACAAGTTTGGCTTCCGCAGGCTTCATTTCGCAGCTCACCCGGAGGGGCATCCCCTCATCTCTGAGCAGCGGATGCGCGACACACTCGAACTCAAGCAGGCCTACGCGGCGACGGCCTTTGTCGACGTCGCGTTCGTTACGCAGTTCATGTTCGACTCATTGAAGTTGATCGGCTGGCTGAAGCAGCTCCGGACGAGCGGGATCGATCTTCCCGTGCATGTCGGCATCCCCGGACCCACTAACCCCGCTGCCCTCCTGAAATACGCGATGGCTTGCGGAGTGGGGCCGTCGCTTCAGATGCTGCAAAAGCAAACCGGCCGCGTGATCGGATTGATAAAGCCGTTCTCACCCGATCACTTTGTCAAACATCTCGCTGAGGCACGCACGTCAGCGCCCAATTTTGCCGGCTGTCACATTTTCCCATTTGGCGGTATCGACAAGACGGTCGCGTGGATGCGCTCTCACGCGAGCAGCGAAGGCGCCGGCATTTCGGCGTGGCGGGAGTAGCTGGGAAGCAGCGATCTATCCCCGACTTGGCTGCAGGTCGTTCTCCCGCAACAAGGCAGACATGAACGTCAAAAACAGCTCGCGTTCGGTGGTGATGTCGAGCTTGAGATAGAGCCGTTTGCGGTGGTTTTTAACGGTGTTGACGCTGAGCTTCAGGCGTTCGGCAATCTTCGCGTTTGGATAGCCAAGAAAGATGAGGCGAATGATGTCCCGTTCCCGCGGCGTCAAGTTTGCATCGGCGTAGGCATCGATCGCCTGCAGCGGGCTAATCGGCGGCCTGCCAGGATTTCCACGCTCGATTAACAGAAGCATTCCGCCAGGCGCGATCATGTTATCGTCGGGCAGCGGTATCGCGCGAACGATGAACCCCCGCTCGAGCGCAAGGGTCTGCTGCCCGCGCAGGCGCAGCGTATCGATACGCTGCCCCATCTGTGGATCGCTCTGCGATATGCGAATCCAAGCGTCGCTGTCGTGAATCGGTCTGTCCGCGGTGTCTAGAATGCGAAATGCGGCACTCGACTCGCCTCCACCTCCCGTCATCAGCGTAAGCTGAACGCGCTCATGCGCACTTTGTAGACCGGAGAGTACAGGATAAAGCCGCTGAAGGACGCCGACTTGCACCGGTGAAAACCGCACGCTCTTTTCGAACACCAGTCCGATTGTCGTGGATGCCAAGGCCGGGAACAACGCGACGAGATCGTCGACCATCCCGGTCTGGCTGAGAAACTGCCGCAAATAGCGCATGTTGTACGCTGCTGACGTGCCGACAGATTCGAGCGTGTACACGCCGGATCGAGAATCGGTCTTGCAGAATTCGTATACGGGATCGATCCGATACAGACTCTTGAGATAGTCCTCCATCAATCTCGGATCGAGATCGTCATAGCAGACGTAGGCTGGCGCAGCGGAGCACGAGTAGCGCATCACCATGGACACCTCGCTGCCGACAAGATCGCCAATCTGATCCTTGAGGATGCGATAGAAACCAGGCCGACCGACGGCGGCCGCGGCAACACCGAGCGCTTCGTACTCCAATCTGGCTCCTAACGCCTAAATCACACGCAAACCAAGGCAAAGATATGCCCATATTGCAAGCACTTCCAGCATGGTTGGCCCCAAGGGGCTAATCGCCACTTCTAACGACACCATGCAAGATTTATTGCGTTCGGCCGCGGCTCACGGACGCAGACCTGGACGGAGCAGTAGCAACAGATTCCGCGTGGCCCACCGGCCGCTGGATAATTAAGGGGGTCATGCTAAACGATGACACGGTTAATCTCGTCGGCAAAATATCTGATCTGGGCGGCCGGATCGCTGGCTGCATTTGCCACTTCTGCACTGGCTGAACCCGAAAGCAAGGATCCGATCAAGCTCGCCATGAACGAATGGACGAGCCAGAACCTCCTAACGCAGTTGGCAGGGCGCATCCTCAAAAAGGCCGGCTACAGCGTCGAATACGTGACTGCGGGCTACACGACGCAGCTTACCGCGATCTCGGCTGGCGACATCACTGTCGCCATGGAGATCTGGGAAACCAACGTCGGCGAGGGCTTCCCGAAGATGGTCAAGGCCGGCGAGCTCAACGTCGTCTCCGAGACTGGCCTGAAGGGCGGCGGCGGCTGGGTCTATCCCAAGTATGTCGAAGAGCTGTGTCCGGGCCTTCCGGATTGGAAGGCGCTGCAGAAGTGCGACAAGATCTTCGCAACGCCGGAAACCCTTCCCAAAGGCCAGCTCATCGATTTCCCGCCTGAATGGGGCAACATGAAAACCACCGAGCGGCTCGATGCGCTCGAACTGCCCTTCAAGACCATATCCGGCGGAAGCGAAGGGGCAATGCTCACGGCATTCCGCACCTCGGTCGCAACAAAAAAACCTACGCTCGTTTACTTCTGGTGGCCGCACCCGATTTTCGCGGAGCTCGAGCTGAACCACATAGATCTTCCTGCATGGGCAGCCGAGTGCGAGACCGATCCCAAGTGGGGCATCAATCCGGACAAGACGTTCGATTGCGGCGAGGCACCCGGTGGCATCTTGATCGTTTCCTGGCCGGGCATGAAGGCGAAGTGGCCTGCCGCCTACAAGATCCTCGAGAACTTCAAGGTCGACAACAAGGAGGACATGGATCTGTCCCTCGAGATCGAAAAGGGCAAGAAGCTGGAGGATGTCGCAGACGAGTGGATGGTTAAGAACGAAGCGCGCTGGAGCAGCTGGATCGAACCCGCAAAGAAATAGAAGACCTGCTTTTGAAGCCGCGGGGCGATAGCATCGCCCCGCGGAAAGCCATTGGTGGAGCACGAATGACCGACGCCGTCCCAAAAATGTTTCAAAGGATTCCGGCGAGCGCGCCCGATGGGCCTCTTGTGAAGAGCGAGTTCATCAAACCCGAATGGGTCGAGAATGGGGCCGCCGTCGAGGCTGGCCATTTTTATTATAACAACGACGAAAAGAACGTGCAGGTTGGGTTTTGGTCCTGCTCGCCATTTTTGGAAACCATCACATTTCCCTATGACGAGATGGGCCTTGTTTGCAAAGGCAAGCTGAGGCTCGTCGACGAGGCAGGGCGCGAGGATACGTTCTCGGCTGGCGACGTCTTTTTCATTCCGAGGGGAGCCAAGACAACGTGGCACATCATCGAGGACTTTGAGCAGATCTATATGATTTATGCACCGCGATGCACGCAGTACTACAAGTTCTGAAGAAACTTGGGTGTTGGAGAGAAAGTCCGAACAAGGAATATAGATGGCCAAGCTTCAATGTAAACGCCTTTATAAAATTTATGGCGAAGTGCCATCGGACTTCCTGACGTCAACCAAAGCCGAAGCGGCACGAGAGGAGTTGCCGCATTCAAACAGCGGGCACGTGACCGCAGTCTCCGACGTCTCGTTTGAAGTCGGAGATGGAGAGATCTTCGTCCTGATGGGGCTGTCCGGTTCGGGCAAGTCCACGGTCCTGCGCTGCCTCTCGCGTCTCATCGAGCCGACATTTGGCGAGGTGATCTTCAACGGGATAGATCTTACCAACATGTCCGAGAAGGAGCTGGTCGCTTTGCGCCGGCACAAGATCGGCATGGTCTTTCAACACTTCGGCTTGCTGCCACACCTCGACGCCGTCGACAACGTCGCTTTTCCTCTCAAGGTCCAGGGAGTAGGCGTGGCCGAGCGGCGCGCGCGCGCGCTTGAGATGATCTCCCTGGTCGGTCTCGAGGGTCGCGAGCATCACTATCCGAAGCAGCTCTCCGGGGGACAGCAGCAACGGGTTGGAATTGCACGCTCACTCGCCACCGAGCCGGATCTATGGCTTCTCGATGAGCCGTTCAGCGCGTTGGATCCGCTTATCCGCCGCCAACTTCAGGATGAGTTCATTCGTCTGCAGCGGCAGCTGCACAAGACGATTGTTTTCGTCACCCACGACATCATGGAGGCGATCCGTATCGCCGATCGTATCGCCATCATGAGGGATGGTGTGATCGTACAGATCGGGACACCCGAGGAAATCGTTCTAAATCCGGTCGACTCCTACGTCGCAAGCTTTGCTCAAGACGTGCCGCGCTCGCGCGTACTGCGCGTCGGCGATATCATGCTCCCATTGACGGAGACACGCCGGCTCATGCCGTCTGCCAAGCGCGTCTCGGCTTCGGCGTCGCTGGAAGATGCGATCTCCATAATCTCCGATCAAGACGCAGTCGATGTCACGGCAGAAACCGGGCAGGTGGTCGGCACGATCACGCCGGGCATTGTGGTCAAATGCCTGAGCGATGCGCTGCGCCCGGGGCATCAATAATGGATACTGGCACGTTGAGCTACCCGGCCACTCGCATGCGGTCCCCGGCTCGAATCGACGTCCCGGTGGGATGGGTCGTGGCTACCGCGCTTCTCGGAGCGATTTTGCTCCTGCGCGAGCAATTTCCAGCATTGCAGAGCTATCCGAACGCCGCGTCTCCGCCATTCGCGGCGTGGGTCGATCACACGCTCCATGCCCTTGCGCCGCTGAAACCTGCATTCAGGCTGCTCCGTAGCATCATCGAATGGCCGTTCTTGATGCTTCAACGGGGGCTCTCGACGCTTCCGTTCCCTGTCATCATTGTGACGGCGGTGCTCCTTGTCTACGAGACGGCGGGCCGCAAAGCTGCGCTGGCCACGTGCGTCGCACTGCTCGCATGCCTTCTCACTGGATATTGGCCTCAGAGCATGACGACACTGGCGCTCGTTCTGACGGCAATTCCCTACGCAGCTGCTTCAGGATTTGCTCTTGGCGTTCTCGGCGCGCGCTCTCGCCGCGCAAAGCGCTGGCTCGAGCCGACGCTCGATCTCATGCAGACCGTGCCGACATTTGCTTACCTGATCCCACTGCTGTTTTTCTTCGGCTTCGGGCCAGTCGTCGGGCTGATAGCAAGTGTCGTGTTCGCATTGCCGCCAATGGTGCGAAATACCATGCTGGCCCTCGAGCGCGTGTCGCCCGACATACTCGAAGCTGCGGCTATGGCGGGCTGCACGTCATGGCAAAGGTTTTTGTGGGCGGAGTTGCCAGCAGCACGTGGCCAGCTCCTTGTCGGCCTCAACCAGACGACCCTGTCGGTATTCTCCATGTTGATCATTGCCGCGCTCATTGGCGGCTTTAACGACATCGGATGGGAAGTGCTCACAAAGATGCGGCAGGCCTCTTTTGCGGGCAGCCTCACCGCCGGCGTCTTGATTGTCCTACTCGCCATCGCGCTCGACCGCATAACGGCGGGCTTCGTGGATATTGCATCCCGCCCTAAGCAGGCGAAGACCCTCTCGGGAATTTCGCCCGCGACTTGGCGGTTCCTCTACGTTGGACTCGTTGTGGGCCTGCTGTTCGTTCTGCCTCAGAACCTCGAGTGGCCGTCGCGTTATGTCCTAGATGTAAAATTTCTCGACGGCGCCCTGAAGGCGTTCGTCACTGGTTATGCGGAAGTCATTGGCGCATTTAAATCGGCAATCCTTCTCTTCGTTCTCCTGCCCGTAAAAATCGGTTTCAAGGATATCGTCAGCGAGGCCACGTGGGGCTTCGATCTAACCCCCGCGATGATTTGGAGCTATTGGTCTATCGCGTGTGCCTGCACTGTCGCCGCAATGATTGGGGGCCGACCGCGCATCGGCTTCACCATTCTTTTTCTCGCGGCCGCGCTCTATATGGGTGTTACGGGCTTGCCGTGGGTTGCGACCGTTGTGGCTATCGTCGCCGCCGCCGCAAGTGTCGGAGGGCTTCGCCTTGCGCTGTGCGTGGCGGCCGCCCTGGCATTCATCCTGATGAGCGGCTATTGGGATGCGGCATCGGTTTCGCTCTATCTTTGTGGCGTCGCCGTCATGGCGAGCTTCGTGATCGGCTTCCCAATCGGCGTGCTCTCCTCGAGAAGCGAGGTGGTCTGGAGCGTTGTTCGGCCGATCTGCGATTTCTTCCAGACAATCCCGCAGTTCGTCTATCTGATCCCGGTCCTCATGCTGTTTGGCGTGGGAGATTTCGCCGGACTCGTCGCGGTTATCGCCTACTCGGTGGTACCCATCATCCGCTACACCCACGAGGGTTTGCGTCAGGTCCCGACGGTGCAGATGGAAGCGGCCAAGGCTTGCGGTTGCACACCGCTTCAAGAGCTGTTCGAGGTGCAGTTTCCGCAAGCGCTGCCGGTAATTCTACTCGGCATCAACCAGGCCATCCTGTTCGCGCTCGGCATGCTCGTTATCTCGTCGCTCGTCGGAACCGAAGGCCTCGGCCAGCAGATCTACGTCGCGCTCTCGAAGAACCAACCCGGAGCCGGCCTCGTCGCAGGGCTCTGCATGGCGCTGATCGGCATCGTATCGGACCGCATCCTCCGTGCCGCCGTTCGCAACCGGACGGATCTGGCGATACTGGACGACGCTTCCGGTCCCGCGAAGTGAGGAACCAAAATGCGTTACACCCTTCGGCAATTGGAGTACTTTATCGCCGCCGGAGAAACCGGAAGCATTACCGCCGCGTCCGAGCGCGTACACATTTCGCAACCGTCCATTTCTACCGCAATCTCGAACTTGGAATGCGAATTTGGCGTACAGCTGTTCGTGCGCCATCACGCGCAAGGGCTATCGCTTACGCCGGCGGGGAGAAATATGCTGAGCGCAGCGAAGGCGCTGATCGAGCAAGCCGAGGCGCTGACTGCTGTAGCATCTGAATGTGGTGACCAAGTCCGTGGGCGCCTGTCGCTCGGTTGTTTCGTGACGCTAGCACCGATGCTGGCGCCGGAGCTGGTGCATTCGTTCACCGCATCGTTTCCGAGCACGCAGGTACATCTGATTGAAGGCAATCAGACGCAGCTCCTCGATAAGCTGCGCAGCGCCGAGGTCGACATCGCCATCACCTACGATCTTCAGATGGACAGCGCGTTTACGTTCACGCCGCTCGCCAAGTTGCCGCCGCACGTTCTGGTCGGCGAAACCCATCGTTTAGCAAGCCGCAAGGTCATGAGTCTCGAGGATCTCGTGGACGAGCCGATGAGCCTTCTCGATCTTCCGGCCAGCAGCGAATACTTCATGGCATTGTTCTACACGGCCGGGTTAAAGCCGAAGATTGGCCTCAGGTCCGCTCATCACGAGGTCGTTCGCACGATGGTCGCCAACGGACATGGCTATACGATCTCGAACGTACGCCCGCGCTCGGACACGGCGCTTGATGGACGAAAACTCGTCAGGATCCGCCTCGCCGGGGAGCATATGCCGATGAAAATCGGCTGTGCCACGCTATCTCAATTGCGCCGCTCCCGTCTTGTTCAAGCGTTCGAGACCCACTGCCAGGCGGTGGTATCCGACGGTTACATTCCGGGGATGGTATCGACGGTCTTCGATCAGCGGAAAACATGACGCCGTCACAGATCGCCGGGCACGCCGAACGTCGGTGCGTCCGACGGACGTAAAGCTCGTGTCACGTAGTCTTGTATCTGCGGCTTATAGAGCCTCCACAATGCTTCGAGCTCTCCGATCGGATCGCCCTCGGTCCAGTCGATGCGAAGATCCGCAACCGGCCACGGCACGTCGTGCACGAGCTTCATTCCGGTGGAATGGATCGGTCCGGCTTCGCCACCGGCATCGAGGCCGGCGCGCATCGCCGCGAGCAAGCGGTCTCCGAGATCGCCCGACGACGCTTCGAAGGCACCGATCACGGCTGCCGGGACGTCGGCGGTCTTGAGCATGTTTCCGCCGGCGGCCGAATTATCTCCCACTGCATGTGCCCAGACTCCGAGTGCCTTGCTCCCGGAGTAGACAGCAGGTTCGAAGGTTGTGCCAATGGCGAGGATCTGCCGATAGGCAATGTCTGCATTTTCCCGCTGGAGAATCGACACCGTCTCGGCCGCGCTTGCGCCAAGCGACAACAGATCGAGCCCCCGAGTTCCAAGCCGCGGGTCGGTTAGGTTCTGGCTCGCTATGGCGCCAGCGCCCGCGCGCGCGTAGCCGCATCTGGCCGCGACTGCCGGCGAGGAGGACGAATTGACGACGCCGATCATCTGGCTCTTTGAGCATCTCGCGACGATAGAAAACGTCATCAAAGCGTCTCCGGGATCACGGCCGTGGCGTCGACCTCAACAAGCCACTCAGGACGTGCCAGTGCCGAGACGACGATACCCGTCGAAACCGGATACACGCCCTTAAGCCATCTCCCGACCGTGCGATACACCGCCTCGCGGTAGCGCGGATCGACGATGTAAATCGTAATCTTGCAAATGTGCTCCAGACAGGAGCCCGACTCTTCGAGCAGCATTTTGATGTTGGCCATTGCCTGCTCCGTCTGCCCGGCGGCATCGCCAATCGCAACGCTCTCGGAAGTGTCGAGGTTCTGGCCGATCTGTCCGCGAACGAACACCATGGTGCCGCGAGCGACCACAACCTGGCACAGGTCGTTGTCGAGCGCCTGCTCGGGATAGGTATCTTTCGTATTGAACCGGCGTATCCGCTCGTGAACCATTTTCTTGCTCGTCATCTATTGAAGTAACATCCGCGTCGCTTGTTCAGCCACGACATCGCGACAGACAGCGAGAAACGCCGCAGCGTTTTGATTCAGAGGGTCCCCCTCTCGCTTCGCGACCACAATCCGGCTGGGATCGACCTGTTCGCGCAGGGGCCGCATCGTCAATGGCAATCCATCGCAAGAGACGGCACCCGCCGGCTTGGTCGCCAGAAGCGCGTATCCAAATCCATGTGCGACCATGCTGCGTGCCATCTCGAGCGACTGGGTCTTGATCCCGACCACGGGCTTCAGACCCCGCTTCTCGAACAACGACAGGAAGTAGGAACCGCTTGGTGGTGCGTCGAGAAGAACCATGCGCTCGTCGGCCAGCTGTTTGAGCGAGACACGATCTTCGCCTGCCAAGGGAGCCCCCGGCGACAGGAGCACATAAGGCTGCAGGCTTGCGAGCGGTTCCCTCTCAATGCCATCGCCAAGAGCGAAATCGTAGATCAATGCCAAGTCTATTTCACCAGCACGCAAAGCGCTGAGAAGTTGCTGCTGGTCACCTTCGCAGATCCACACATCCGGCGGCGGCGATGCTTCCGCCGTCCGCTTCAAAATCTCCGGAAGAATGTAAGGGCCAAAGGTGTGAAACGCGCCGATACGTAGTGCGTCGGACGATGCGCCTCCAACGGCGAAGGTGTTGTGCCGGCGCGGTGTACCATACGCGCGGTTCGCGTAGATGAGCGGAAGCCCGGGATCGTTGACGAAAAGGTCTTCGACTTCTCCAAGAAAAACGTAGTGCGATCCGACCAGCTGGCTCGATACTAGGCGACAATCGAAGGCCACCAGCGCATCGACGACACGCGGCGCGCCGGTAGATTGCGGCACCCAAGACGTGCACGAGAACTTATCGCCGTCTAGCGTCTTGTAGCGGCCGGCGAAGCAGTCCGAAATGTAAGACTGATCGTCACGCAGTACGTTTACGCAGAACACGCCGTTCGTAGAGATGGCTGCCGAGGCCGGGCTTAGCTGATGCACGCAGACGAGCAGCGTCGGTCGCGCACTGTCGGCCGAGACCGAGGCCATTGCCGACACTGTGACACCGGCACGCCCGGCCGAGCCGTCCGTGGTGATGATATTGACAGTGCACGCCGCATGGGACATGGCATCAAGGAAGCGGCTTCTGAGATCATCCGCTGCACTTGCGTGCAGCAGATGCATATCCCGAGCCGCGGATGACCTGCTCATTCCGCGGCCTCTTTCGCACCTGGCGTATCGAACCAGCGACGGATCGCGCTGTCGCCGCGTGCTCCTGGTTTCTTCTGCTGAACGCATTCTGAAAGGCCCGCCGCCCGCTGCACGAAATCGAGCGGACCATCAAAATCGAAACTCCGGTACACAGACTGGAGATGCGCGAACGGGGGCGACTGCGCGAAGAGCTGGAACGTGAGGCGATGTCCCGCGTAATCGGAATTCAAAAGGTCCCGTGCAAACGCCAAGAGCTTGCGCCGATCCTCGGCCACCCAGCTTTCGTTAATCGTGTAGAACTTTTCAAGCCACGGTTTGGTTTCGGGATCGGAGAAGGCTGCCGCATCCGGGGTGACGCAGATCTGTCCGCCGCAAAGCTCTCGCGCAACGTGCATCATTTGATGCAGCTGAGAACAGGCCAACACGCGACCCGAGTACAACAGCGACTGATTGGGCATCATCAATCCCCCCGGGCTACGCTCTGCGAGAGCGATCGCGGCCGTGAGATGCGCATTGATGCCTTCGCGATAAACGGCAAGCTGCGCAAGCTTCTCCTGCACCGCCTGCTGCCGGTCCAGCCCCGTCTGGCGCACGTTGAAGAGCGCAGCACCAATCATCATGTCTGCAACCTTCAGGTTGCGCTGCACGAACGCAAACGCCGAATACCGGTGCAGAGTGGCGCGAATGAACGTCGCCGCCTTCGTATGCCGGTAAAACAGAACATTCTCCCAGGGCACGAGCACATTGTCGAAGATGACAAGCGTATCTACCTCGTCGAACCTGTTGGAGAGCGGGTAGTCTTCTGCCGGAGCACGCCCAGCAAAGCCTGTCCGGCAGATGAATTTTAGATTGGGAGAGCCAAGATCGCAGATAAAACCGACGGCGTAGTCCGAGTAGGCGCTGTCGCCCCAGTTCGCAATCGTCGGCTTCGTAAAGGCCTGATTGCTGTAGGCCGCCGCTGTCTCGTACTTCGCGCCGCGAACAATGATGCCCGCATCGGTTTCCTTGACGACATGAAGCAGCATGTCCGGATCCTGGTCCTGCGGACGCTTGGATCGGTCGCCTTTTGGATCGGTATTCGCGGAAACATGGAAGGGGTCGAGCCGCAGAACCTTCTCGATATGATTGCGAATGTTGGCCGAAAATTGCGGGTCCACCTCGTTGAGCACATCCTGCCCGTCGAACAGTGACCACATCTCGCCGACCGTTTCATCGCCGACGCGCGTCACCACCCCGCCGATATCCTCGAGAACGGCATCGGTCGCGCGACGCTTGTCCCACCAATCGGTTTGGGTTAGCGGCAGTTTGTTACCGACGGCATTGAGTTCACCGCCTTCCTCAAACACCATCACGGCGGCCGTCGCCGGATCGTGCTGCATGTCGTAGATCCTAGCCCGGATATCCACGAGTGGCTTGAACATGGGATGCACGGTCACATCCTTCACGCGCTCGCCGTTTGCATAGACGGCTCGGCCGTCGCGGATTGAATTGCGATATTGGTCGCCGGTGCGGATCATGAAATCCTACGTTTTGTTAGGTAGTTGGCGTACGAGAGCCAACATGGATCTCGCGGTCGCAGGAATGCTGTCAGCTGTGGCAGGGCGACGAAAGAAGCACTTTTCTCTGCATTGCCTTGGATATTGCGAAGCACGACGAGCATAGGAAATGCTCCGCGAATTTAGTAGCTTATCCTGTCGAGCAAGCGATCCAACATCGCATCGCACGCGTCGAGCTCGGAACGGGCAATGAACTCATCAGGCTTGTGTCCTTGATCCATGGAACCTGGACCGCACACGACCGTTGGCACGCCAAGCCTCTCGACGAACAAGCCCGCCTCGGTGCCGAACGAAACCTTGATCAAGTCATTGGCCGCTGTCAGATCGCGGATACAATCGACGATACCGCTCTCAACGGGCACGGAGAGCGCTGGATATTGGTTGAGAACTTCGAGTTCGATCCGCGCGCGCGGAGACTGCTCCTCGACGATAGCCGAAGCCTCAACTGCGATCCGGGAGCAAAGCGCTCCCGGATCGTCTTCGAAAAGGTGGCGAACCTCGAAATCGAGAGAGCTTTCGGCGGCAACGATGTTGAGGGCCCTACCGCCCTGAATCAAGCCGGCATGCACGGTCGTGTACGGGATCTCGTAGGCGTCATCCCGCGCGCCGTTCGCTTCGATCCGAGATTGTAGGCGCCGCAAAACACCGATGAAATCGACGGCAAGGTGGATGGCATTAACGGCGCGAGGGGCGACGCTGGAATGGGCAGCCTCGCCGTAGCATCGTGCTCGGACTGCAGTCTTTCCTTTGTGCCCAGTGGCAATCTTCATCGAAGTCGGCTCGCCGACGATGCAGAAGCGGGGCCGGAAATCACGCTCTTTCAGCCAGTCCAGCATCGGCCTCACGCCGATACATCCGATCTCCTCGTCATAGCTGAGGCAGAAGTGTACCGGCACGGAGAGCTTCGCATGACGGGCCCGCTCGACGAATGCCAGAGCACAGGCGATAAACCCCTTCATGTCGGCAGCGCCGCGCCCGTAGATCTTGCCGTCTTGCTCGCGCGCCAGGAAAGGGTCTGACGCCCACGTCTGTCCGTCTACCGGCACCACATCAGTATGCGCCGAGAGCACGATACCGCCATCCATCCTCGGACCAAGTGTCGCGAAGAGGTTGGCTTTGTCGGCCGTTGCAGGAAGTAGGTGAACGCCAGCGCCGCGCTCACTCAGGAAACGTGACATGAAATCAATAAGATCTCGGTTTCCGTCTCGGCTCACCGTCGGAAATGATATGAGGCGTGCGAGCAGGTCCGCGGACTTCATCGGAAAACTTCTCTAAGCAACACGCCATCGATGCGGCTGGAAGCGCCAAGCTTCGCAGATGTTGGGCTAGGCCAATATTTAAAGTTTTGGAGTTTCTGATTATGGAAATCGGAAGCATGCGTTGACGCAGGGCGGGAGCAAGCATGTCCCGGCCCTTGAGACATCTACCGGCTTCGAGCGCCAACGCCGGCGGTGATCCAGACATCTGATGGCAAATCTCATCTCTCTTGACCGTATCCCCAAGCTTCCGCGGTTAGATCTGCTTGTCGCAATGCTTGGCGCAACGTCATTGATGATACGCGAAGGGCGATTAGCAGCTCATCAGGCGACAGCCGTCCTTCCGAGATCACACGCTTCGCCCATAGCACATCCTTTTCCGTCAGCTTTCTCTCGCGACCGAGATGCTGACCTCGTGCCTTAGCGGCGGCCATACCTGCGCGTGGCCCCTGCGTCTGGGGCTTTAACAACCTCATCTATCGCCAACTGCGCCGTCTCAGCAGCATCTTCTTTGCGGTCGAAAAGCACGGCGTCTCGCCAAGCTCACTCGGCTACCCTGCTCAAAGCAGAACTCTTCCGCGTGCTCGATAGATTGAAGAAACTGGACGGCCCAGCAGCCGATAACGTCGCCGCGCGCTGTGATCCGAGGACATTTGAAGCCCTTCTGGAGATGGCTGAACGGCACGGGAAGTGCTAGTTCGTCATTTTCTTCGCTCGCTATCCAAAACGATTGCCGATGGATCGATCGAAGTGGCCGGCCGGAGCCTCTATGACTGGATGGCCTGGGCCGACACTAAAGCCGACAAACTCGATCCGTTGGTTCAGGGCCCGGGCTACATCTTCCAGAAAATATCGAACTAACAGGTGCTCAATGTGGACTGTTAGCGCTTGTTTCGATGTTGGGTCCCAAAATGCTAGACGAAATGTTAGACCAAACTTGCGAAAGTTGCTCAATAAAATCAGTAAGTTATGAAATATCTCAACGTTCAGTGGCGCCCCGTAGGGGACTCGAACCCCTGTTACCAACGTGAGAGGCTGGTGTCCTAGGCCACTAGACGAACGGGGCTGCTCTCCGAAGGACGCCACCTATAGGAGAGGCGGCGCGCCCGATCAAGCGCGATCTTGCGCCAGAACGGCCGTTTGCAGGGGCGTCGCCGCGGCGAAGGCGTCGCAACCCCGAGCGCTCACCCCTGGCTAGGCCCGATCGCCGTTGCGCCAGCGGAACGACGAGAGATAGATGGTCCTTAACAATGCCCCTGCAAAACCGGTCAGCATGAGCAATCCGACGACACCGACGGACAACGCCGAGGACGATGACCTAGACGGCATCGAGGATGCGCCGGCCGAACCCCTGACCGGCACCGGCACCCACGAGCTCAAAGCGGCAGAGGCGGACGCCGGGCTGCGCCTCGATCGCTTCCTGGCCAATCACCTTACCGGCCTGAGCCGCGCCCGCATTCAGGCCATCATCCGCCAGGGAAACGTCGAAGGCCCCGAGGGCGTCCTGACCGATGCGGCGAGCAGGATGACGCCCGGACGCCAGGTCCGGATCACCATTCCGCCGCCGGAGCCCGCCGGTCCAGTGGCCGAGCCGCTGCCACTCGTCATCGTCTACGAGGACAAGCATCTCATCGTAATCGACAAACCGGCCGGTCTGGTCGTGCACCCGGCAGCCGGTCACGCGCAGGGCACGCTCGTCAATGCGCTGATCGCACACTGCGGCGACGAGCTGTCCGGCATCGGCGGTGTGAAACGCCCCGGCATCGTCCACCGCCTCGACAAGGATACCTCAGGTCTCCTCGTCATCGCCAAGACGGATGCCGCACACCAAGGGCTGGCCGAGCAGTTTGCATCCCACGGCGCGGACGGCCGGCTCGTGCGCACCTACGAAGCATTCGTGTGGGGCGTACCATCGCGTCCGACCGGTACGATCGACGCCAATCTCGGCCGCAGCCCGACCAACCGTACACGTATGGCCGTCGTGCGCGGCGAGCATGGCCGCCACGCCGTGACCCATTTTGAAGTCGCGGAGTCATTTATAGGACCTGACGAAAAACCCCTGTCATCTCGCCTTCGAATTGTCTTGGAGACGGGGCGTACGCATCAGATCCGCGTTCACCTCGCCCACATCGGACATCCGGTGATGGGCGACCCCACCTACGGCGCGGGCTTCAAATCCAGCACGCGGCGCCTGCCGGAAGAGGCCGCGAAAGCCCTGGAAAACCTGGGCCGACAAGCGCTCCACGCCATGGAGCTGGGATTCGAGCATCCGGTCACGGGCCGACCGCTGCACTTCACAAGTCCGCGACCCCGCGACATCCAGGCCCTCTACGACGCCCTGAAACCGGCACTGAGCATGCCGAGGCGGCGCAACGCAAAGTCCAACGTTTCCAAACGGTAATTAGCCGCCTCGACGGATTCAGCGGTAGGATTGCGTTAAGAGTGCAAACAGCGAAACCGCCTGGCGATCCAAACGTTGGACTACGACGTAGAAGATCCAGGACGAGCGAAATCCGCCGGGGGAGAAGTCTCTTCCGGTCGGAGCAAAACGCTCAGAAGCTGAACGTACGTGCGGCGCCACCTCGAATAACGGCGAAAACGCCTCGGGAGAAGCCCGCATCGTCAAACGATGACATGGGGAGCGTGACCTGGCCGGTCAAGTCCGGACAGAGCGTTAGATGGACATGGCAGCGAAATCTCTTCCGACCATTGCCGGGGGCTCCGGCGGCCTCTCCCGCTATCTCGAGGAGATTCGCCGCTTCCCGATGCTGGAGCCGAACCAGGAGTACATGCTCGCCAAGCGTTGGCGCGAGCATGGCGATCCTGACGCCGCTCAGGAGCTGATCACGTCGCATCTGCGTCTCGTGGCGCGCATTGCCATGGGCTATCGCGGCTACGGTCTTCCGATCGGCGAGGTCATCTCCGAAGGCAACGTGGGCCTCATGCAGGCCGTGAAGCGCTTCGAGCCCGACCGCGGCTTCCGTCTTGCGACCTACGCCATGTGGTGGATCCGCGCCTCGATCCAGGAATACATCCTGCGCTCGTGGAGCCTCGTGAAGATGGGCACCACCGCGGCCCAGAAGAAGCTCTTCTTCAACCTGCGCCGCGCTAAGAGCCAGCTTCAGGCACTGGAGGAAGGCGACCTCAAGCCCGAGCACGTGAAAACGATCGCCAAGAAGTTCGGCGTATCGGAGGAAGACGTCGTCTCGATGAACCGCCGCCTTGGCGGCGATGCATCGCTGAACGCACCGGTGCGCGCCGACTCCGAGTCGGGCGAGTGGCAGGACTGGCTGGTGGATGATGCACCGGACCAGGAGGAGCAGCTCGTCGAGTCCCAAGAACTGGGACGCCGCAAGTCCTACCTCAGCGATGCGCTGGCGACGCTCAACGAGCGGGAACGGCGGATTTTCGAGGCGCGTCGTCTTGCGGATGACCCGGTCACGCTCGAGGAGCTTTCTTCCGAGTTCGGCGTCTCGCGCGAGCGAATTCGCCAGATCGAGGTGCGCGCCTTCGAGAAGGTGCAGAAGGCCGTGCAGAACGCCGCCCGCCTGGAAACCGGCGACGTGGCGTAGCAGACATCAATCATGGGGCCGGGCTCGACCCGGCCCAACTCAATGCAGCTTGAGCCACTCGCGGGCGCTCTTCTGGGCGGCCGCGATTTCTTTTTTGGTCATCTCGCGCGAGAGCTCGAGGCGATAGACCTTGGCATCCTCGTTGCCGCGCAACGCCGCGAGATTGAACCACTTGTGCGCCTCGACGAGGTTGACCTCGACGTCGCGCCCCGAACAATAGATGAGGCCAAGCTGGAAAAGCGCGTCCGCTCCGCCTCCCTGGGCCGCGACGTCGAAAACGTCGCCGGCTGAAAAATCAAATCGTGCCATCCTTGTTCACCTCTGACCTGTCGTCCCAAATCCCCGAAATCCCGGCGAAAAAGCCGGCAGTGCGGGGGCTCTGGACGGGAACGATAGGCCCTTCCGTCATGAGAAGCGGTAAACTAGGGAACAGGTGCTTTGCCAAAATGCCGTTGTCCGGCGACTCGTTTCGAGCCAAACGCATGACTTCCGGCCACGGAGAAATCCAACCTTAACGATTGCGGAAACCGGCCGCTAACCATCCGGGCAAATTGAGCGGCACAGGCGCCGATGTCATTTGAGGGCCGGAGAGAGACCCCGTTGCACGGCCTCGCGCGCTGAAATCCGCGCAAGCCACGCCTTGATGTTCGGGAAATCGTCGAGGACCTGGCCCTGCCGCTCCCACGGCAGCACCCACGGATAAGCCGCCATATCGGCGATCGAATAGTCGCCGGCGATGAAATCGCGACCCTTGAGCCGCTTGTCGAGCACACCGTAGAGCCGGGTCGTCTCTTTGGTGTAGCGCTCGATCCCGTAGGGGACTTTCTCCGGCGCGTAGAGGCGGAAGTGGTGCGCTTGCCCTGCCATCGGCCCAAGGCCACCAACCTGCCAGAACAGCCACTCGTCGACCTCCACACGCGCGCGCTCGGCCCGCGGATAGAACTTCCGCGTCTTGCGCCCGAGATACTGCAGGATCGCCCCGCTCTCGAAGATCGAGATCGGCGCGCCGCCCGGCCCATCGGGATCGACGATGGCCGGCATCTTGTTGTTGGGCGAGATCTTGAGGAACTTGGGCTTGAACTGGTCGCCTTTGCCGATGTCGACCGGCTTCACGCGGTACGGCAGCCTGCACTCCTCGAGCATGATACGGATCTTCTGCCCGTTGGGCGTGGGCCAGAAGTAGAAACCGATCGGCTGTTGGGCCATTAGCATCTCCTGAGCCGCGCGGCAGATCTCAAATCGCGAGCACCGTTGATCCGGTCGTGCGGCGCGCTTCGAGCGCCGCATGAGCCGCCGCGGCATCCTTGAGCGGGAAAGTCTGGTTGATCGCGATCTTCACCGCTCCGCTCTCGACCATGCGGAACAGATCGGCGGCGTTCTCCGCAAGCTCGGAATGCGTCGCGGTGTATGCCATCAGCGAGGGCCGCGTAGCGAAGAGCGAGCCTTTGAGCAACGTCAGGTCGAACGGCGGAACCGGACCAGACGCGTTACCGAAGCTGACCCAAAGGCCGCGCGGCCGGAGGCAATCGAGAGAGCCGCGATACGTATCCTTGCCGATCCCGTCATAGACGACATCGCAACCTTTCCCGTCGGTGATCTCCCGGACGCGCGCCACGAAATCCTCGCGCGACGTCACGACGACATGCGCAGCCCCGTGCGCCTTGGCCAGCTCCGCCTTCTCGTCGGAGCTGACGGTGCCGATCAATGTCGCACCGAGCGCCCGCGCCCACTGGCAGGCGATGAGCCCAACGCCGCCGGCAGCCGCATGGAACAGCAGCACCGTGCCAGGACCGACGTTGTAGGTCTCGCGCAGGAGATAGCGCGTGGTCATGCCTTGCAGCATCATCGCCGCGGCCGTCTCATAGGAGATGCCGGCCGGCAGCTTCACCACCCGGTCGGCGGCGATGAGCCGCTCCTCTGCATAGCCGCCGAGCACCCCCGCGTAGGCAACGCGGTCGCCCACCGCAAGCGACGTCACGCCGTCGCCGAGCGCGACCACATCGCCCGCGCCTTCCATGCCGATCACGGCCGGTAGCGACGCCAGCGGGTAGAGCCCGGTGCGGTGATAGACGTCGATGTAGTTGAGCCCGGCCGCGCGCTGTTTGATTCGCACCTGCCCCGGGCCCGGCGCGCCGACCTCGATTTCGTCCCACATGAGACGCTCGGGACCGCCGACGGCATGCACGCGGATTCCATGCACCATAGCGAGCAACTCCATGAAAGGAATTGGATATCGATTTGCCGATACGTTGCCCCGCCACGTTTGGAGCACACCGGCTTCACGCGAGCGCCTTGACCCCGCCACGGGCGCCTTCTATTGGCTCCTTTCAGGGATAACAAGAGGCCTCGAGATGAGCGTGCGCCACGCCGCAGCAAGTGCGGCGAACCTGGCCTTGGTCGCTGGCTTGCTGGGCCTGAGCGGATGCCTTGGCGCCTGCGCCATCGGCAATCCCGAAATCGGAACGCGAGCCGGTCTCGGCTGCGTGGACGACAGCCCCGAATGCGTCCACCGCCGCCAGGCGACGCTCAGCAGCATGATGAACGACAAGTCGCGGAGCTGGGTGCACGAGCCTCCGACACCGGAAGCCTACGCGTCGGGCGTGCGCTTGTTCGCCTTCAAGTCGAAAAAGAAGGAGCTGACCTGCGACGAGCTGAAGCGCGGCAAGCTCGAGGCCGACACCGCAAGGGCGAGCCTCAATAGCGTCGGCTCGCGCCTGACACCGGCCCAGGTGTCGCGCAGCGTCATGCTGGCGGGCGAGGTAGGCCGTGAATTGCAGAACGAGATCAATCGGCGTTGCAAGACGGGCTGAGGCTGGCCAAACTGCATTTGAGCCCGCCCGACGGGCCGACCAACCCATCCTCCGCCGGCAACGCTCGGCCCAGCCCTCCTGACCGCGAGACCCTCTGATGGCCCTTGAAGCAGTCGTCGATACCGTCGTGACCTTTGTGCGGGAGCACGAGAGCTGGGCCGGACCTGTCGCGTTCTTCGTCGCGTTCGGCGAAAGCTTTTGCTTCCTCTCCCTTCTTGTACCGGGCACTGCCATCCTCGTCGGCATCGCCGCTCTTCTCGCGGCCAGTGGCATCGAGGCGAGCATCCTGATACCTGCGATCCTCTGGGCGGGCTTCGGCGGCAGCCTCGGCTACGCCACATCGTTCTGGATCGGCCGCTATTTCAAGGACAGCGTGCCCAACATCTGGCCCTTCACAACACGTCCGCATCTCATCTCCCAGGCCCAGGAGTTCTTCGAGACGTACGGCGCCTTCGGTGTCTTCCTCGGACATTTCTTCGGCCCCGTGCGCGCCGTGATACCGGTGGTGGCCGGCATGTTCCGCATGCGCGAGCTTCCGTTCCAGATCGCCAACATTTTTTCCGCCTTCATCTGGGCGATTGGCGTTATCGGGCCGTCGTTCTATCTCGTGACCTTCAAGGACGAGGTCATCGCCTTCCTGGCCGCAAACCAGTACAAGGTCGCAACCGTCCTGTTCTTCCTGGCCATGGCCAACAGCATCCCGCGCCCGATCCTGTTCGTGCCGACGCTGCTCCTGGTGTTCGGTCTGGGCACGCTGATGGTGCTCGGCAACGGCAACGTTCCGCTGATCCTGTTTGCGGCCGCCGCAGGCGCCTTCGTGGGCGACTTCTACGCCTACTACAAAGGCATCATGCACAAGGAGGACCGCGCCCTGGCATGGCCCTTTTGCGCAACCAAGAAGCAGCACGCCGACGCGCGCTCCTTCGTGGAAAGCCACGGCCCTGTGAGCCTGATCCTGAGCAAGTTCCAGGGGTTCAACCGCGGTCTCGTGCCCCTCGAAACAGGATCCCTCGAGCGCCCGATGCTGCCCTTCGTGGGCATGAGCGCCGTCTCCGCCATGCTCTGGGCGCTGGCGCTCATCCTGCCAGCAATCCTCGTCGGCAAGCTCGTCGCGTAGAGGCCGTCAGCCTGGCTTCCGCAGCACGGCACTGCAGGCATAATCGCGGAACGGCCGCGCGAACGTGAGGTCCGCCCCCGTCTCGGCAGCCAAACGGCGAAGCGCATCCTCGAGCTCGGCGCGCGGATAGACGGAGAACTTCCTGAGCCACGCCCGGAGCCCTGTCCGGAACATCGACGGCAACTGGCTCTGCTCTCCGAAATCGACGATATGCAGCGAGCCGCCCGCCTTGACGGCCTCAAACGCACAAGCAACCGCCTCACGCCACGGCGGGATCATCGACAGCGCATAGGAGACGAACACGCGGTCGAAGCCGTCGAGCCCGAACGCAGCCCTGGCGTCGAACCGCGACGCATCCGCCTGCGCAAGCGTGATGCAGTGATCGAGCCCCCAGCGCGCGACCGACGCGCGCGCCGTCTCCAGCATGGCGCTGGACACATCGAAGCCGTAGAAGCGCGCCGAAGGATAATGCTGCGCAGCCAGGATAAGGTTGCGCCCCGTGCCGCAGCCGACCTCGAGCACGGTACCGCCGGGCGGCGGAACGAGCCCCTCGAGCAGCCCGTCGCGACCCAGCAGGTAGTATTTGCGCGACGCGTCGTAGATATGCCGCTGGACGCGATAGATCGCGTCCATCTCGGCCGCGGCGTCACCCATCGGCTCTGCCCCCGCCAACTGCCTAGCCTTCGAAGGTGTAGAGATGGAACCCGCCGTAGATCGAAGACCGGTCCCGCTCCGTGAACGCCCGGGACTGCGCCGGATCGTAGCGGAACCGGCCGAGGATTGCGCTCGGAACGCGCCCAGGCAGAATGGTTTCCTCTCCCGCCGTGCGGAAGATCACGCGGGCGCCCGGCTTGGCGGTGCGCACGATCTCGGTCCACAGCGTAGTGAGCTGTGCGTCCGTCATCCAATCCTGCGCATCGAGCAGTACGTAGGCGTCGTACGACGGCCCAGCGAGGCTTGCCAGATGCTCCGAGAACGAGGCGTGCACGACGCTGACATTGGCGGAGCGCGCCTTGAGCGTCTCCCAGCTCGCGCGCTCGAGATAGGGCGGCAGCGGCCCGTTGCCGCCCGCCGCATAGCCGCGCCCGAACGCCTGCCACGCGAAATAGTTGTCCTTAAGGTCGAACCCGTAAGCGAGACGCGCTAGCCGTGCCTTGAGCACCTCCGCCATGTGCGGCGCGTCGCACTTGAGCGCAGCGAACCGCGCCGGCGGGCTGCGGAGGTCGAACTGCGACGCGGGCTGGTCGAGGAGCAGGAGCAGGTGGCGCATCGGTGGGTTCGA
>CAZDUD010000011.1:0-53171 GCA_964508485.1 uncultured Hyphomicrobium sp. | reverse complement strand
TGCCTCACTGCCTCACTGCCTCACTGCCTCACTGCCTCACTGCCTCACTGCCTCAGCTGCTGACGTTTGCCGCAATGTCTCCCCGCGATAAGACAGCGCCTCGGCGATGTGGATGCGGCCGACCGTTTCGGTGCCGTCGAGATCGGCGAGGGTGCGGGCGACGCGGAGTGTGCGGTGGAAGCCGCGTGCGGAAAGCTTCAGTGTGTCGGCTGCCTGACGAATGAGTGCGAGACCCGCGTCATCGGGTTGGGCGATCTTTTCCAACAAGTGTCCGGCGCATTCGGCATTAGTGCGCAGGTTCGGTGCGCCGTGCGCCTTGAAGCGGTCGCGCTGGCGTTCGCGGGCCGTGGCGACGCGGGCGCGGATCTCGGCGCTGCCTTCCTTCGGTGGTGGCAGCACCAGGTCGGCGGCAGAGACGGCCGGCACCTCGATCTGCAGGTCGATGCGGTCGAGCAGCGGGCCTGAAATGCGCGCCTGATAGTCGGCGGCACAGCGCGGGCCGCGTTTGCAGGCCTGTCCCGGCCCGCCGCCGCAGCGGCAGGGGTTCATGGCCGAGACAAGTTGGAAGCGTGCAGGATAAGCGATGCGGTGGTTGGCGCGGGCGATGATCAGCTCGCCGGTCTCGAGCGGCTGGCGCAGGGCGTCGAGAACCGCAGGCTGGAACTCGGGTAACTCGTCGAGAAACAGAACGCCCAGGTGCGCGAGGCTCGCTTCGCCGGGGCGCGGGCGCGTGCCACCGCCAACGAGCGCGGCCATGCTTGCGGAATGATGCGGCGCGCGGAACGGCCGCTCAGTACAGAGCTTGCCGCCCATGAGCTCGCCCGCGAGACTGTGAACCATCGAGACATCGAGCATCTCTTCAGGTGAAAGCGGCGGAAGAATTGACGGGAGACGGGCCGCCAGCATGGACTTGCCCGAGCCCGGGGGGCCGATCATCAGGAAGTTATGTCCACCGGCGGCGGCCACCTCGAGCGCACGCTTGGCGCTCTCCTGGCCGCGCACGTCGCGCAGATCGGGGAGCGCTGTCGTCCCACGCTCAAGCGCCGGTTTCGGCCGGGCGAGCGTCTGCAATCCTTTGAAGTGGTTCACGAGCGAGAGAAGGTGCGGCGCGGCGAGGATATCCGCGTCCTCGCTGGCCCAGGCCGCCTCGGGACCGCATTCGGCGGGGCAGATGAGGCCCTTCTCCATCGCATTGGCGCCGATGGCAGCGGGTAGTGCGCCGGGAATAGGCCTGATCGAGCCGTCGAGGGCCAGCTCGCCGACGGCGGCGTAGCGTTCGATCGCATCCGGGGCGATGGCTTCCATGGCGACCATGAGCGCCAGCACGATGGCAAGGTCGAAGTGGCTGCCTTCCTTCGGCAGATCTGCCGGTGCGAGGTTGACCGTGATGTGCTTGTAGGGAAGCCCAAGGCCGACGGCGTGCAGCGCGTTGCGTACGCGCTCGCGGCTTTCGGCGACGGCCTTGTCGGGCAGGCCGACGATAGCGAAGGCCTGCTGGCCGGGCGAGATGCGCACCTGGACCTCGACGGGGCGCGCTTCCACGCCCACGAACGCAACAGTAGCGATGGTCCCGTACATTGGCGCGCCCCCGACCGCTCTCGATCCGTAGGGTGAACGTTGCCGATATGGATTTCCGTCGCTGCACAGGGCCGGATGCTGTGGACATCCTTCGGCAGCTACGATCGCTGGACGTCTTCTTAGGCGTCGCTTCGGGCTGGCAGCAGCATGGGGCGCAGGGCCGAGGCGAGGAGCGCGAGGCCGATTGCGATCATCGTGCCGCTTACCCAGATCGCTGCCGGGTCCTGCATGCGGTCCCGCAGCGCCTGGCCGTGGATGAGCACCACGGTGCTGATGGCGAGGCCTGCCAGCAGGCGGGTGGCGCGGCTCACGGTTCGGGCTTCGCGAGCGACCTGGGAGGCGAGCATGCAGACGACGGTCGTCGCGAGGTAAACGGGGAGGGCGAAGGACTCGCTTGCGGCGAAGACGGCAATCGCGGCGGTGGCGAAGGCCAGCGGCTGGCTCCAGGCCAGCGCCGTCCAGACCTTCTCCCAATGGGGCGCCGGGCGGCCCTGCTCGCGGCGGCGCGCGAGCCAGATGGTGACGCCGCTGTGTGTCACGACGGTCAAGGCCAGTCCCAGGATGCCGTAGGCGATCTTGATCGCGAAGCCGCCGAACCAGCCGAAATGCAACGGCTGCAGGGCGCCGAGAATCTGCTGGCCGACGCTGCCCGTCTCGAGGCCGTCGCCGAGCGGCTTGGCGCTGCCGTCGAAGTAATAGGTGTTCGAGAAGGCGAGGTGGCCCGGCGTACGCATGCCGAGGTGAACGATCTGGCCGGCGTGTGCAACATGGCTCAAGTTCGCGGAGACGAATTCGGCGCCTGGAGCTTTGTCCTGGACTTGGCGGATCATCGCGGCGATATCCGGCGGCGGGGCCGCAGTCTCGTCCTCGGTGGCCATTGGGCCGAGGATGGTGGCGAAGGCTTTCTCGGAGTCGCCGTCGTATGCGGCGAGCGCGAGCACGCCGACGATCAGCGTCGAGAGACCGAGCAGCGCGCCGGTCGTCGAGACGACGACATGGAACGGCAGCCCCCAGACGCCGAGACGATTGTGCAGGTCGGCTTCCTGCAGCCGGCGCGAGCCGCCCCATCGCAGGTTGAAGGCGTCCTTGAACAGGCGCGGATGGGACAATAGCCCCGAGATCAGAGACGAGAGCAGCGCGACGCCGGTCAAGCCGACAAGGAACGAGCCCCAGGTGCGCGGCAAATGCAGATGCATGTGGAGATCGCCGACGAACTCGGACCAGGGCGCTTTGTGCTCGACGACAAGCGCTCCGGTGGCGTCGGCGATCCAATGTCCTTCAATGCCGCTCTCGTGGTCGTGGAAGTTCACGAGGAAGCGGCTCTGGGTCGGGCTAGGTCCCGTCAGGAACATGTCGTGGACGGCATTGGCGGCGAGCGCTTTGCGGTAAGCGCCGTCGAGCGCCGATGCAATGGCCTCCGGGGAAAGCGAACCTTCGACAACGGGGGCGTCCGGCTGCTCCCATCTCTGCAATTCGTGCAGAAAGACGACGAGGGTGCCCGAGAGGCAGACGATGTAGATGAGCGCGGCGAAGGCGATGCCGAGCGCGGAATGTCCGGCCAGCATGGCGCGCACGAACGTCGGCGGCAGGAACTGACGCTTGCGGGCTTTTTTGGTGGATGCGGTGTCCTGCATCAGGAGAGCACCTTGGGAAGGAAGGCGATGCCGTAGCCGAGCGCCGAGACGGCGAGCAGGATCACGGTCGCGCGAATGAGACGCCGGTCACACAGGGTCCAGGCCATGCCGCCGCCCCAGAGGATCGGCACCAGGAGGCCGCCGACGACGGCGCGGTCCTGCGGCGGCCACGGCGCCTGGACGGCGATGGCCACGCCGATACCGATGGAGGCAATGCCGGCGAGCACAATCGCGAGCAGGGCCTTGCCCGTGCCGCGCTTCCAGTTGGTCGGACGCTCCTCGGGATCGAAGGCGGCCTCGCGCGGCTCGCGCCGTTTGCTTTCGCGGCGCTCGTAGGTGGCGCCGATCACGACGTAGGCGGCGAGCGAGAGGACGCCGAGCGCGTAGGTAGTTCCCAGTTCCGCTCCCCAGACCTGGGCAAATGCATAGAAGCCCGCAAGTACGGCCAGCCAGCCGCCGATCAGGAATGCGAGTCCGTCGGCTCCCCGCGCGAGCCAGCGTTTGCGCAGCATGACGACGCCGGCGGCCACGAGGAGGCCGCCGGCGATCGCCAGCAGATGGGTTTGCGCGAGAGTGTCAACGTTCAATGGGCCGGGGACCTCTCGTGTTTGTCGTGGCCTTCAAACTCAGAACTTGTACGTGAAGCCGGTGATGATGGTGCGTCCCTGGCCGATGCCGCAGTCACCACGGTCGGCGGTGCACGAGACGACGTGGTACTTGTCCTCTAAGTTCTGTCCCGAGATCTGCCAACGCCAGTCCGGCGTCTCGTAGGCGACCATGGCGTCGAACAGCGTGTAGGATGGCGTGGTGACCTTGTAGAGTTCCGTCACGGTTCCATCATAAGGGAAAAGCTGCCGTTGGCCGACGTCGGTCGTTTCGCCAATGTAGCGGACACCTGCGCCGAACGAGAGGCCTTTGAAATCACCATCGTGGACGGTGTAAAGGCCCCAGAGCGACGCCTGATGCTTTGGCACGCCCTCGACATCGGTGCCCTTGTTGTACTCGTAGTACTCGTACCGCTCGTATTCGGCGTCCGTGTAAGAGTAGGTGCCGATGACGCGGATGTTTGGCGTCAGTTGACCTGCCGCTTCAAACTCGAAGCCTCTGATTCTGACGTCTGCGCCCTGTAATGGATCGGCCAGAATGTCGGGTTGAACGAGGCGGTTCTTCTCGGTCAGCTCGTAAATGGCTGCATTGACGATGAGGGGGACGCCGTTGGGCTGATACTTGAAGCCGATCTCGACCTGCTCGCCTTCCAACGGGTCGGCTGCGCTCAAGGAGGGGTCCGTCAGGCTCGCACGTACGGTCGCGCCGGGCTGCGGGTCGAACGACGTCGAGTAGCTGACATACGGCGACATTCCGAAATCGAATTCGTAAAGAAGCGCGGCGCGACCGGTCGTAGCTTCGTCTTTCGTCTTGTAGGAGCTAACCGCGACGCCACCACCCAGCGTGCCCCGTTCGCTCGCGCCTTCGATGTTGAGCCAATCGTGGCGCAGGCCCAGAACGGCAACCCAGGGTCCGATGCGGAGCTGATCCTGAATGTAAATGCCGTGCTGCTCCTGCAGCTCGTCGAAGTCATAGAGCGGGACCGCGCCGCTGAAGACGAGACCGGTCTCGAATTCGATCAGCGGGGAGTTCAGGCCATAGACCGGATTGTAGATGTCGAACGACGGCTGCTCATAGTAGCTCGGAAATCCCAAACCGGTGGGAATGAGGTTGGCAACGAGAGTGCCCGATTTGCGGCCGCCAGCGTCGTAACGCGTGTAGTCATAGCCACCGGTTACTTTGTGCGCGATTGGCCCCGTTTCGAACTTTGCCGTCACGTTCGTGTCGGTGCTGTACATATCCGTGTCCGTGAACCGAATGGTTCGCGCGCGCGCCATGTTGCTTTCGTTTGGCGGAAATCCAAGCACAGTTGGAAACGGAGCGGCGCTCGGATCGAATGGTGCCGCATTGGTGGCGCCGCCGGTCAGGAACGTATTTAGCTGGAAGATGCGATCCTGTGTCAGGATGGCCGGATAGGTGCTGTCGTATGCGTTCTCCGTGTGCGAGTAGCGCGACCCGTGATGCATGCTGAACGTGTCGTCGAATCTATGGTCGAACAGGAAGGCAACCGATTGGCCCTCTGTGTCGTAGTAATCGGTGGGCTCGCCGAGAAACTGACTGCGGGGGACGCGTCTGCCATCGATGTTCCGGTAGAGCGTTCCGGCCTGCGGCAAGAATTGCTGCGTGGAGCCACTCTCGTCCTTCTGGAAGCTCGTGAGCAATGTGAGGCTGGTGTCATTCGTAGGACGGTACGTAAGCGACGGAGCCAGAAGAAGGTGGTCGTTTTCGACGTAGTCGACCTGGGTGTCGGCGTCGCGCGCAACGCCAATGATGCGATATAGCCACTTGCCGTCCGGCGTGAGCGCGCCGGTCATATCCGTTTTGACCTGCTTGAAGTCGTACGAGCCGTATTCGGCCGTGATCTCGCGATGCGACTCCGCCTGTGGCCGCTTCGAGATGGCGTTGACAATGCCGCCCGTCGAGCTCTGGCCGTAGAGCATGGAACCGGGGCCGCGCAGAACCTCGACGCGCTCGAGGGCGTAAGGGTCAAGTGCCGTCCGGTTGACGTAGTAGCCGAGAGGCGTTCTCAAGCCATCAAGGAAGTACGACGCTTCAATCCCGCGGACGATGATGTAGTCGCCCCGGCTGTCGTAGCCGAAACCGTCGGCGAGGA
This sequence comes from uncultured Hyphomicrobium sp., assembly GCA_964508485.1. GTDB lineage: Bacteria > Pseudomonadota > Alphaproteobacteria > Rhizobiales > Hyphomicrobiaceae > Hyphomicrobium_C. Next base: position 47,240 of record CAZDUD010000011.1, on the reverse strand, counting down.
CGCCAGGCACATACCGCAGTGATTCTTGTAACGTTCGCGCTCCCTGGTCTCGGATCTGCTCGGCGCCCACGACCGAGACCGATTGGGGCGTCTCCCGGAGGGGCGTGTCGGTCTTGGTTCCCGTCGTCGAATCTCCGGCGACATAATTCTGAACCGGCGCCACGCCGCTCGGTAGTCCCGATGGGTCCTGATATGGCGAAGCGATGATCGGCTGCGGCGCTGCCTTCGGCGCAGCTTTGGCCTGGGCTTTCTTGGCGGGTGCTTTCTTTGCGGCCTTTTTCGCCGTGACCTCCAGCGGCGGCAGCTCCTGGGCCGGTTCGGCGGCCTGCTGCGCAAATGCGCCGTTCGCGGAAAGCGACGCTGCAAATGCTACCAAGCGCGCAAAGGCGCGCACGTTCGCTGTGGTCATCGTCCAGTCCCCAAGCCGTCCCCGAAACGTCACGCGGAGGTTGGCTGGCTCTGGGCGCCGATCCCACTAAGGCTGGCTAATAATCACGCTGACACCATCACCATACACAGGCAGCCTTCTTTGTCTACGTGTCGAGTAAACAATGTTGCGGCGGCGTTGCCTGGCTGCACATCGTCGGCCGGCGGACGTCATCGGGGGCGTTGGGAAACCTTGTCCTCGATCACGTCCCAGATCCGTGCGGCGATGTCGGCGCCGCCGAAGGCCTTCACCTGTCGGATGCCGGTGGGCGAGGTGACGTTGATCTCGGTGAGGTGTCCGCCGATGACGTCGATGCCGGTGAAGATGAGGCCGCGGCGTTTCAGCTCCGGGCCGAGCCGGGCGCAGATCTCGCGCTCGCGGTCGGTGAGCTCTGTCTTGGCCGCCGTGCCGCCGACGTGGAGATTGGAGCGGGTCTCGCCTTCCGCGGGCACACGGTTGATCGCGCCTGCAATCTCCCCGTCGACGAGGATGATGCGCTTGTCGCCCTCGCGCACGGCCGGGAGATAAGCCTGCACCATGAAGGGCTCGCGGAAAACGGTCTGGAACAGCTCGACCAGGGAGCCGAGGTTGGTGTCCTCGGGGCGGATGCGGAAGACGCTCGCACCGCCGTTGCCGTAGAGCGGTTTCAGGATGATGTCCTTGTGGTTGCGGCGGAAGCCCAGCACGTCGTCCATCGAGCGCGTGACGAGCGTCGGGGGCATCAGGTCGAGAAAATCGAGGACGAAGATTTTCTCGGGTGCGTTGCGGACGTGGGCCGGATCGTTGACGACCAGTGTGCCCGGATGAATGCGCTCCAGAAGATGTGTGGTCGTGATGTAGGCCATGTCGAACGGCGGGTCCTGCCGCAGCAGAACGACATCCCAATCGGCAAGGTTCTCGCGGCTGTGACGCCCCAGGCGGTAGTGATCGCCGACCTTGTCGGCCACACTCAACGCATGTCCGGCCGCGATCAGGTTGCGGCCGTCGAGCGCCAGGTTCTGCGGCGTATAGTAGAAGATCTCGTGGCCGCGGCGCTGGGCTTCGAGGAGAATGGCGAATGTGCTGTCGCCGTGGATATCGATCCTGTCGATCGGATCCATCTGACAGGCAACGCGCAGGGGCATGACGGCGCTCTCGGAATTGGTTCGGGACCGGAGCGAAGGCTTAGCACGAGACGGGTGCGGGCGCGCAAGACGGTCGGGAGACTGTTACCAGCGCGGGCCGATGTAAGGCGGATCGCGGCGCGCATCCGCGCAGTACTCGCCGTTCCAGTAGCGATACTTGCCGCAGCTTGCGGGCCGCGGCGGAGAGAGCCAGCCGTAGACAGGCGGCTCGTAGCTCGCGGGCGGTGGTGCGTCCGGATAGACGCGGACGACCGGCGGTGGCGGCAGATAGTATTCCGGCGGATAGTAGTAATCGTCGTCGTCCGCATACCAGCGGTCGCCGATCGGGGTCAGCGCCTGGTCGAAGGGCCGTGCGGCAGCTTCCGCCGGCAATGGTGCGGCCGTCCCCGCCGTTGCGCTCAAAACGCAAGAGGCGATGGTGGCTGCCAAGAGGCTGCTCAGAACGGCGCGGGAGGCAATGCGCATGGCGATCTCCATGACCCCGACGCCAGGATCATAGCGGGTTCCACTCCGTCTCAGCGCCTCGCGCATGCCGTTAATGTTGACAGCGGATGACCAACGTCTGGCTTGGGTTCCTCCGCAGCCGCAGCGTTCGGCGTCAGACCTTGTCGTCGCCGGCGAAGACATGGCCCATCCATTCGTCCTGGGTGATCTGGCCAGCCTTCTCGACGGCCTGAAGCTCGCCGGGGCGCAGGACGTCCTGCAGCCCGTCGATGCGCTTCCACTCGCAGAGGGGCGTCTCGGCTTCTGCGCGCGGCACGTAGCGCGATGCTGCCTCCTTCCTGTAGCGGTGGACGTAACGCGGGCAGTTCATCCAGACGTCCGTCACCGTTACTTTGACGGCCAGCTCGGCCCCCTTGAACAGGCTCACGACGGGCCCCTCGTGCACCAGCTCGGCACGCCCCTGCAGCCTCAGCCGGAAGGGCTTCTCGAAATCGATGAAGAGGCAGCCGATCTCCGGGTGGGCTGCGATGTTGCCCATGGAGAAGTACATGCCGTTGCCGTCGTAGCTCGGGAACGCGAGCGTCTTGGCATCGAGCACGCGCACGAAGCCCGGGTCGCCGCCCTTGTACGATACGGTCGGCCGGCCCTGATGGTCGACGGACGAGAGGAAGAACATGTCACGGCTTTCGATGAAGGCGCGGGCCATGTCGTCGATCTCGGTCTTGGCGGCGATCAGCTCGATGCGGTCGGCCATCGGGCGGCTCTCGAAGCGATCCTGCAGCTCCCGGTGCTGTGGTCCGTACAACCGGCTCATGTGCGTTCCTCCCAGATTTATTGGGCCGCCGGATCCTGGTTGGCCGGCGACCTTTTTGTGTCAGACCAAGTAACGCGCGGGACAGCGCTTTTGCGCAAGGGCCTTTAGGGTCCTCGTCATGCAAGGCCAATGGAGTTTGCCATGACCCCGTCGCCCCTGATCTCCGCCGCCCGCAAGTCTGCTTCGATCCGCACCGCCCTCGTCGCCGCCGTGGTCACTGCTGCGCTCACGACGCAGGCCGGCGCCGTCAGCCTTGGCGTCAAGCTCGCCTGTGCGTCCGACTACTATTCCTACTGCAGCCAGCATCCCGTCGGCAGCATGGCGGTCCGCCAGTGCATGCGGTCGCATGGCCCTCAGCTTTCCAATCGCTGCATCAACGCGCTGATCGGGGCCGGCGAGGTTTCGAAGGCCGAGGTTGATCGCCGCCGCGCCGCCAAAGTTGCGAAGGCCAAAACCGCTTCCGCGAACTGAGGCATATCGATCAGCATAAACAACAGGGCGCGATCCCTTCGGGGATCGCGCCCTTTCTGCTTCGATCCTCTCCGATCAGACGGCTGGCTTATTTCTTGTCATCGTCATCGGCCGTGCCGTACTTGGCCTTGATGCTGTCGATGCCGGCCTGGAAGACGCCGTCCATGGTCTTGCGCGCTTCCTTGTCGTCCTTGCCGTCGGCGGCATCGTAGGTTGCGCTCCAGACGACGTTGATCTCGTCGAGGTCATCGTCATCGGGCGTGACCGAGAACTGGGCCTCGTAGTTTTTCACCGGGAGCGGGCTCGTGAGGATCACGTAGCGGTAGCTCGTGGTTCCGGTGTCGACGAGCTTCTCCTCGATCTTGCCGCCATCATTGAGGGTCAGCGTGCGGAAGGTGTCGTCGCCCTCCTTCCTTTCCTCGCAATTGGCTATTGCGGGGTGCCAGTCCTTGATGGCGCACCATCCGCCGACCTTCTCCCACAGGGCCTTGCGCTCCGCTTCTGTCTTGGTCTCATCGACATTGATCTCGAGCTTCTTGGCGGAGACGAGGCTCGCGGCTGAGGCCGTCCCGGCTCCCACAACCAAAGTCCCGGCGGCCACCATCAGCGCGGCAGTCCATCTTCTCATAGCGTTTACCTCCACGTGCCTCGTTTGGGTTTGCTTGGTCCCCATGTAACACTGTAGCGTATAATTGATCATGGGTAGGGCCGGGAAGACCTGGCAAAGACACATATTCGTGTGCTTGCCGGACCGGTCAGAGTCCGTTGGCGAGGTATCGCGGCCAGCGGTGGCCGATCAGGAAAATGATGTCGAGGCCGAAGTGCCTTTCCGCAGGTTTCGAGATCATTCGCTGATCTCGGAAAAACCAGCATTTCCACGTGAAAACCCATCGCCCGCTTTCGCCCTTTTTCGCCCCAATCAAGCGCCAATGTTGGGGTGGGTGTTGGGGTGCTGCATGGCGCGCGAAATGCACAAGTTGAGCGCTCGAAGGGTCGAGACGCTCCGAAAATTGGGTCGCCACAGCGATGGTGGCGGTCTCTATCTGGTGGTTACGCGTGCCAAGACAAAGCGGTGGTCGTTTCTCTATCGCGACCGAGGAAGCGGCAAGCTGAGAGAGATGGGGCTTGGCTCATTTCCAGGCGTGTCGCTTGCTGCCGCACGCTCTGGCGCGGCAGAGGCGCGACGGTGGCTCGCTGAGCGAAAGGACCCGATCAGCGAAAGCAGGAAGAGGAAGGGCGAGGCGCGTCAGCTCATTCCGACCCTCTCCAAGGTGGTGGACGAGTTTATCGAATCTCAGGGGCGCAATTGGCGAGGCTCGAAGTACCGCAAGTGGTGGAAGCGGTCCATCGAGCTGTTCGCCCCAACCTTGATGCCGATGCTGGTCAACCGGATCGAGACCGAGCATGTGTTCGCGGCTTTAGACAAATGGTGGGGCTCCAAACCTGCCACGGCGATCCAGGTTCGCGAGCGCATCGAGCGGGCTCTCGACTTTGCCAAAGTCCGTGGCTACCGCCATGGCGCAAATCCGGCGCTCTGGCGCGGTCACCTCGCGAATCTTCTTCCTCGGCCGAAGCGGCTCAAGCGTGGGCACCACGCCGCGATGCCCTACGCTTCCGTTCCAGCGCTCATGGCGAGGCTTGGTGGCATCGAGCAGATGTCGTCAAAGTGCCTTCAGTTCACGATCCTGACCGGTGCGCGGACTAAGGAGGCAACGCTGTGCGAGTGGGCAGAGATCGATTTTGGCTCGAAGCTATGGACGATCCCGGCCGCGAAGATGAAGGCTGAAAAAGATCATGTGGTTCCCCTGACCGCGCCGTGTATCAAGATCCTTAAAGAGCTTCAGAAAACACGCCGAGGACCATACGCCTTCCCCGGCCGATTTCCGGGGCGCCCCCAGAGCCTCAGCACGATGGACTATTTGCTGCGTCGGATGGGGATCAAGGATGGCATCACCGTGCACGGATTTCGAAGCTCGTTTCGAGATTGGGCCGGCGACTGTACTGAGCATCCGCGCGAGGTGGCGGAGGCTGCGCTGGCCCACAAGGTTGGGGATAGCGTGGAGAATGCCTATAGGCGCTCCACGGCGCTTGACCGTCGGCGGAAGCTGATGAAGGATTGGGCTCGATTCTGCAATTCCGCGAAGGAAATTCTGTGATCCATCGCCGCACAATCATCGGGCGCTCCTGGACGAGCTGGCAACTAACCGCCAGCTTCACAGGAGTAATTCATGGAGAAGTCGAACACTAGCGAAGCCCGCGCCGACGAGGTGCGTCTGGCCTATACGGTACGTGAGGTTTCACAGCTCACCCCGTTCAGTATTACCACTCTCTACAAGATGATGAATGATGGGCGCCTTCCTAGTCGCAAGGAAGGTGGCCGCCGGCTCATCCTGCGCAAGCACCTGCTCGCTCTCCTCGAAGGTGAACCGCAGCGTCCGTGCGAACGCGACGTGATCCGCCCGCGCCGCGCCGCAAACGAGGCCTGAGACATGGCTTCGCATCGCTCGTGCGGAATTACTTGCCCGATCGCTTACAAACTCTTGCGCCGTGCAGAGTTTCGTGAGACGATTTTGACATTCTCGGAGAAGAATGTTCGCATCGCGTCGCCGCCACACGCGCGCCGGGGCGTTTTTGCGTTCTGGCGTCAGCGCCACCCTCCCTGAAACTGTTTCACGAAAAACACCAACACGCACAGAGCGTCGCACTCGATCGAGCTGCGGCAGGAGCATCGCCATGCGCCTTCTCAAGGACGACGAACTACCGGCCAACGACTTCAACCGCTGGCTTGCGCAGATGGAGGAGCACCACCGGCTCGGATGGCGCGACGCGGCTGATCTGCTCGGCGTCCATCCCGACACGGTGCGCCGCATGCGCATTGGCCGGATGCGGCCATCGGCGACTATGCGGCTTCTGATGGGGGCGCTGGTGACGGGTTATCGCCCTGCGGCTTGGAGACCTGCGCCGTAAAAGAAAACCCCGCAAGTTTGGAAACCTGCGGGGATCAACCAATCCCGGATCGGAAGTCCGGAATAACAGAAAGGAGTCAACACGATGCAGTCTAGTCAGATTGAGGTCGGCGCGCAATCGCGCACCGACGAGATGCAGCATTCCCTGATGCGGTTTCGTCGGGATGAGGTCATCAGGTCCATCACGCTCTACTGCGACAGCGTCAAGCTCGCGGATCGTATGGAGCGCGACCAGATCAAGAATCTCGAAGGCCTCCACCGCTTCACGGTCTTGTCGAAGTCCACCATCCCGAACGCGATCATTCGCATGCGGTTGCACCCCCGCGAAAGCGCTGGCGTTGCAATTCTCAACCTGATCACGCTCCTGAGCGACAACAACGATGGCATGTGCACGCTCTCAATCGAGAGGATGGCCGAACTGTTCGGCCGCACCCCGCGCTGCATCCGCGAGACCATCGACAGCCTGGAGGAGGATGGCCTCCTCAACATCGAGCGAATCAACGGCTTCCCGAATCGCTACTGGCCTGCGGTGTCTGCTTCGCTCGCAGACCTCAGCCCTGCCATCTCTTGGTTCGTGGATGCGCTCTCAACCAAGCCAGGAGCCCGTGGCCGCCCCACCAAAACCCCGGAACGAGCGTTCCTCACTTTATCAGAAAACCCCGGAACGAGCGTTCCCCCCATTTCCGAGAAAACCCCGGAACGAGAGGGCAAAAACCCCGGAACGAGCGAGCACAGTATATCTCTAAGAGATATCTCTAAGAGGGACTCTCTTGTTCAGACGCTCGAAGAGCAGGGCGAGCTGGCTGCGCCGAAGCGCGCCGCTGCGCGCCTGAAGCCGTCGATCGATCAGTTCGATCGCTTCTGGTCGGTTTACCCGAAGCGCACCGGCAAGGCCAAGGCGCTTGAGTGCTTCATGGCGCTCACGCCTGAGAAAGCCGAGAAGGCGATCGTCGGCGCGCAGCGGTACGCCGGGGAGGTTGCGACGCGCGGCGTCGAGGACCGCTTCATCAAAATGGCCCAGGGGTGGCTCAACGAACGCCGGTTCGAGGACATCGAGGATGGCGCCGACCCGAACGAGGGTCTCGTCTCGCCCGACGGCAAGAAGCGCTGGGGCTGGTGGCGCGGCAAGGAGGAAATGCTGCGTGCCATGACTCCGGATCTTTGGCAGGGGTCTCTCCAGCATTACAAGCCGAACGGCACATGGCCGTGGTGGGGCCTCACGGCTCCTCCTGGCCATCCCGAGTGCTGCCTGCCCGAAGTGCTGGCGGCGCCGCTCGTTTCGGATTGGAAGGGTCAGCTTCGTAGGGAGGGACACTGATGGCAGGCAACAACATGAACTGGGGGTCGCCGTCGCGAGCGTCACCGCGACCGCGCGATCAACCCGTTCGCTAAGCCGCGCAACAAGTCCGCGCGAAGCGGACGAAGATCGTCGAACGCAAGGATGGTCGCCGCGTGGTGCTGCTGGTGTCGCGCCGTGGGCAGGTCTTCGACAGGTGGGAGGCTGCGTCTCCAGGCAAGTCGCTCGACCCCGGCAAGCCCGGAGTGCGGGGAGTTGATGGGCAGGTATTTGTAGTCCGAAACCGCCGCTTCTCGTATGCTGATGGCGGAGATGGCGGCAAGAACATGCAGCTCAGATCTTTCGCGCAGGCGGCACATCGCGCACTTCTACGCCCAGCCCTCGACGTTCTCGCGACGACCGAGGCAATTATCTGCGATCAAAAGGGCGTAGCCGCTGGGCTCATCGCGCCTTCGCAAACCATTGGCAAGGCGACAACCTATTTCGTTACAACTTTTTCGTTGGCGCTAATCTTGAACAGGATCGGGCTTGCAACCCTAGGTCTGGAGTCCTTAAGCGACGCCCCTTACTGGATAGTTCATGCAGGCATCGTTCTTGTTGTTGCCTTGGTTGCCTATGGGGTCGTGGCGTCGATTGGTTCCTTCGCGCCACTGGGAGCCATAAACGCGACACTTCTGGCTTTCGGCGCTGCTTTTTTTGTTTGCGGCTCTTTTCTAGCTGGCACTGCCGCAACAATCCGCGCGGCGCAGGAGATTGGATACATCCCTCCGGTCATCATTGACTTCAGTCTAATGGCCAATAACGAGACAGCTTTCGAACACGCTCTGACCGAGTGTATTCGAAAAGAAAGTCTAGGGTTCAGCTTATTTTATCATGCCGCTTTCGGACACTTCGAGGCGGCACACGAGCCGATCGACGATCTCTCCTACACCCTGCCAGCATCGTATGTTCTGGCGACGGGACTGCTTGGAATTTTGGCTTGGTTCGCATCGACGCGCCGCCGCTGGGCAACTGCAATCGCAGTCCTTCTTGCAGCAGCGTCCATTCAGATCGGCACGGCCTGGGCCGTATCAAACTACCTGCAAAAGGAATATGAAAACCCTGCGTGCGATGATGATAGTATTATGTATTCGACCATCGCTAAGGCGGCCGACGACCATGCCGCAGCGATGGCTACTCGGTTTTCAGACCGAATCGGAAGGCGCCTCGGTCCAGGGCTCACTCTCACTGGAGTTGAGTCGGATCAGGGAATGTTGATATTCAGGATCATGGGCAATCCATCTGAGCTGACCGAAGGCATGTTTCGGCGCTGGGTTGAGCGTGTTCGTCGTGATCGCATTGCGGCGTTTTGTAGTTCGGATTGGGGGCTTGCGTTCCGGCGCACTGGTCGAGGCTTCGTCTGGATCGTTCGTTACGGGGAGAACGGGCCGGTCGAACGGGTGATCGAATCCGCCGACTCGTGCAGGAAGTGAGGGGGTGCGGGGCAGCGATTAGAACGACATTCATCCTTATCGCAATGCCGTTGGCTGGCTGCGGTGGGCCGAGCTTCGAGACCAATACATCCAAAGGACCGCTTCTTCGAAGCTTGACTAAAGCGGGCGATCTCAGACCTTGGCTCCGCCGGTAGTTCGTAGCGGCATTGTTCGGGCTCAACGTAACCGGGCAATTGTACTGTGGTGGACATTCATTTCTCGAGCTACATCGCGAAGCTTCCAGCCTTGCGCAACTAGGGTTCTTGCGCGCCTCTGTTGAGTTTCATTGAGCTTGCGCTTCCGCCCGAACTTGACACCAGCCTTGAGCGCGGCCTTCCGACCTTCGCCCGCGCGTTTGTGGATACGTTCACGCTCGTCTTCGGCGAGAGCAGATAGAAACGCCAAAAAACCCTGACCTATTTTAGTCGTGAGATCGAGGTGCGGCTTGTCGAGAACCTTTATGGCGGCGCCTCGTGCGTGGACCCGCTGCATGATTGCTATGCCATCCATCATCGAACGCGTGGCCCGATCCCACTCAGCGAGGACGAGGATATCTCCCTTGCCGAGCGCATCGATGGCCTTCTCTAGCTCGGGTCGTCCCTTGACGTCTTTGCCCGAAGCTTTCTCGGCAAAAATACGCTTGCACTTTGCCGCTCGAAGCGCACCGAGTTGGCGGTCGAGATTCTGCTGAATGGTCGAGACGCGCGCGTAGCCGATCAACATGAGTTGAAATGTACCTTGCGGCCATTTATTTTGCACCTGAAAAACGCAACAAGCTAAGACGCTGATTTTATTGGATCTGGGGTAGTGGTGCGGAAATCGTGAAATACGCACCACAAAATCCACTCGCCCAGTCGTCAACCTACCGAGTAGCGGATATGAGCGAACAGATCAGTCAATCTGCATGTTGCGCTGCCTGACCCTGTCCTCCTCCTGAACAACCGCCACGCGCCGTACAAAGTCTTCTTCTGTGGGAAGCGGCTTCGAAAACTTCAGCGCTTGCATCGCATCCTCACACGCTTCCTGAATCTCGTCTCCAATTGCTCCGAGGTTCATCGCGGCGTTTTCAAGCACAGCGGCGGACAGAGTACCGACGAGAAAGATCCGGTCCCGTCTGATTTGGTTCGACCACTCAATGAGCTTCCCTTCGACTTTGTTGAGGCGGAGCCTGGCGCCGTAGTCGGTTACGTCGGAGTACGGCATACCGCTCTGCCACAGCTTGATGTTCTCACGGAGCAAGTCGATGGTTTCCGTGATCTTAGCTGCATGCAGGGCCAAGGTCTCGACGCCTTCAACGCGTGCCATCTTAGCCATGCAGTAGGCTTCGTCGCGAACCGACGCTGTGGCATCTCCCGCGTAGCGTGCTGCTGCCTTGTGGTGGGCAACGCTCTGATAAATCGCGACCCACATCGCGCCCGCAACCGAGATGCCTGCTCCGATCGCTGAGCCAACAAGAGTTGCCAATCCGCTGTCGAGTACAGTTTCGCCGACAAATGCTGCCGCACACCAACCGATGAGAACACCCACAAGGAGGACGAACGCAAGTTCAAGCCATCGCTTCATAGCGATGCGCTCCTCTGGTTAGGCTATGAATTTCGGGGAAAAATGAGAGACATCCCTCCCGACTCGCGGTCGGAATGATCGCAAGCACCAACGATGGAGAGCGCCATGCCACAGGTAAGCAAGCCGGGAAAGAGCGATGAAGCCGGTATTTAGTATAAAAGGACTCGATCCACCTTACCGTCAAGGATGTACCGAAATTTCATACTACCGTGAGCAGCGAGGCTGGGAAAATGTGCGGCCACCCCAATCTGTTCGCGAAGTTGGCAGGTATCCTTAAGGATCACGGCGCTCCCGCTCCGGATATCCTGCCAAATGACAAGGGCGCTGCTTAGAGCGCGCGGCGCACCTTGGCAGGGGACGAGTGGAGGCTATGCTTCTACACCCTCGAGTCTGCAGCAACTCGCGCTGGCAAATTTTCACATGAGGCAGAAGTGACTACCACAGAGCTTTCTAAGATCACCGCTCCCTCGTCTTGAGCGGTGCAGAAGTCGTTCGACGTTGGTCGCTCACGACACTTTCAACTTCAAACAAAACTCGCATCTGCCCAACCGGCGTTGACCGCTCGATCTTCAACTCGCCCCGCTCTCTGAGAACGTGCTCATGAAGCTTGTAGAAGTCAGAGCACCATACCGTCTCGATATCCCGATCTCTTGAGCGATCGTTGGCACTTGCTTCAGAGCCAAACCGCACGGGTCGGAACTGCAATTGCTCCGCTCCCCTCACCTCGACTCCCATCTCAGGGTTCGCGGCACGGCGCATTACCAGGCGGCCATCTTTGACCCAAGCTGTTTCCATGCCTTCGCGTGCTTCGTAGCCAAGTTCTGCGAGCGTCTTCAAAATGGCGCGGCGCTTTGCTGCCAACGCTCTTGCCTTCCGCTCGGCGTCAATAACGTCTGCCACACGTTTTGAAAGTGACACCGCCGTCGAGGCATCTTCGCGCTGCAGGGCACCCCGTGCTTCCGCGACCAACGGCGTGGCCGCCGGAAGCTCCAAGGCCTCCAGTTCGGCCACTTTTGCTTCAAGAGCAGAGAGCGCCCTAACCTCATCTCGGCGTTTCTCAATGGCCGCAGAAATCTCAAGCTGGAGCGTATCGGCCATCATACGTTGCTTGGCTTGTGAGGTCTCACCAGCCACAACAGCCTGTCGCACTGATAGGGCGTCGGCGGCCTTGTCGCCGCCCAGCATGCGCAGCTCTGCGAACGCAGCATCGAGGTTGCGCGCACTGTCCTCAGAGGCCGAGGGCTGCTTCTCGAGCCAGCTGGCAAAGCTAGTGACTTCTCCGCCGCCTCTCAGCTTGTCCGCCAGCACCTGCTGTTCGTCGGTCAAACCAGATCCCGGTTTGCTTTGGGCCAGACCGGCCAGCACCTCTGCGAGAATGTGTTCAGCGATCTTTTCATCGACGCTGCCGGCCGCGACCCGCTGAAGCTTAACGTGTAGATCGTCAGGAAGGGCCGTGCCGAGCTTCTTGACCTCATCGAGCTTCTGGGCTGCCATGCTCTCGATACGGCGCCTCCGCAGCTGGGCGTCTGCTTTCTTCTTTGCCGCCGCTTCGATCCTTCGCTCCATGTCCGTATTGAGAAACTCGATCTCGCGAGGGACCTCATTTCGCAGGTCTACAAAGCGGTCCTTTGAGAGCAGCGCTTCAAGCTCCTTCAAATGCTTGCGCGTCTTGCCCACATCATCCTCGGTCAGGAGGTCATTTCGTTTTCCTACCTTCTCCCAACGGCTGACCGCCTCCCGGAGCTCCGTTAGGTGGGTCTCGCAGATTGCGATGATTTCTTCCCGGGTGACGACCCGAACTACCTTTGGCCCACTCATGCCGCCCCCTGTCTCAACGCCAGTTCAATCGCCCGCTGCAGACGTGCCTGTTCTCTCTCTCGACTATGGTACCAGCCCCTTAGGGAGACGCGATGGATGACAGGGATCGCCTTCTGCATGACGCCACGTCGCCAAATCTCGCGCGCCCGGGCATGGGCCAGTATGGGATGCCGATGAGCCCCGCATTCGATTCCCAGTCCGTAGGTGCCATGGGTCGGATGGTCTACGGCAAAATCGATGCCGAACGCACTGCCGTCACTTGCCCGCGTCGGCCGCAAGCCGAGGCTTTTCAGGTATTCCTGAACTGAGCTGAGGAAGCCGTCGTCAGCGGCAATCTCATGTTCGTCCGCACGGCGCCGATCTTTCAGGGTCTGGTCGAGCACCCTCTGGGCTACATCATGATTTCCTGCCGACATCGCCAGCGCATACGCCAGGTAGAGCTGCAGGTAGTCCCGTGGTGTCTGCGGCTTTGCTCCGCTCGTCAGAATGCCAGATACCTTGTTGATCGGCATCGAGGTCACGAGCGTCACCCTCTGACGCGCGCGCGTGACAGCAACGTTTAGACGGCGTTCGCCGCCGCCTTGGCTCAAGACACCAAAATTTCGGCGGAATGTTCCCCTGTCGTTGGGACCGAACGTGGTTGAAAAAATGATCTGATCGCGCTCGTCGCCCTGGACGTTCTCGACGTTCTTGACAAAGAAACCCATGTCCTCCCCGGCGTCCATTCGCTGGCGTTCGCGGATGTATGCAGCGCGGAAGGCGGCATCCTCTTCCGCACGCTGCTCCAAGCACACTTCGATCAAATCCGCCTGGTCGCGGTTGAAGGTGACAACTCCCACGGATGGGATTGCTTTTCCACGGCCAAGCCAAAGCCTGGCGAGCAACTCGACGACTTGATCCGCTTCGGTCTTGTTCGTCCGCTCATCGTAGAGGCCGTTGACCTGAATGAGCTCAATAGGCTTCTTCCGGGTCAGCTCTGCCAGCGGATGCCGTACCGGCACGTTCAGCTGGCCATCGTAGAACGCGTTATTCGAGTATGAAATCAGCTCACGGAATGCCGACCGGTAGTGCACCTTGAGCATGACCGTCGGGAGGGACGACTTGGCCAAATCCAGAAGGTTCGGACAATCCTGGATCTCCCGCCGGTTCCATGATTCCGTGGCGGCCATCAATTCCTCTTCGCTCAAGTCATCTCCATCCTCATCAGTCTCCCCATCCTCGTCATCGGCGGCGACGCGGTTCGAGAAGAATGAGGTGGGGGGCAGCTGCTTCTCATCGCCACTGACAACCACGACATTGCCCCTAAACAACGAGGGGACAGCAAACTCAACCGGCATCTGGGACGCCTCATCGTAGACGATCGTATCGAATAGGGCTGGTTTGAGCGGCAGCATGCGGCTAGCGACGTCAGGACTCATAAGCCACACCGGCCGCAGCTCCATGAGACCGATTTCCGACGCCATATCCATGAACTCGCGCAGCCGCAGAGCGCGCGGTCCGGTGAATCGGGTGACGTTCGTCCATTCCGCCAACGTCCGCAATGATGGAACATGGATGTTTGACTTGATGGCCTTCCTGTTGATTTGCTGTAGCTCTGCTTCCGCCGCCGCTAGTGCGGACACCGCTGTTTCGAGTTCGTCATGATCGCTCAGAAGCCGCTGGTCGGCATGCTCGAGCCGTGATTTCCAGGCGAGCAGCGCTTCTCGCCGGATGAGTCTACCGACCGTTTCGGCTAGTCTCGTCACGTCCGAGTTCTTGAGCCAAGCCGCCGAAGGGCGCATGGCAGTGAATAGCTTGCGTACTTCGCCAGGCTGCTCCTTCACGCGCACACGGAACTGCTGATAGAGAACCAAATTCGGCAACGCGTTGACGATCGGTGCCACGACATCAGCTGTGGACTGGTTGCCTCGTATGCGTTTGTGGCAGGCTGCGAGCCACTCGCGTTCGAACCACGAAGCCAGTCCATCGAGCGCGGAAAGGCTCTTCGTCCTCCCAGCATGTCGCGCAATAGCTTCCTGCACCTGTGCGAAATGTTGCCGGACGCCTGCCACCTGCCGCGTGCGCAGAGCGCGGAGCGTTTCCTTCAGAACGGGCGATGGCGAAATACACGTCGCCGCCTCTCCCACCTTCGCCAGAACATCGTGAAGCCCGTCAGCGTAACTGGTAAGCTCCCAGACCTGCGCCTTGACGAGGTCTTGTTGGCCAAACCCAAGTTCGACAAACACAGTATTGAGCCGCGCGCGAAGACCTCTGAGGCTCCGTTCATGTTCGGCGGCCGCCAAAAACGAGGCGGTAACGCTATCCGAAACCACCGGGCTCGACTGCCGCAGAAATTCCCGAACCTTCTTCCGCTTGAAATAACGTGACGGACTCAGCCGCCCGAGCAGCGAGGTCCTGCGCAATGCCTCGCCGGTCAACTCAATCCAACCTTCCAAAGCTAGATCGCTAAGGCCTTCGACAGTCCCTGCCAAACCCGCATCCCGTGTTACGGAAGGTAGCGCGACAAGCTCTTTACGAATGGATGTAAGCGCGGCAAGCGCATTTGGTCCGGCCGAGTGCAGGCCTTTTTCGTTGACGAACGCACCAATGAGGAAGCCGAGCTGATCGACGGTGCTATCAGTCAGCGTCGACAATACGGGATGCGCCGTGTTTGCCCAGGCAAGCAGGGCTGCCGCGTCCTCGACGTCGAAGGACCCCTCATCGCCGGCAGGCGGGCGCGTGCGCTCGGCTGCGACGAAACTCTCGAGGTCCGCGTAGAACTGCGCAATCTGTTGTTGATCCCAACCAAAGGCCCGCAGTTGCGCAAGGGGACTATTCTCAAACTCGGACGGCAGCCAGAGCGCTGCCAGGCTGGCACAGACCTCTTTGGCCGCCTGCACGCGCTCAGCCGCCATCGTTCCCAGAATCTTACGTAACTCCAGAACATCCGAAAACGGTCCGGTCTCCTCAAGCGAGATGAGTTCACCCAAAATTTCCCGATAGGTAAGTCCCGATAGCTCGTCCCGCCGGTGCAGCGCATCCTGATGGGCATTGAGCTGGTTCTCCAGGCGTTTAATGCGTTCCAGCACTTCAGTGCGCTGGCGCATCCACACCGTGCTTGGCGCGCCATTTGTCAAGAGCGCAGTCACCTGATCGCGAACGGCTTGAATCACTGCTCGCCGGTCTTTGCTCTCGTCCCGCACCAGCATGAGCCGATCATCAAGACCCTCGCGCTGCAGACGCTTAAGCACCACATCCAGTGCCGCCTGCTTTTGGCAAACGATGAGGATGCTCTTCTTGCGCCCAATAGCATCGGCCACCAAATTGACAATGGTCTGACTCTTTCCTGTGCCGGGTGGGCCCTCGACAACCAGCCCCGGAGCCGTACGCGATTGCAGCACCGCCAGATCCTGTGTGGGATCACTGTCAGCCGTTGTGAAGCGGTCCAAGCCCTCTCCAGCTGGCGTTGGGAGTATCGGCTTTGGTTTGGCTTCCTGAACTCGGAGCAAGGCTTCCAGGCCTGTGCCTTGTGGCGGAATCGCCTTGAGATGCCGAATATCTTCGACAATAGCCTGGCCGACAAAGGTGACGTGAAACAGGACAGCAGCCGACGTCAGTTCAGTGGTTCCGGCGGCGACCTTGACGTCAGCCGACGGCAACTTCGCCAACTCGCCCTGTCGAACCTTCTGTGTGAGCAACGAGAATTGATCCATTACGGAAACGGCCGTGGCGGACCCACCCAGCACCGCATCGCGTGCGGCCTTCCACTTCTCAATTTCGTCGGGACTGAAGACGTTCTGCAATGCCGGATTCAGCCTAACCTCTTCTCGGTCGCGGTCAAAACCCACCGTAAAGCTTGCTCGTTGCCCAACCTCAGTCCCAATTCGGATGGGCCAGAGAAGAACCGGTGCGATACGCGGCTTCACGCTCTCGCCACGCGGTTGCACCAGCACGAAGGGAAAGCCAAGGTAGAGTCCATTGATCCCGGTATCGCGACGGAGCAATTCGGCACGGCTCACCAACGTACGCAGGCGGCGCTCAAGCAAGGGATCGCGACCAAACAAACTCGGATCAAGCGGCAACGTCGCATCTGAACGTTCCAGAAGCTGTTCCAGCAGCGCCGCTGCTGGAACGCGAGATGTTCCGAGTTCCGCAATGTCAATGCGCGGGCTGGTTTTCGTGATCGTCATCCGGGCGAGAGAGCCCCGCGAAACGCTTGCTGTGATCCGCTTCTCAAAGAAATCGAGAAGTTTGGAGACGTAATCCTGCTTGGGTGGCTTGCGCCAGAACTCCTTTGGCACCGACAGAATGACTGCTGCGCGTGGCAGGCCAATGCGCCGTTCCAGACGATACTGGTCCGCCCACTCATCCAAGCGATGTAGGCCGCAACGAGCAAAGTTCTCGATCCGGTCATTGAGTCGGCTGAGCGCGTCACGGCGGGTAAGCTGCAAGAACGCAGCGGCTGACTGCTCGTCAAATGCAGTGACGCCCTCGCGCCGCGCAAGTTCCGCCGCGCTCCTGACAAGCTCGTATAACGGCGTGAATTGCCCTTTGCCTGCTGAGAGCAGGAGCACCAAGTCCTCGTCCGTCAGCTGGCGGCGATCCATAAGGGAAGCGAGGCCCCTATGTTCGGTGTCCGGGCTCATCCGCCTCTGTTCTTCCCACTGTTCCTCCAGCGTGAGACGCGAAGTGCAGAGCGCCTGGATGCGCAGCACATCCTCGTTTAGTTCAACGTCATGCAGCTTCGCGCGCTTACGTACCTGATCGAGGCGCTCCCTCAGCGCCGTAAGCCACGGCTCGAAGCCCAGCTGCTGCAGCAGTTCCGGCGCTTCTCCGCTGATAAGATGAAACCCCTCCTCCGGGAACGCGAGCAACCAATGCGGCGTCACGATATGGCCTGACAGCACCATCGGCATGTCAGGGTTCAAGATCTTGAGCGCAATCGCCAGCCGCGTGTCATCGTCGACGTTGTCCCGCCGCAGCACGTTCCTCAGAGCCGCGCGCATGCGCTCGCCGCCCTTTAACTCCTCCAACCACGTCGTGATTTGGCCTCGGACAAGCTGTTCGCGCGCCTCAGCCCAATTCTCGGGTTGCGCTGCAGCCAGCGCATAGAGTGCTGGCCTGCGATAGGATCTTCCGCCCAGAACGAAGCCAGACACGTCGGCCGTGTTCGGTAGTGGCGGCTCACTCGGCGGGGCAATCGGCTCCCCGCGTAGCCAGGCCTCCACTTCGGTCCACTGCCAGCGTTTTGCACGGTCCCGGAACAAGAGACCCCGCAGAAGCACTGCAAAGTCATCGGGGATGTCTGGCGGAAGCTCAACACCATGAGCCACAACACTCATGAGATAGGCTTGATCATTGACCCCTGCGAAGCAAGCGCCGTGGGTGAGCCGCTCCAAGAGGATGATGCCAAGGCTCCACCAATCCGCTGCGGGCGTAACCGCGCCCGCGAGGCATTCTGGTGCCGTATACCGCGTCAGTTCGGACGGAACGGCAGTGTCCAAGTCTCGATTGGAAAGTCTAGCCTGGCCGAACCTGCAAATCGCCACAGCCGACGGATCATCACCGCCGAGCAGGAACGCATCGGGCCGCAGATCACGATGCCGTAAACCGGCCCGGCCCATGACATGGACTGCTGCAGCCGCCGACGCCGCGAACGCGCGGGTCTCTTCTAGCTCCCAGTTATCTGCAACGGCTGCCAAGAGTGCTGCACCATTTGTGGCGACCACTTCGAACGCGCGCCCTTGCCATTCACCCCGGTCGAGAACCAAGGCCACCGGCCGGGGCGCTAATCCCGACAGCGCATTGTAGACCGCCCAGTCAGGCTTGACCTCACAAGCCCACACCGTGAGTACGCCCTCACCCCGTCCCTCCTGACGAACGTGGAAGACTTCTGCGGACGTTCCGGTGGCATTAACGCGCGAGAGCACCTCCCAGCCGCCTATGCGTGTCGCCGTATCGTATTCAGATTGCGACCCTTCTCCTGCACCGGGCGGAACACTCGTGTCATTTGGCGTAGGCAACTCATCGAGAAATGCACCGCAGTCTCCGCAGGCCAGATCACCCGGACGAACTGGATGGCCGTTGGGACAAGTTGGTACAGTGCTCTGCATTGGAGGCCCCACCTGGGGCACGTAGACTGGCTCTTCCGTCAGATTCCAATTACAGGTCCCATCCCCCTCGGGCGTCTGGCAGAAAACCTCTTCGACGGGTCGGTGCTGCTTGCAGCTCGGACAGACCTTGTAGCTCATGGGGTCCCTCCCTTTGAGCTCAGCCCTTTATCCTCCGTTGTTGAAACACGGTGCCCCTCGAGGGCGAGTGAGGCTGCGATCTGGCGAAATGCATTTTGGCTTGGAACGCCGGCAAACCAGACGGTCCCATCTTCATCGAACATCACGTCGAACTTCGGCGGTACGCTGCTGGGCTCAGTAAAGGAGGTGAACCGATTTGCACCAAGCGGGGTCAGCACATGCAGCCGCTGATTATCGCTGCCCCGCAAGGGTAAGCTCTGGGTCATACCCGCCACAAACGGGTCAGTCATCAACGCATCGATGAGCCCGCCTGCGGCTGACAGCTGTCCATGCAGTCTCTCGATCGGATAGCCGCTATAGACAAAGATGTCGCCCGCGAACGTGCCACGAATGGCCATTAGAAGTGCCAGCAACGCAGGTGACTGATCGAAAGGCTCGCCTCCGGAAACCGTTATGCCATCTGCAACCGGAAGCCACTCCCGCAATCCATCCATCACCTCGGCAATCGTTGTTAGATTACGACGGGCAGCCCAAGTATCCGTCGAGATGCAGCCCGGGCAGCGGATTGAGCAGCCCTGCAACCAGATACCGATACGCTTGCCTGGTCCCAGGGTGGTTACAGGAAAATGCAGTCTGGATAGAGCGATCTCGATCATGCGGTCCTCCGCAGCTCGAGACGCGTCACCTTCCCGGGAATAACCGCACTGATAGTTGCCCTGCTTCCTGCCTTGACGCTTGTATCAAACAGTGCGCGGGCGAGCGGATTGATGAGATGCGCCTCAATCTGGTTCCGGATGCCGCGCCCGCCGTTTGAGAGGTCCTTGAGGCACAAGGCCCGCAACGTCGCGAGGGCATCTTGGGAAATCTCGACGGAGATTTCTTTGTCAGCGAGGTCCTTGAGCATAGTGGCCACCATGGCCTCGAAGATTTCCAATGCGACCGGATCGCGGATGAAGTCGAACACGATAATATTCTCGCCCATCCGGTTCAGAAGCTCCGGCCGATTGATGACCTGCTTAAAATACCTGTCGATCTCGCCGCGAACCTTGGCCTGAACGGCGGAGAACTCCTCACTCGGTAAAACGTTCGGAATGCGCTCGCCGTCGGCGCTTTGGCGATAGATACCCAGATTGGACGTGAACAAGATCAGGGCTTCAGAGAAGTAAACCCGCTCGCCTCTGCCAGAGGTGAGCACGCCGTCATCCAGAACCTGCAGAAACTTGTCCAGGATGCGAGGGTGCGCCTTCTCAATTTCATCGAACAGCACGACGCTGAACGGCTTTTCGCGGATGGCGTTCGTCAGTTCCCCGCCCGCATCATAGCCGACATAGCCTGGGGGAGCACCGATCAGCCGCTGGTCGGCGTGTTCGGCGCTGAACTCCGACATATCGAAGCGGATGTAGGCGCTCTCGTCATTGAACAGCAGGCTGGTTATGGTCTTCGCAAGTTCAGTTTTGCCCACACCCGTTGGTCCCGCCAGGAAAGCCACGCCCCTTGGCCGCCCGCCGCGTCGTCCCCCACCAACGCCTGTGATGGCGCGCTTAATGATGTCGAGCACGTGCACAACAGCGTGGTCCTGCCCCTTGACCCGAGCCTTGATAAGCCCTTCGCCATTTCCGATCTTGTCTCGAGGAATCTTCGCCCATGGGTCCTCGGTGACCCCAAC
This sequence comes from uncultured Hyphomicrobium sp., assembly GCA_964508485.1. Lineage (GTDB taxonomy): Bacteria > Pseudomonadota > Alphaproteobacteria > Rhizobiales > Hyphomicrobiaceae > Hyphomicrobium_C. Next base: position 26,948 of record CAZDUD010000011.1, on the reverse strand, counting down.
CTTGTAGTTGCGAACGGCATCCCTAACCTTCATCACGGGAATGTTCTCGCGGCGAGCGAGAACCGAGATCGCCGTCAGGTCCAAGAGCAGGAGGCCTTCCGTCTGTTCAACGAACTCGCGGACAAACGTCTCTGTAATTTGGCCATCGAGCGTCGCTCCCTGGGGCATTGTGCGCAGGAGGGACGGAGCTAGGACGTTCCGTGCACTATTGTCAGGCTTCGGTATTGGGATGCTGCGGATACGCGGATTATCGATCAGAAACCAATCAGGAAGATTTCCCTCGCGCTCGGCGATCCAGACGATCGTGTTGAATGCCGGAGATTTGTTTGGACCGGCAGGACGGGCCCGTGCCCGATGGGCCTGAATTAGAGCACTCGCGAACAGCCGATGCTCTCCCTCGCTTAACGTATCGGACCTCACCAAGAGGCGTGACGCGAAATCGACCAGCAGTGCGACGGGTGGCCCGTCCAAGCTCACGAAGCGACCCAATACTTCCATCAATGCGGCCGGGCCGGCTGGTGACTGACCGGCTTCACCGACCGTGAGGCCAAGCCGCTCGAGCAACTGCCGACTTGCCGCTATCTCATCCGGATTGACGCCGAATTGACCAAACCCATTCACGAGATCGTAGACTATGGTGGCCGCGTATCCCGCCGCCTTCAGCTCCCGATGAACGCAGTCGCTCAGCGACACAGCGCTGTAGGTCCCTGGGTTGGTCTCGCTAACTTGCAGGTCTCTTACGTTGCCCGAGAGAACGAACTGGCTCTTTAGGGGAACGTAGCGCGCAAAATCCCGAAGCCATCGCGGCTTCTCAAACCCACCATGTTGGGCCATCCCGCCCCCTCCATTGATCGACCGTACGCTCCTCGGCCACGACAAGACGGCTGCCGGACCTATCTAGTCCCCATCGTCGCAATGCATACAGCCGCATTGCACGCGGCAATGTCACCGGCGACGCCCCGCCTTGCATTCCAAATTCACGGACCACGCTAGCGCGTTGCCCTTTCGACAACTGATCCGATGGAGCAAGGACAAGCTCGATCCGCTCGACCCACTCATTGTCTCCCGGCAATTCGCCAGCATCAGCGGCCTCCCCAATTTAAGCATTCTGGCCAGCAAGAAGTCCTTCCAAGCGCTCTCGCGGAAGCACCAGGCACGCATTATGTCAACGCTGGCCGCCACTCACGAGCCGAGATGGAGCCACCCATCGCCAGCTCGGTTCTGGCTTGGTGAAACGGTAACGCGCATACAGCGGAGCATTCCCTCCTGCGAGCCGAGTGCTCGCGCCACAGCGCCAAGTGCGCGGAGTCATCCCGATCTGGCGGGACACGGGCATTCAAATGAGGTGAACAAAACAAGCAAAAATCTGCAAAATGTTCGACTAGGCCACCCGCAATTATTTAACGATATCAAAGACCGTCGCCCAGCGATAGGAGGAGTTTTTGCAAGCCGGTAGGAGGCCACAATCAACGGGGCAGCGGCGCATTGGCGTTTGGAGGGTTCCCGGGTGATCGCGAACGCAGGGGCCAGCGAAAGCAGCGCGTTGAGCCAGAATTGCGGAATTCTGGCGCAGTGGTACCGGCCCCAGACCTAGGGAGGGTGAGATGATCTAGGAGCACGTGCCGTGCCGGTGCGAGCGGCAATGGCCGCTATCGTATTTTTCGCAAGTTGGTTTGTCGGCGGCTGCTTGGCGCGTTCAGCCCAAGTGAATCTCATGGTTGGGCATCATAACGATGGGCTGCTTCGGCGGGAACTTCGTCGTGGAGCCTATTAAGTCGAACTTGTCCGTACGTGGAAGCTTGAAAACGTCCAGATACGTGGCCGTTACTCTAGCAATGAAGATCATGGACTGATTGGCCGAAAGTGTTTTGTGATCTTCTCTGATAACAACACCGAGCTCTACCTGCCGCTCAATGGGTTGGCTCTGGCGAATGGTGCCGAGCAAGTAACCCTTGGATGGAGCGCGCTCTGCAAAATCGCTTGGATACGAGTTGAATCCGTAATCGAGAGCGACCTCAGGGAATGTCCCGATCGATGTTGAAATAGGCAGAGGAGCGTTGCTCGCCCGGAGCCCATAGGCTCAGGGTGTCGATTCCTTGAGGGAAAGCAACGCTATGACTAGAACTACCATATCACGCACGCTCGCCGTCACGCCACGCATGGAAGAAGCGTGGCAAGCTGTGAACGCCTGCTGACCGGCTTCTCTCTTGCTGAGATTGATCTCGTTCTCGATGAGGCGAGAGACCGCTCGACGCATGAGATCGCGCCGGAGGATGAACTTGCCGACGTACCTGCTCGACCCGCCTCGAAGTCGGGCGACGTGTGGGTTTTGGGCCGGCATCGGCTGATCTGTGGCGACGCGAGAGACGTCGATGCTCTCTCGCTTCTGATGTCCGGAGACCGGGCCGATCTCATCTTCACGGATCCACCCTACAACGTTGCGATCGACGGCAACGTCTGTGGGTTGGGCAAGGTCAAGCACCGCGAGTTTGCGTTTGCTGCCGGTGAGATGTCGTGGTCGGAGTTCACGGGCTTCCTGCGCCAGACCCTCGGGCCGGCCGCCAAGGTGTGCCGGGACGGTGCGATCGCATTCGTCTGCATGGACTGGCGCCACATGGGTGAGCTGCTTGAGGTTGGTATGGAGGTCTTCACCGAGCTCAAGAACCTCTGCGTGTGGAACAAGACCAACGGCGGAATGGGGACGTTCTATCGTTCGAAGCATGAGCTCATCTTCGTGTTCAAGGTGGGAACGGCGCCCCATACCAACAGTTTCGGTCTCGGCGAGACCGGACGCTATCGCACCAATGTCTGGGACTACGCCGGCATCAGCAGCCTGGGTGTAAACCGATCTGCAGATCTCGCGATGCATCCGACCGTGAAGCCGGTTGCCCTCGTGGCGGACGCCATTCGCGACTGCTCGCGGAGGGGTGAGATCGTCCTCGATATCTTCGGCGGATCGGGAACTACGCTCATCGCGGCGGAGACGACCGGCCGCGCTGCGCGGCTGATCGAGTTCGATGCTGCCTATTGCGACACGATCATCATGCGGTGGGAACGGCTGATGGGACAGAGCGCCATCCACGCAGCATCGCAGCAATCGTTTGAGGATGTGGCCTTGGAGCGTTGTCCAGCAGTGGGTGCCTCTACGCGCCGTTCGAGACGCCGCGCACGCATTCGATGACCCGTTGTGTACGGGCGGATGTGCTCCGCTCGGTTGCGTCCAACCAGATAGAAATTCAAGGTGATGGAAAATGGCAAAGCGTAAGATCAAAGAAAAGACCGTTGATGGCATTCGGCGCAACATTCTCGAGGGTGTTGGGTACGGCAAGCCTCCGAAGAGCACGCGCTTCAAGAAGGGGGTCTCAGGGAATCCTGCGGGACGGCCGCGAAAAGAGCCTGTGATGGACGCTGGCATTAGAGCGGCGATACTCGAGGAGAGTAAGCGTACCGTCACTGTGCAAGAGAACGGTGGGACGTCTCAGATCTCTACTCGAGATGCTGTGATCCGCTCGCAGTTCAAGTCTGCGGCGCAAGGTAATCCCTACGCGCAAGAGCGCTTTCTCAAGCGCGTTGAGCAGGCCGAGAAGGAGGAGATGGCGGCAATCGAGGCTGTGAACGTTGCGGCGGAAATTTACATAGCGACCCGGCGGGAGGAGATCGAAGCTGCAATACAAGCAGGGAATCCGGTTCCAGAGTTTCTCCCGCATCCCGATGATGTCATTGTGGAACCTGGAAAGCCTTGGAAAGTCGATGGGCCGACAGATGAGCAGACAGCCGAATTGATCAAGCGCGCTTGCGCTGCGAGAGATCTTCTTTTGATGCAACACATCTACGAGGAGCGAAACGGACCCGAGGGGCCAGCCCTGGTCAGCTTGGCGTTGATGTTCATTGTGAACCAGGCGCTGCCGAAGCGAATGCAATTGGATGAGAGCGCAGTCTCATTTTCTCGGTTTCGACGGCTGCCGAACGCTAAGCTCCAGAAGCTTATTCGTGAGGCATTGCGCGAGCTTGATGTGAAGGAATGACAGGTCTATTCACCCGCAAGAGTTTATCGAATCGGATTTCTCAAACACACGCTGATGCGCCAAGATGACTGGAAGCAAGCGTCTGTTATGAACGTCTACCGACATCGGTCTCGAGGCTACGCCGTCGTAGACTTCTGCGTTGTGCCGGAGTGACCTTCGGTAACGGAGGGCGCGGCGATGATGGAAGCGGCGGAAGCGGGATCAAGGAGGCTCCGGGATTGGCGCGACACCTCAAGACGGCGCCGCGATGCCGTCGCTGCGATGGGTGGTAGTCTTCTGTGCTTGTCCACTAGTGGGAGGAGATCTAATCTTACTTTGTCATGACAACTTTGGGTACGCAGACATGTTAGCCCTTCTCGCATGCTCCTTGGCCACATTAATTGGTGGCTACCGTCGACGCGTCGGGGTTCTGTTCATGCGGATTGTCGTTGGTTGGGCATCTTCTTGGGGCGATGAAGAATGTGACCAGTGTGGGGGCACTGGCGAAGACATCCAAGGCGACCCGTGCTGCTACTGCAGCGGTCGAAACCTTTGATCGTAATTTCTTATGCAATATATGAACCGATCCGGATTTGTCGGCGTCTCTAGACTTTGAAATATTGGAGCCTCGGTAAAGGGCAATGACTCGCATAGAGTGGGCCATCGAGAGCCGAATTTCTACTCAAATGACGCGGCTGTACATGTTCAAGGGGCAGCCGACTGAAGGCAGCATCGCGGAATTGTTGCTCGACGGAAGATGCTATAGGACCTCATCACGCGTAAGCGTTAGAGTTTGTGCGGAAATAGGAGCATGTTGAGGTCGGGTGCTTGTTAAGCTCACTCTGGATAAAAATTTGAAGTAACACGGATGTCATAGACGACATCTGCCTTTCGCAGTCCGCCGAACGTTAAGGCGCCCCGGTAGCTGATATTGAATAAAGAAAGCTTAGTGTCCTCAAAATTGTAGTGATTGATCACATTTGGAGAGCCAAGTGGTTGACCTTCCAAGATGTCATCTAGCTTACTGGTTACAACTACGGCCGTGGTGGGATCAAGTAATACCTGCCCTGACCTATCTTCGGCATAAACTAGGGCATGATTAATCCTCTTGTTTATAATTCCTACATGGCGAATGAGAAGATTTGGATAAGCAGCATATAGTGCTTTGGCTACGAAGATGGATTGCGGGGCGCAATTTGTGAAAGGTGCGGATAGAATATCGGAGATGCGTGTCAAGTTATGGGTGTTTCCGTATGGCGCGATCGCTGATGAAACAAGAGTGAGAAATGCGCCGTATTGCAGCCCTTCTGATAGCCCCATGTATCGCCTTGGAGCTGTCCTTATAAGGCTGTTTTTGCACTTCAAAAACGCCTCATGCACTGCCTCGGCATTCCGCCTTGCCTTTATCTCCCCCATGCGCATGTCAAGACAATTCAAACGCTGCGTTCTAGTGCCAGCGATTTCATCCGCGACCTTCACTTTTTCGCTGGGCGATATCAAAGCTGCACTGGCGATCGCTAAGACTCCCACCGTTATTTTGAGCGGATAGGACATTAGCCCTGGCCTTTGAGATGAGTATAAATGTCTGTCACGCCATATCGGTCGTACCAAGCTAGTTGCGCGCGAATAGTGTCGTGGAAGCTGAGGCGAGGTCTCCAGCCGAACTCACGTGTGGTAACAGTGGGATCCAATGCCACAATCGGTACGTCGTCAGCCGAAGGAGGCAACAAAGGGGTGTCAACTTTTCCGCACCCCAAATAGTCCGCGACAATATCAAAAATCTCAGAAATCTTGTGCGCTTCACCGCTCGCGATGTTGAAAATGCCCGTAGGGCTCTCAACTTTGATTGCAAGATCCATGAAAGCGAGGAAGTCGCTCATGTGAATAAAGTCACGCGATGTGTCGGAGCAGAAGCATTTCTGCCCGGCCTTGAGGCGCTTGTAGAACGTCGGAATAGGGCCGATGGCGAGCCGCGGTCCCGTCACGTTGGCAATGCGCAGCGAAAGAGCGGGTACGCCGGAGAGAAGCATGTACTGCTCGCCTGCCGTTTTGCTGATCCCATAACTCGTGAACGGCGCTGTCGGATGCTCGACAGGGATCGGCAGCCGCGATGGTCGCCCGTAGCACAATGCTGTCTGGAAGTTGATCACCCGGCTCACGCCGTGCGCTGCGGCGGCCTTTGCCACGTGTGCACTGCCGATGACGTTCGTGCGTGAATCTTCGAGCCCGTCGTTGGGATCCTTGTAAGCTGCCGCCGCGTGGACGATGACCTCCGGTTTGAACGAGGAAAAGCAGCTGTCGACGGTCTCCCAGTCGGCGACGGAGCCTTCGACGATCGAAAGTCCCCGTACCTCGGGTACTACATCGCGCTTGCCGGTCGCGAAATTGTCGAGAACCAGGATCTCATGGCCCTGCGGCAACCAGTGCTCGATCAGGTTCGACCCCAAGCATCCGGCCCCGCCTGTGATCAGAATGCGCATGGAAAAACCGTCTATTTCTTATCGTGCGAAAGGTGCGTGTACTCGCCGTGTACGCCGAAATCCCGATAGTAGTCGACAGCGGCCTGGACGGTCTCAGAGAGTGGCGTGAAGGTGATCTCGCCAAAGTCAGCGAACGTGCGGCTGGGGTCGAGCAGGATCGATGGGGCATCGTCCGGACCGATATCGCGAATCTCGGGCTCCGGGTATTCATTGAGCTTCATCGCCTTCACGACCTCATCGTAGAGTGTTTTGATGGCGATATCTGTGCCCGAAGAAAAATGGTACGTTCCGTTGCCGGTACCGTCGACGGCCTTAATTGTGTACCGCGCGAGATCCTTCACGAACACGAAGTCGCGTCGCGCCGTCGTGCAGAAGCATTTCTTTCCGTCGCGAAGACGCTGGAAAAAGATCGGTAGCGGGCCACTGACGTTGCGCGGTCCCACGACGTTCGCTAGGCGGAACGTAACGAAGTCAAGCCCCGATATCTCCAAGAAATCTTCGTTCGCTGTCTTCGTTATCGCGTAGCTGGAATTGGCCGGAAACTTGGGATGGTCGAGCTGGATCGGCTGCTGCAAAGGCTTCACACCATAGCAGAGCGCGGTCTGGAAATAAACAAACCGGCCGACCGTGTTCTCCTTCGCCGCGAAAATGACGTTGCTGCCACCGACCACATTTGTAAGCGTGTCGTTGTACCAGTCGTTGGGGTCCTTGTAGGATGCCGCCGTGTGCACAACGGCGTCCGGTTTGAAATCGGCAAATAACTTATCGATCATTGTCTTGTCGGCGATTGACCCCAGCACGACCGTCAAATTGGGGTGCTCCGTCAGATGTTCCTTGCGCCCGGTCGCAAGGTTGTCGATGGCGACGACCTTGTCGCCGCGCGCGAGAAGAAGCTCAACAACGTGCGAGCCAATCTGGCCGAGGCCGCCAGTCACGACGACTTTGTTCATGATGTCCCTTGTGTAATGAGGGTTGACTTGTCCGGAATCTGCCGGAGGCTCCCGCAGGAGATCCTACGCAGCATAGATGGGTCCGGAAGCTGTTTAGTTCCTTTAGCTCGGGTCTGCGTAAGCTAACGTGTGGCTACGACCTTTTGCATAGCACCGCTTGAAAACGCCAGCGACCTCTTCCCGCCCTCTTCCCCAGGGTTCCCTTCCCACATCCTCAGACGCTACAGACATGGGAGGCACGGTTCAAGCCTTGGGCGATCAACGTTGCCCTGTCAGGGGAGTTCGATAATAGCGTAGGCTCTCCAAGCGATCTGTAGGACAGCTCTCGGACGGGGACGCGAAAATCGGCTGATGCTCGCGTTATGGGCGCTATCTAAAAGATCTAGACGAAAGCAGTCCCCAAGCGGTTGAGGCAGCGACGGAGGGATTCGTGCCCGCTTGATGCGCAAATATTAATCCGCTAGACCGCGATTGTAGGGGTATTCCTGCACTGTAGCTCTTTCCGTCGCAAGGTCGACGCCTCGCATTAATTGTGGGATGGTAATGCCGTGGCAATGAGGCCCGATGGGCAGCCAGCACGCGACAAGACATGTGGTGACCGCCGACCGCTATGGCCATCGGTCGTCATGCTGACGACCGACAGGCAGATTGATCGTCGCATACTTCTGGAAGCCGACTCCCTCGAGGCTGCAGGTTGGAACGTCATCGTTCTGGCGATGGCATTTGATACCGATCGGATTGATGACGACCCCCGCGTGATCCGTATCGGCGCGTCAGTGCAGGGCGCTGCGGCGGCAACACGTGGGCGGGGACTGCTCAAAAGCTACCGTCACATCCGTCGGCTGCTCCCGAAGACGGCGTTCGTGCGTCGGATGAAAATTTGGGCATGGCAATATCTCTTCGACTATGAGCAATTCTATCGGGACTTGTTTCTGCCCACTGCGCTTCAGTTCAAACCGACGGTCTTCTTGGCGCACAATCTGCCGATGCTTCCGGTTGCCGTCGCGGCGGCGAAAGCATCGGGCGCACGCGTCGCTTACGATAGTCACGAGCTGTTCGCCGAGCAGGATTTTGTGGCCAGTGTAAGCCGTCGATGGAAGGCTATCGAAGAGCGCTACATTGGACACGCCGACCTAGTGACCACCGTCAATCACTCCATCGCCGACGAGATGGTGAGGCGATATGGTTTGAACCAGGTGCATGTCATTCTCAACGCCGAGAACCCTGTGCTGAAGAACTCCACATCGCGCGCCATGCGCGAGCGGCTGGGACTGTGTGATGCCGACAAGATCTTGTTGTTTCAGGGCGGCCTAAGTACCGGCCGCAATCTTGCGACTATTGTGGATGCCATTGCTCTGGTTGCGGATCCCTCAATTCACTTGGTCTTCCTGGGAGACGGTGACGCACGAGCTGCCCTTGTGGTGAGGGCCAAAAAAAATGGCGTATCCGGACGCGTGCATTTTCTTGCGGCCGTGCCGCAGTATGAACTCCTAAACTATACACAATCCGCGGACGTGGGCCTCATCCCCTATCAATCGAACTGCTTGAACAATCACTTCTGTACGCCCAACAAGCTCTTCGAGTTCATTGCCGCAGGTACACCGATCCTGGCGAGCGACCTGCCCGAGCTGAGACGTTTTGTTATCGGATACGACGTCGGCATGGTCGCCGATCTGTCCAACCAGAAGAACGCGGCGAAAGCCATTGTCGCGGCGTTCTCGGATGCGAGCAGGCTAGCCGCGTGGAAACAGAAGATTTTCACTGCTCAGGGAGAAGTCAATTGGCACGTAGAAGGCTCGAAATTTCAGGCCCTGTTCGAGCCGCTGCGGTGATCTCGCGAGAGGTGTTCACGCGTCAGCCGGATTAGCGACAAGGGACAGCAGAGCAATAGATGGCGAACGGTTTCGAAGGAAGTTCAATCCTAGTGGTCGGTGGCGCCGGATTTGTCGGCTCAAACCTCGTACACCAGCTACTCGAGCACGATGTGCAGAGGATCGTTGTTGTCGACAATCTTCTGTCATCGGACGTGTCAAACGTGCCGAAGGATCCACGCGTTCATTTTGTCTTCGGGTCGATCACCGACGATCGCATTCTCGCGCGGCTCCCCGGATACCTCGACTATGCCTTTCACCTCGCATGTTATCACGGCAACCAGTCTTCGATCGCCAATCCTCTCGCTGATCACGACAACAACACCCTGACTTCATTAAAGTTATTCGAACGTCTTAAGGACATCGGATCACTGCGGAAGGTCGTTTACGCTGCAGCCGCGTGTGCAGTCGCGGAGAAGACCTTCGACTCGCCGTCAGCAACGACTGAGGAGCAGCCGGTTACACTTTATCACGATAGCCCCTATTCGATATCGAAGCTCATTGGCGAGCTTTACGGAAATTATTACTTCCAACGTTTCCGGCTTCCGTTCGTCAAAGCGCGGTTCTCCAATGTCTATGGGCCTCGCGAGATCCTGGGAGCAGGCCAATGGCGTGGCACGGCACATACCGTTTGGCGCAACGTGATTCCGACATTCATCTGGCGTGCCCTCGCGAAGGAGGCGTTGCCGCTCGATAATGGCGGAAACGCCAGCCGAGACTTTATCTTCGTTGAGGACATGGTGCGCGGATTAATGGCCTGCGCGCTGCACGGCAAGCCCGGGGACGTCTACAATCTCGCAACAGGAGTCGAAACGACGATCCTTGATCTCGCAAGAATGATCAACGAGCTTGCCGGAAATTCCACACCGCTCGATCTTCGCCCCGCGCGGGATTGGGATCGCTCTGGCAAGCGCTTCGCTTCGACACAGAAAGCTGAACGCGACCTTGATTTTCGCAGCAGTGTCGACATCCGTCGAGGACTGGAGCGAACCATCGCGTGGACGAGAGATAACCACGAGCTAATCGCGCGTCAGATTGCTCGCCACGAGAAGCTGTTGAAGCAGCTTGCTCAGGAACAATGATTGGAGGCTCGTTTGCCGGCGAGCGCCGCCGGCTACAACATGGCGGACTGTCCCGACGCTGCAGCTCGAATTGCGCTGTGCAGGCAAGATCGAGCGCGCCCAGTCTGCTGGCCTGAAGACTCTCGGGGCCAACTAAGGGCGCCATTCTCGGATATCATCCCACGGAAGTTCGCGCCGCGCGTTGTGTCGCTCACATCACATAATCACAAGTTCTTTTTGCTCGGGCGGCTGGGAAAGGTTGCGCCACGTGCCCCCTGCCCGCTAATGGTCATGTGGTGACCGCGGTCATAGCGTGACCATGCACGCGGCTGGATCACGGAGGCATTACGTGCGTTCTGATGCTTTGATCGCCAAGAGAAAGTACGAGAGCGAGCAGGAGATCTATCTGCGCCTGCTTGAGCATGTGGCGGAGAACGGTCAGGTTTCGCAGGCGAGGTTTGCTGAGCAGATCGGCATCGCCAAAGGGTTGGCAAACGCATATTTCAACCGTTGTCTCAATAAGGGCTGGATCAAGCTTCGCCAAGTGCCGCGCCGACGCTATCTCTATTACCTGACACCGGCTGGCCTATCAGAGAAGACACGGTTGACCCTCAGATTCCTGACGTCTTCCTATCAGTTTTACCGTGCGGCGCGTGCCGATCTCGTCGCGACGATGTCGGCGGCAAGGCAGCGGGGTCACCGCCGGCTCGGTGTGCTGGGCGCCGGCGAGCTTGCCGAAATTGCGGCCATCACGAGTACGGAAGCGCAAGTCAAGATCGTGGGTTTCGTCGGAGAGCCCGAGACGCGGGCGATGATCTCGGGTCTGCCCGTGAAGCGCTCATGGGCCCAAATCGGGAAGGCGGATGCGGCGCTCGTTGCGGACCTCGAGCATGCGCGCGCTATATGTGCCAGCATGCGACGGGATTACCCCCAGGTCGAGCTCCATGTACCGCGTCAGCTCGCGCCCCTTCTTGAGGATTGAGGTGATGGACGGCTGGAGCATCATCAATAGGCGTCCTCCTGCAGAAGAGATCGCCGATTTAGCGGCGATGCATGAAATTCTACTCTAACGGCACGCATGCGCCAACTCTCCGTGCTGCGGCTGACAACGGCTGAAACGGTACCTCACTCATTCAACTTGGGCACCTCCGATAAGGAATGCATGACGGATCCAAATGCCAGTGCGACGATGATCCGACGCGGAACTCCGTCTCGCGAGAGAGGGTCTGGAAGCATGCGCCTGATCCGCTCGGTGTACCAAAATCGCAGCCTCGTTCTCGAAATGGCAAGACGCGAGATCACTGACAGCCACGCTGGACAAATGGCCGGGGTTGTCTGGCTCGTGGTTCACCCACTGCTTTTTTTCGTCGTGTATGCGTTTTTGTTCGGATCCGTCTTGAAGATCCGCACGCGGACCGGAGCGCCTGCCGACTACCTCATCTATTTGTTTTCCGGGCTCGCGCCTTGGCTGCTCACGCAGGATGTGATGGTCCGAAGCGTAAACGCCTTGATCACGAACGTATCGATCGTGAAGAAGGTCATGTTTCCGGTCGAGGTTCTCGTTGCCAAGACGCTCGTTTCCTCAATCGGCGTGCAGCTCATCCTGTTTTTAGCGGTTGTCGCCTACGTCGTCGTCGCGAGGTCCACGGTGCCCGCGACATTCCTGTTGCTCCCGTTCCTGCTCTTTCTTCACGTGTTAGTGCTTTGGGGGATCGCGCTGGTGTTGTCTGCCATAACGCCTTACTTCCGCGACATTTCTGAGTTTGTCCGCATGTTCGCTGCAGTGAACATTTATCTGATGCCGGTAGTGTACCTTCCCGAAATGGTGCCGCCGTTGTTAATGAAGGTGCTCGCCTTCAATCCGTTCAGCGCGCTTATTTTCTGCTATCAGGACGTCCTCTATTATCAAACAATTCAACACCCGGCCGCTTGGGGTGCTCTCACGCTTTTTGCATTGGTCACGGTCGCCGTAGGATCCTACATCTTCGTCCGCTTGCGCCACCACTTCGGCAGCGTCCTCTGAAAGGTGCGCATCGTGAACGACGTCGCTATCAAGGTCTCGGGCCTTACGAAAGAATTCGAGGTCTACAAAAGGCCGCTTGATCTAGCGCTGGAGGTTCTCACGCGTCATGCGCGGCACCAGAAATTTCGAGCCCTGGACAACGTGTCATTCGATGTGCACCGCGGAGAGGTGTTTGGCATCATTGGCTCCAATGGCGCAGGGAAGTCGACGCTGCTCAAAATCATTACCGGTGTGCTGGATGCCACGAGTGGATCTGTGCAGATCTCCGGTCGCGTAACGGCGATCCTTGAGCTCGGCCTTGGCTTCAACACCGAGTATTCGGGAAGGGAGAACATTTATCTGAGCGGGCTCCTCTATGGAATGGACCAAGCTGAGGTTGACCGCAAGATCGATGGCATCATCGAGTTCAGCGGGCTTGGCGAGTTTATCGAAAGGCCAGTCAAGACATACTCCAGTGGAATGCACTCGCGCTTGGCGTTCTCGATTGCGACGGCGGTCGAGCCCGATATCCTAATCATCGATGAAGCTCTCGCTGCGGGCGACGCCAGTTTCGTGCAGAAATGTCTGAGGCGCATTCGTGAGCTGTGCTCCGGCGGCCGCACAGTTCTGCTCGTGTCGCACGGCACCGGTGTGCTGGCTCAGCTTTGCCAGCGCATTCTGTGGATCGAGCACGGCAACGTTCGGATGATCGGCCCCGCAATTCAGGTGGTTCAGGCATACGATATTGCTGCTCATCAAGCCGCTGACACCTCGAGCTGGATCGAAACGGTCGACGATAAAGCGCACGATGTCCAAGCCGTGAGCCTAGATACCGAAGAAGCAAGCGCGACCGGACCCAACGTCGGCGATCCGATTCCGACCGTAGAAATGGGCAAGCTGTTTGATGAGGGCGGGGTGCTGGGGCGTCAGGTGTTCCGTCGCGGACCGGTCTTTATCGACAGCGTCGAGATCATCGATGCCAGCGGCAGGCGGCAGCCGCGGCTGACACTCCTCAAGCCCTTCAATATTCACATTCATTATCACGTTGAAGGCGAAATTCCCGCTGATACCCTTGGCGTCGCAATCGCGATAAACGATAGATACGACGTCAAGTTGCTCGCGCAGTACTTTACGCAGAACATCCGCCCTACCGAAACTCGCGAGACTTATGGGAGTGCTCCCAATCGCTTTAAGGCAGCCCGACGGGGCATCATAAAACTTGCATTCGACTATATGCCCTTTCGAAAAGGCGAGTACATTCTTTCAGTCGGATTGTTGCCAAACCAGCCGGCCACGTGGGAGTTTTACGAGTACCGCCATCTCTACTACGCCCTGAGCGTTGCAGACGCCGGCATGCATGTGGACGCTACGATGTTTCTCAATCCGTCCGTTGTGCACGAGGTGACTTTGAATGATAATTAGGCAGTTTTTTGCTGAATCTAGCGAAAGGCCCGCCGTTTCGAAACTCCTCTGGTGGCGCCTAGGCCCGGGTTGAACAAAATATTGGGGCACGAAATTTGAAAACTGCGTGGACTGGCGCAATGCGCCGCCCTTTTACGTCTCGCTGTCCTCACGGTGGTCATTGGAAACGCGGTACAAGCGGTTTTCGATTTTCGGCAGCAGCGTCGTGGTCGAGCGGACAGGACTTCTGGCATTCGACCTCGGCGAGTACGCGGACTTGGGTGACCGTTGGGATATCGAGATCCAGCTCCCTTGCAGCCCAATCCCCGATCGGTGCAGAGGGTTCCCTACGACGCTAAACCGGCTGAACTGTTGCGCAGATGGGTATCAGCACTCTTGGGTGGGCGAGCAGATAGGTTGCCCAGAGCGGCAATTCGCTTTAGAAAATGCTCACTAGTCACCAACATCGATCTGTGCGCGGGGGAGGGCCAAGAGCGTGTACTCATCGCCTTTTTTCTGTCGCGGTATTGATATTCGAATAGATGGGTTGTGGTTTAGCTGCACCGAAAAGGGATGCGCACAATCTTGAAGCGGTATCTTAGGGCCATGCTGCCACATAAGACTTTGCAGGCAGTGCGTGGCCGGTTACCAGCGGCTAGTGTGCGGAGCGCCAAATATTGGACAGAGCACAACGTAACACTGCATGAGCAGTTTGCATCGGCTACGGATTCGCTCGCGTATTTCAACTGGCGCAACGATCAATATTTCGGCTACATCGACTTGATGCCGGTGTCGGGTCAAGACGGACGCGAGGTCCTTGATTATGGCTGCGGCCCAGGCAATGATCTCGTAGGTTTCGGTATATTTTCCAATCCGAGCCGTCTCGTGGGCGCCGACGTTTCCAGAAGCTCTCTGAGCGAAGCTAGGCATCGGGTCTCGCTCCACGGTTTTCCCGCCGAGTTCGTGCAGATCGATCCATTGTCAAGGATTTTGCCGTTCGATGATGAGAGCTTCGACCACATCCATTCTTCAGGTGTGCTGCATCACATAGCGGACCCACGGATCGTCTTGGCCGAATTCCGTCGGATCCTGCGTCCGGGCGGGACGATCAATGTGATGGTGTACAATTACGATAGTCTTTGGCTGCACTTGTACGTAGCCTACCAGCGGGGGATTCTCCAAGGTTTGCATTCTGAAGAAGATATCCGCGAACAGTTCAAGCGGAGCACAGATGGTGAGGATTGCCCCATTTCTAACTGTTACCGGCCGTGCGAGTGGATCGCGCTTTGCGTTGGTGCCGGATTGAACGCCGTCCATATTGGGAATGCTGTCTCGATGAATGAGATGACGCTTTTGCCCTTGCGGTTTTCTGCGATCCAAAACCGCAAGCTGCGGCCCGAGAGTCGGCAATTCCTCGTGCAACTCGAGCAGGACGCCCAGGGCATACCGACCTATCGCGGGCATCGCGCAGGTGTCGACGCGTGCTATCGCCTGACCAAGCAGGCGGTTGTCGCTCTTTAAGTCAACATTTCGATCACTCTGCACGGAGCTTTCTGATGTCTTCGGCGCGTCCGTCTTATTATCCGGATTTCCGGACCCGGAGACGGGCAAAAGTGCTATTTATTTGCTATTATGAACCCAATGGCGTTTCTACAGTTCCGGAGAATGTCGCCTTTCTACAACGCCATTCGCGTTTTTCCGTACACGTCATCAATATGTACGATTGGAGAGTGGGGAGTGGCTTTCTTTCGCTGCCCCCGGAAGTTGATCTTTCCAAATTTTCAGCCGTCATTGTTCACAACACGATCTCGTACAACCCGGGCAATCTCCGCTGCCTCGACAAGCGGCTGGGGACTCGTTTTGCTGACTATCGAGGAATAAAGATCCTCTTCAAGCAGGATGAGAATTATCGGTTTCAAGAAGTGGCCAAAGTCATCGGCGAGGCGAACTATGACGTTCTTTTCACGTGCTTGCCACCCGAAGCGCAGCAACGGATCTACCCGGAAGCGGTCGCCGGCCGGCTGCATTTCGAGCGCATGCTCACCGGCTACGTAACGCCGACGCATCGTGAGTTGAGAAAGCAATGGGGCACGCGCCCATTGGACATCGCTTACCGCGGATCGATCCAACCGCTGGATTTTGGCCGGCTCGCTTACGAGAAGGCCAAGATCGGCGATGACATCCGCGCCCGGCTGGCCGGGCGCGGTCTGGTCCTCGACATTTCAAGCCGATGGGAGGACCGCATCGGCGGAAGTGATTGGTTCGAGTTCCTCCTGTCGAGCAAGACCACACTCGGCGCAGAATCCGGCGCTAGCATATTCGATCTCGACGGCTCGCTCATGCCGCGCATCACGGCAGCCGAGCAGCGGCATCGCCATCTCCTCCCGGACCGCGCGGCGTTTGCGGAGGCCGTTTTGACCGACGTGGCCGACCTGGAAGGTAACATCCACTACAATCAAGTTTCGCCGCGCCACTTCGAAGCCGCGGCAACGGGAACGGTACAGGCAATGTATCCTGGGACATACTCCGGCATTTTCGTTGCCGGACGCCATTTTTTCGAATTGCAGCGTGACTATTCCAACATTGACGATCTGATCTCTCTGATCGGCGATGACAAGCGCCGGCAGGAGATCGCGGAAGCGGCCCATAATGAGATCGTGTCCAATCGGGACTATTGGATCGAAACCTTCGTTGAAAGGGTAGACGCTCAAATAGAGAACAGGCTGCCGCACGGTACATTGGTGCGGCCGGAGCGAAGCCCGCTTGTTCGGGCGTCACAGCCCGCAAAAAACGTCCTTCTGCTCGCCGCTCACGAGCCTGTCCTCGATCCGCGGCTGAATTGGACGTCGGATCACGCCCCCTCGGACATCAATATCGTTCAGATCGGCCTGACCACGCGCGATACGGCGGTCGGCATATCCCAGTCGCCTGCGGGAAAGACCATCATTGTCGACAAGCGGGACGCCTATTCGAACGATGACTTTAGAAACATAGCCCAGTTCGGCGCGGGCTCGGACACGACCATGGCCGCGCTAGGGGAGTTGTCCTACCTCGCCATGGCGTCGGAGCTCAGAGATCCGGTTGCCTTTGCCGCTGCATTTGGCGCCAAACCGGGCACCCAGCGTGCCGACGATTTCCGCTGGTACTGCCGATTTTTTGTCGAAACCACCGCTAGTCTTCTCAACGTTGTTTTTCGGACCAACAACATCAATGCCATCATCGCTGCGGATCTCGAGACCTTGCTGCCGGGTGTCCTTGCATCTGGCATTCTGGGTGTGCCGCTCTTTTATGACGCTCATGAGTACTGGCCGGAATCCGATCCGGACTCGCAGGAGTTCGAACGCTTGCATTGGCGGAGGCTCGAACGTCGTCTGGTCAAATTCGCGCAGTACCGGCACACGGTCTCCGACGGCATAGCAAAGCTGCTCTCCGAAGAGTATGGAGTGCCGTTCGAAGTGCTGCCCAACGCCGAGCCGAGGGACGCCGGTATTGGCGCTAGTGAGGCATCGCTTGCTGACGGGTCAGAATGCCGGTTCCTATTCCAGGGCAACTTCGCACCCTATCGCGGCATCGATCTGCTGATATCGGCGTGGTCCAAGACGCATCCACGCGCGAAGCTGCTGCTTAGAGGACCCGATAGTCCTTACAAAAAGCGCATGGAGGCGCTTGCAAGCGAGACCGGGTTGCTCGGCGACCGAATCCGGTTCCTCGATCCCGTTCCTCCGGACGGGCTCATGGCCGGTTGTCGAGACGGACACGTAGGGCTCATTCCCTACACGGCGGCTGGCCCCGGCTATGCGCATTGCTGTCCGAATAAGCTATCGCAGTATATGGCGGCGTCTCTTCCCGTATTTGCCAACAAGACGACCTTCGTGACGAAGATTGTTCTAAACGCTGAGAATGGCGCAATTGCCAATTTCTCCGATCCGGATGATATCGCAGCGGCGGTTTTGAAATTCATCACTGACCCCTCCGAGTACCGGCGCATGGCTGAAAACAGCCGTAGATACTTTCTCGAGAAATTTCATTGGGAGAAGCTTGCAACCGATTATTACAGTGCGTTGTCACGCGCGGTTCGCGACGCAAAACCATCGCATTTCGAGCTCTATCCCAAGACAGCTAAGCTTGCAGAAGAAAAGCGTCTTGTCAGTAACCTCCAATGGCACGCTCCGCCGCTCAAGAAGGAAAAGCACGCTGTGCTCCGCGCACTCTGGCACCTGATCCCGAAGTCGGTTCGCTACCCGCTAGCAAGGACTCTGCGGCGGTATATCGACTCCATTCCTTAACCGCGTGGCACCTTCCGGCTATCGGCGGCGAAAAGGTTTAAACATCGCCGCTGTTGATGTAAGCAGGATCGCTCTTCGCGACCGGGAACCGGAACGACTTTAATGTGCGGAATTTTTGGTCTCCTCTCAGCCGATCCTAGAGATCCTCGCGAAATCGAGTCCTTCCTGGAGAAGGGTCTTGGCGCCATCCGTCACCGTGGCCCAGACGGCAATGCCATCTGGATCTCGGAGGATGGCCACGCCGGATTTGCTCACGCGCGTCTGGCGATCATCGATATCGCCACCGGCGATCAGCCGATGCAGAGCGCGTATGGGCGCTACACAATCGTGTTCAACGGCGAGATCTACAACTATGTCGAGTTGCGGGAAGAGTTCGGCGTCGCGTCGTTTCGGACGAGTTCGGACACGGAAGTCATCCTGAGGGCTTACGAAACTTGGGGCGAGGAATGCGTGTCACGGCTGCGCGGCATGTTCGCATTCGCCATCTGGGACAATGTTGAGCGGACTGTGTTCCTGGCTCGCGATCGCTTCGGCATTAAGCCGCTGTATTGGGCCCATACCTCCCGCGGCCTGTTTTTCGCCTCCGAGATAAAGGCAATCTTGCCTTTTCTGGACCGCCGTGAGGTGGATGCCATGGCGTTCTCTGATTATCTCACGTTTCAGTTCTGCATCGGCGAGAAGACGATGCTCACCGATGTCGCCCAGTTTCCTGCCGCCCATCGCGCTACCGTTCGGTTGCATGAGGTTCCCAAGCCCATGCGATATTGGGAGGTGGAGTACACGATAGACTATTCGCATACGGAAAGATGGTTCTCGGAACGTCTCCGTGAACTAATGTACGATTCCATCCGGATGCATTTGCGTGCGGATGTCGAGATCGGCAGCTACTTGAGCGGCGGCGTCGACTCTAGCCTGGTCGCTGCTTTGGCCCGTGAACAGCGCCCAGACGGGTGTTTTCAGGCCTTCAATGGCCGCTTTCTCGACGGTAAGGACTTTGATGAATCCCACTACGCGCAAGCCGTGGCGAATCAGAACCGCATGGACTTGCACATCACAGACATCTCAGAAGAGGATTTTGTCGAGAACATTGCCAAAGTCATCTGGCACATGGACCAGCCAAATGCAGGCCCCGGATCGTTTCCCCAATATCTCGTATCGAGGAACGTCCGCAACCATGTGAAAGTCGTATTGGGGGGACAGGGCGGCGACGAGATTTTCGGTGGCTACGCGCGCTACCTCGTCGCCTACTTTGAGCAATGCATCAAGGGTGCAATTGAAGGCTCGCTTCACAATGGCAACTACGTAGTCTCATACGAATCCATCATTCCGAATTTGGTCTCGTTGCAGCAGTATAAACCCATGCTGCGCGAGTTCTGGTCAGACGGCTTGTTCGACGGTAGAGATGAGAGATATTGGCGTCTCGTCAACCGCACCAACACATTCGGTGACATCCTCGCCCCCGAGGTAATCGATCAAGTAGGAACATTCGAGCGGTTCAAGTCGATCTTTTGGGGAGCCAACGTAGGGAAGGAATCCTATTTCGACTCGATGACTCACTTCGACTTCAAAACCTTGCTTCCCGCACTGCTGCATGTGGAAGATCGGATGAGCATGGCCCATGGAATCGAAGCCCGCGTACCCTTCCTCGATCATCCCCTTATCGAGTTTGCGGCAACTGTACCGGCCGATATCAAGTTCGCAGGAGGCGAACTCAAGCGCATGCCGAGGACCGTTTTTCGTGAAAAAATGCCGGATGCCGTGCTTGGTCGGAAAGACAAGATGGGCTTCCCGGTGCCGCTAAATCTGTGGCTCAAGAGGCGAGGTCCTGCTCGAGATTTTGTTTGCGACCTGCTAGGATCCGCGAGCGCTCAAACGCGCCCATATCTCCGCAACGGAGTGCCGATCGATAAGCTGCTCAATTCGCAAAGTGTATATGGTCGTAACGTCTGGGCTCTCGTCAGTTTAGAGCTTTGGCATCTCTCTTTTTTAGACGGTTGACCATATGGTCCTTGCCTTAGTAGGCCATTTAATCGACGCGAGTTCGTAGCTCAGATCCGCCGCTGCTGAAGCGGCTCGGTCCCATAAACGGACATTGACCACGACGCGGGCCGCGCTGACAGACCTTGCCCGGCTCAATTCTGCTAGTCTCATTGTTGACCGGACGCCTGGGTGGGGCTGCCAATGACCAGGAATGACCCAATGCCGGCAATTTGGATGCGGTGCCGATGGTCATTTCAAGGGCGATTCCCCAGCTTATCTGTTGCGCGATACGCTCGAGAACTTGTTCGCCCGGGTGGGCCATCGCACCTCTAAGCCGCCGAACGTCGTACTGTTGTCTGTGAGAGATTTGGCATTGCCGGCCTCCAACTACACCGACTCGAGAATGCTGAGTGCGGCTTTATCGTGCTTGGTGAGCCACGCAACGACGCCCCGCGTGTTTGTCACGTGCCGCGCGAAGCACTCCACTGCTGCCAGGTCGAGCGCATTTCTGCCAAAGGTTGCGAAGGCGGCGCGTCCCTTGTTAAGGAGGTAGTCTCGTTCAGCGACCAATCCCTTGTTGCGGCGCCGGTCAGAACGGCAGATGTGCTTGACGCCTTTACCCTTGCTATTCCGGCTTTCACAACGAATCCTCCCTACAAACACGTCTTCTTATGGACTGCTAAAGCCTCATTTCCCGTCGCGCCTTCTCAATCATCTCTGGCGTCACGTCGTGAGGGTAACAGAGCGGCGCGTAACCTCCGGGTCTCGAATAGGCACTTCTGCCGCCGCAACGTTTTCCTGCCCTGTCGCGATCGTCGGGACATGCGCAATTGCCGGGATACCGAGCGCGCGACGCTGAAAGCACGTATTGAATGATGGCGTCGTCCGTTCCCGAAGTTGCCTTAGGCTCAACCTTGCTGGGGCTGGCAGTGGTTGGCGGAACGGGAGCAACGTGTTGCGCGGGAACTGTAACGCGAGCGGGTGCCTCCATCGAAGAAGACTGCACAGAGCCTGTTTGCTCGCTTCGTGTCTCCCACGTTGGTTTGGGCGCGACCGCTTGCTGAACTGGCGGCTCACTTGCCGTGGCACATCCAGCGACCAAAAGAACGAAACCAATCAGTGCGTGACGCTGAAACATACTTGCGCCCCCGATCAAACCTAGCGTTGATCAGTAGGCAGCGCAATCACCTAGCTAAAAAGCCATCCAACTAGAACGATAGCAACACAAAATGCGCCGACCCAAGCGACGACACCGCGCCAACTCGGATCGGGACCGCCGTACTCAGGAGTTTTGTCGTAGCCCGACATGTGTCGTCCTTAAAAAGGGAAAGGCGAGCGAACTTCGCGCTTCCGGGACGCTTAGTCAGGCTTGTGGAAGGCCCAACGCTGTTCATCCGCTCGCTTGGCGACACTATCCTACTGCTCCGCTATGCGGGGATAACTTTCCCGGCACCGATCTCACAGGGCCATTGCGGGCTAAAAGCAATCTAGCCGCGACCCATAGGAAAGCAGCGTAATGGATGATCCGAAGATAGTCCTCCTTTCAAAGCGTCGTCCATCGGTCCTGAAAACGCGCTTTGCAGGCACGTCCGCTGCGCTACGGGATCTCAGCAAGTCAGTCCCGTGGATGGTAGTTGCAGTCTTCTTTGCAGCGCTCGCCATCACGGCCTACCTTCACACCGGAGGCATTCAACAATTTAGGCAAGCCTCGCCAGTCGGACCTAGCGACCTGTTCAAAGGCGAGATCGCAGTGTGTGGATGGACCCGGCGCACTTGCCTCGTGGATGGCGACACAGGTTGGCAGGACGGACGCAAGTGGCGCTTAGCCGGAATAGATGCGCCAGAACTGGGTAACGCTGAGTGCGGACGGGAGCGCGAGCTAGCTCAGAAGTCTCTCGACCGCCTCACCACGCTAATGGCTCGCGGCTATCGCATCGTGTGGAGCGGCAAAGATGATCGCTACGGTCGCGCGCTAGTTGACGTGACTTTAGCGGACGGTCGCGACGCTGGTTCTGTGCTGAGAGCGGAAGGACTTGCACAGCCTTGGCCGAACAGCGGAAATGTGTGGTGTGAAGGGTAGGAGGTCCACTTTGTCCCAACAACGGACATCAAGCACTCGGGTATTAGGCCAGTCCCCGCCGACGCAGTTCATGTCCGCTGCTGGAGGTGCAGCCGACGTACTGCGAGTTTCCCGAGAGGCGCTGATGACCCATAGCGTCGCTACGTTGCCTTGCTGCTTTCGACGTGTTGAGCCAGCTTGTCGAGCGTCTGATAACCGAATTCGACCGCGCCGAATCCGATCCCCGCGTCACGCTGCGCCTTTGTCGGATGCAACTGCCGCAAAGTGACGACGGTCTTGCCGTCGCTCTGCTCATCGAACGTGATAGTGGTGCGGAATACGCCGGGATCGCTGTCTTTGTCTGCGCCATGATCAAACTCGATCAAGTGCGGCTTCTCGATACGCCGGAAATGCATACGATTCGTATATCGCTTGCCGTCGGGAGCGATCATATCGAAGCGCCATTCGCCGCCGACGCGAATATCGATCGACTTCGTCTCGACCTTGAACCCGGCCGGACCGAACCATTGGGGAAGATGGCGCGGATCGGCCCAGGCAGAGAAAACTAACTCTCGCCGCACATCGATCACACGCGAGAGAACGATCTCGCGATCGAGCTCCCAAGTGGACAGGGGTGCTTCATCTTGGCTTGCGTTTGCGGGCATTGGACTTCTCCTCTCGATTTATTTTCTCGACGTAGGCCTCCAGTCGATCCAAACGTCGCTCCCAAAGTTCCCGTTGAGCCGCCAACCAATCCTCGATGGTCTCCAGCGCGTCGGTCCTAAGCGAGCACGTTCGAACCCGCCCAATCTTCTCGGAGGTGACAAGGCCGCTGCTCTCAAGAATGCGGATGTGCTTCATCAGGCTGGGCAACGCCATCTCGAATGGCTTCGCCAGCTCTCCGACGGTTGCCTCGCCTTCGCATAGCCGCATGACGATTGCCCGACGGGTCGCGTCGGACAGGGCTCCGAAAACATGGTCAAGCTGTATTAATTTGTTAGCCATAAAGCTAACTATAACCGAGACACACATGCTCGTCAACAACAGTTAGCCGATCGGAAAACTATAATGTCGTGGGTGCAGCTTCGCCGTTCAAGCTCGCCAACGTATGATGAAGAGTGCGTCGCTGCGGAGGCGTCAGTCGCGGCCGAACCGAGGATGGAACGTGTAGAGATCTGAACGTCCGGCTCGAAATTTCGAACCAATTTAGGCAGCACCTGGCCCGTCGCGGACGTTGCCATCGAGGCGGGTTCGTCCCAATAGCTGCCATCGCCGCGTTCGAAGTCGGCGCCCCCGTGCTCACGCCGACTAGGTCTGCTTATGGGTGCAATGCAGCTTCAGATGTCGATCTTCTCAGCGATCTCGATGGCATCATCAACTTCGATGCCGAGGTACCGCACGGTGCTCTCGATCTTGGAATGTCCAAGCAGAAGCTGGACGGCTCTGAGGTTGCCCGTTCTCCGATAGATTAGCACTGCCTTGGTGCGTCGCAGCGAATGCGTGCCGAATTTCGCCGGATCAAGGCCTATACTGGCAACCCACTCGTCGACGAGCCGGGCATACTGTCTCGTCGTCAGTCCGTGGAAGCCACCGCCGCGACCAGCAAACAAGAATTGCCCGGATTTCCGCCCGGTCATCCTTAGATAATCGTCGATGGCCGAGCGAGTTTGGTCCGTCAGTTCGAACCGCACGGGCCGGCCCGTCTTCTTCTGCCGGATTGTCGCTCGATCCATCGCATAGCCGCTCGGCGCAACATCATCAACGCGGAGCGCGACAACGTCACAGCCTCGGAGCTTGCTGTCGATGGCCAAATTAAAAAGTGCTAAGTCCCGCTTCCGATCTGCCATCTGAAGCTTCGTTCTTATCGACCAAACGTGGCTTGGCCGCAGTGGCGGCTTTGCCCCGATAAGCTTTCCCTTGTTCCAAGGCTCGTTGCGGACAGGCTTCAGAGTCTTAGTTTCGTGATTGTTGTCCATGCTCTGTCTCCTTATTCGAGAGACAGATCAGCATGCGCCCGTACGAGCCGAGGAGCGAATGTCCCGACCGGATTCGGGCTCAAAATCTTCCGAAGCTGCTCAACCGGGGTTGTTTGTCGTTCGATGCATTGAGCGCGCCATGCTTGGCGGCATTGATGGCCGGCTCATGAAGGACAAGACTGAGTTGCTCGTAGTGCTGGCCGCCAGCAGGACAGGCGGCCCCGTAAGGACCGTGCCGCGATAAGGTTGGAGTACTGTCTTAAGAACCGTTCGCAATGGCACAGGCTCTTGATCATTCTCAGCATGATGGTCTTGGGCGAGCGTGTGTGCATCCGGCCGAGCAACGCGACGACGTAGAAGATTGTCGTCCGTCGTTTCTGGCTGATGTCGATAGTCCAGAGCGGACAACCTAAAGACGGCGAAATCCACTGCGCAACCGTAGGGGTGGACTTTTGCGCCCCGGCACCCCATATTAATTTAATCGCTGGCACAAACAGGCTCCAGCGGCTGAGAGATGCGAGTGCTCCCGCCAGATTGGAGCACAGTCATGCCATTTCCGCAGAATCCTCCCGGTTTTAGTCGCGACGCGGCCCGGCTCCTCGACATTGCAATGACGAGGGCGTGGATGGAACGCGTAGCCATTGGTGCGTCTCAAAGCGGCGCCGACGCGAATCTTTGCGCAACGTTATGGGGCAAAGTGGACCGCCTTGAGCGACTCCAATCTGGCGAGCGCGGCGGCAAAAGAAAGGATCCAGCGAAACAGATGGCAGCGCATAGGTTCAAAGTCGGCCAGCGCGTGATCTTTCATTCTCCTCAGAGATCCGTTGGTCCATCCGTAGTCACTATCCTCCGTCTGCTACCAATCGAGGGGCAAGATCTTACCTATAGGATCAAATCGACCGAGGAGGGTTTCGAACGCGTGGCCAAGGAACGTGAACTTGCGAGCCTTCAGGAGGGAAATGCCTGATGATCGAGGCATTCGACTACAGTGCTCCAGCAGAGTTGTTCCCGTCGAAGGGCAAGGGCTTTCGGCGTAAAATGCCTTTATATCGTCGCTTTGAGTCTGCGGCCGTCGCCATCCGCTATGCCATCGAGGAACTGGAACCCGACAAACTAGTCGGCGCCGTTCTCGAGATAGATGAGGATCGCTATGACGACGTCGCGATCCGCAATCTATACGCGAGCGACGGGTACCCGCTGCCACGGCTCAACACCAATCAAGAAGGGAGTTCCGTGTGAAACGGGATTTCCAGGTCTTTCAAGGCGCCAATGATAATTGGATCGTGTTGAGCCAGATAGGTATTCCCTTACTTGCTTCGCGACGCCAAGGCGTAGCCGAAGCCTTTGGCAAAGCTCTGGCACATCGTGCGAGTGTCGCGTTGATCGTTCACCATCACGGCGAGCCAAGCGCGCACTACTCCGGGCGCGACCTCACCTACGCGAACAGGCTCTAAGACGGGAGCCGAGATTGTTCAGACTGGCTGCTGGCTGGAACCCTATTGACCCACAATCCTCTTGCCTGGCGAGAGACGTCTATTTGGATGACACACTCGTGGGCCGCATCGTCGACACGACGGCAGAGGTCTATCTAACCAGTCCTTCCAACGTTCGCATTTTCGAAGTAGATCTACTGCACAACGAGATCTGGGAAACGGGTGACGAACGGTTTACGGACGAGCGCAGTGCGTTGCGATCGCTCGAAAAACGTCTGAGCGCGTCGCGGAAGGCTGGCGCGGCGCGCGGCGCCCACGATCCGCTGCCCAAATAATCCTTATCCGCCTGCGCGTGTGCCCAGAGAATATCTGGACCACCAAATTAGGAAGAGTCATGCAACTTGGAACCGTAAAGTTCTATAATTTTAAAAGAGGCTTTGGCTTCATCCAGCCAGATGACGGCGGCAAGGACGTGTTCATCCATGCGACAGCCCTTGAGCGATCCGGTGCGCACATCCTCAATGAGGGGCAAAAGGTGACCTTCGATATCCAGGAGGATCGCCGGTCCGGAAGAATTTCTGTCTCGAACATTCGCACCGACTGATTGTGCGCTCACGTGCCGGCACTTCACGGCATCGCCTGTCGCTGGAGTAGGCGTAAGTCTCGGATACGTCACGTACGTTAGAGTTCTTCGGCGCACCGGAAATGGTTCGATGCGCCCAGGAGCATATTCGTGGCACCCGATCCCCGGCCGAACGATACGAGCGATTTTGCGGCGACTTCAGCGCTCATCCTGTTCGTCGCATTCGTCGCCTTAGTCCTTGCTGCCGGATACATTGGGCACATCATGGCAGGTCAATAGTTAACCGATGACATTGACTTCGGATTTCAACGATCACATCCGAAATATGTGCCTTCGTCCACGTGTACGTCGACCCATTGGCGTTAGTGGCTAGTTTGTTCGCTAGCTCCGACGGTCCGTAGTTGTCCAGCAACGACTTGCGCCTGCCATTCGGGATCGAGAGCGATACCAAGAATCGTCCGGCACTGTTCGCAAATAAATTGGACGGCAGGCACGGTCCGCTTCGATCCCTCATCGCGTGCCCGAAAGTATTCGATGAGAACATGGGATTCCGCATCGCATTTTGGGCACTTCCCGCTCACGGTATTCTCCTGCTTCGCTTCGGTGTTGGTGATTTGCTTTGCGCCGTAGCGCAACCCTCCAAAAGGAGGGGCTCCGCCAGAACGTTTTGCGTAAAGACGCAATTTGCCGGCGCTCATGACCTATCGGGCAAGATCCAAGCGCCGGCATTTACGGTAAAGTGCCTGATGCGCGTGACTGCGTTCAGCTTACTTGAATATTCGCGACGGCAGTCTTACCGGAACGCCTATCCTGCTCGGTATCGAAGGAGACCTTCTGTCCTTCCGACAGGCTCGTCAGCCCT
>CAZDUD010000010.1:0-54454 GCA_964508485.1 uncultured Hyphomicrobium sp. | reverse complement strand
CCGTAGCGCGGCGGCGGCACTACAAGCGCGTCGCCCGCAAAGTCCTTCAGCAGTGGCGATCCTGGCCCAAAGCCCGCGAGCGCTATGCCGCCGTCAAAGCCCCGGTGACGCTGATCTATGGCGACAAGGACTGGTCACGTGTCCCCGAGCGCGAGCGCACGAAGGCCGCGCTAAAGAATGCTCGCTTGGTCACGCTTCCCAGTACGGGTCATTTCTCGTCAGTCGAAAATCCCCGCGGCGTCGCAGACATCATTCTTTCCAGCAGTGTTTCATGAACGAGTGGCGCACACGCGGCCCACATCACAAGGCGAAGCAAGGGAATGGTGCTGATAAACGCCGAAGCTGATCCGGAACGGATCCGATTGCATTTTTCCCCCGGGACACGTGCCGTGAGGGTGCGATGGCTTCTGGAGGAAATCGGCGTTCCTTACCACCTGCACGTCGTCAGCCTGTGGCGGGGCGCACACAAGAGCAAGGGCTATCTCAAGATCCATCCATTGGGAAAAGTCCCGGCGCTTGAGATCGACGGCACGATCATCTTCGAGTCTCTCGGGATCTGTCTCTATCTTGCCGATCGGTTCGCAGACGCCGAGCTCGCGCCGCTTGTGACCGATAGTCCACGCCGAGCGAGCTACTGCACCTGGATGGCATTTTCCGCCGGGACCCTGGAGCCCGCCATCTTCGAGCAGGTGCGCGCGAAAAAGGCCGAGGAGCGTGGTGTTGCCTCCGTCGCTCTTGGGCCAGCCCTGACACCTTTCCACAACGTGGCCTCCTACATGGAGCTCCTTCTCGCAGAGCAGCCCTTCCTGCTTGGGGATCGCATGACGGCGGCCGACATCATGAACGGCTCGCTGATGGCGTGGGCTCAAGACATCGGCTTACTCGAGGGGCGTCCATCGATCGAGGCGTGGGTCGCCACCCTGAAGTCACGACCCGCCTATGCCCGCGCCATGCAGCGCACGGCCTGGGGATGGAAGAGCTGAGCTACTGCGCGAACCCTCATCACTGATTTTCCAACGGAGAAGACAAATGATCTACGGTTCCATCGTGAGGATGAAAATCCGGCAGACCTTCGATCACGTGAACCATCATCGCTGGGATAAAGCGGTCGAGGCTCTTGCGCCGAATGTCCATCATCGCGTGTCGGGCATCCACGCGCTCGGCGGTGAGCGTCACGACAAAGACTCCGTCCGCAGGTGGTTCGAGCGGCTCGGCCAAGTCCTGCCAAATCTCCACATCACGCTTTGCGATGTAACAGTCAAAGGCTGGCCTTGGAATACGCGCGTCTTTGCGCGGTGGGACAGCCAAGCCACCCTGATCAGCGGGGCGTCCTATATCAACCGCGGGCTTCACGTGTTCACCCTCCGGTGGGGCCGAGTCCATGCGCTGGAGGAATTCCAGGATACACAAGCAGCCGCTAACGGTCTTGCCGCCCAGAGCGCGGCTGGCCTCGAA
The DNA here is from genome assembly GCA_964508485.1 of uncultured Hyphomicrobium sp. GTDB lineage: Bacteria > Pseudomonadota > Alphaproteobacteria > Rhizobiales > Hyphomicrobiaceae > Hyphomicrobium_C. The sequence continues at coordinate 52,999 of CAZDUD010000010.1, read as the reverse complement.
GAAGCGGGTGCAAGACCAATTGTGAGCTAGTTGATCACACCTATCCACAAACTGGCCGAAATCGCCCGTAGTCGGTGTCCGGCTCACCTCGCCAATAGTAGAATCGGCGACTTCTACTATTGGCCCGTCGCAAACGTGGCCGCATAGGCGGGTTAGTCCCGTTGTTGGCCCCAGGAAACGCAGCCCGAACTCCGCACGGCGCGAAACGCGGTCCCCCCGACTGAGTTTGCGCGGCGATCATGGCACGTGATCGCCGCGAGGTCTGTAGTTGCGGGAGCGCGGTGATCTGCTCCGCTTCCGGTCGGCGCACGCGGAACCACGCTGCGCGGAGAGCCGGCAGGAACAACAGCGTCAGATCCTGGACGATCGTGAACCGGCGCGGATCCTTCCCGCCGGACAGCGATACCCCTTCTTGTCGGCAAGACAATCGCTGCGTCGCTTTGCGTTTGGTGACTCTTGCTGACGCGCGTCAGCCGAAACTTACAGGACGCTGATTTCCGCCGTCAGGCAGCCGTCATCGTCGTTCGTGCAGATTGGCACCACGACGTCGAAGCACGGCGCCACCACTACGAATTGAACGTAATGAATGATTGGAGAAGACAAATGAAAGCTCGCATCACGATCGCCGCGGCGCTTCTCGCGGGATTATCCGCCGCCTCGCTTTCCGGCACGGCGCAAGCCGGCAGCTTCGGAAAGGCGTGCACGGCGGAGCCACGCGAGAAGTGGATGAGTCTCGAAGCCATCGAGAAGATCGTTACTGACCATGGCTATAAGATCGCCAAATCCAAGATCAAAGAAAGTTGCATCGAGGTCTATGCCCGCGACAAGCAAGGCACGCGCGTGGAGTTCTTCATCGATCCAACAACCGGCACGCCGGTCGGCGGCGATTGGAAGAACCCCTCCTGAGCAACGGATGCGCAGCATGAGTATCATCAACCGTGCATTAGAAGTCGGCGGCGATAAGCCGCCGACAACTGTCAAGATCTGGGATCTCTTTGTGCGAGGCTTTCACTGGAGTCTCGTCGCGCTGTTCGCTGTGGCCTTTCTGACTGGCGACGAGATCGAATGGCTGCACATGTGGGCCGGATATGCCATCGCGGCCCTCGTCGCGATGCGTATTGTCTGGGGCTTCATTGGGTCGGAGAACGCACGTTTTTCGAGTTTCGTTAAAGGTCCCCGAGCGGTCGTAGCTTTCTTGAAGCAGTCGTTGCACCTTGAGGCACCGCGCTACCTCGGCCACAATCCGGCGGGCGGCGCCATGATCGTCATTCTGTTGGTGTTGCTTACCGCGCTTTGCGCAACCGGCTTTGCGATGACGACCGACGCCTACTGGGGCTCCGAGCCACTCGAGAATGTTCACGAAGCACTGGCCTACATCACACTCACGCTTGTCGGACTGCATGTTGTGGGCGTGATATTCGCAAGCATGGAACACGGCGAAAATCTAGTCAAAGGGATGATCACCGGTCGCAAGCGACCGGAATGAGCGAAGCCCCGAATTTCCTGTGTTTCCCAACTACGCACAATCGCCGGCACGCGCCTGGCCCTGATACCGAATGTGACTTGATCACAGACAAGGCGACCCCGCGCAGCGTAGGGGCACTTATTCAGCTGATTACTAGGTTTTCCAACCCGCAGGAGAATGGTCATGCGTAGGATCATCGCTAAATCGATTGCTGCAGTAGCGTGTACGGTCACCTTGGCGACTGCCGCAATGTCTCAGCAGGGCCCGGTCGCCACTGCATGCAAGGACGACCTTAAGAAATTCTGCGCTGGCAAGGAGCATGGTCAAGGCGAGGTTCGCGCCTGCCTCGAATCCAACAGGGACAAAGTCTCGGCGGCGTGCAAGACTGCGCTCGACAATACCGGACCCGGCAAGGGGATGGGCGCAGGCCAAAAGTAAGCTTCGCTACTGGCGCGTGATGCCGTCTCGGGCATTTCCCGCGGCGAAACGGGAGAAACCTTCACCCTATGCCCCTCAATACCTTGCTGACACGGCGTGCGCTCCTGGCGAAGAGCTTGGCGGCCGCTTCGCTTGCGGCGCTGCCCACCGGCTCGGCCGCCTCAGATGAGGCATCGTTCTCTTTTCTCGTGGTCGGCGATTGGGGGCATGCGAACTCGGAAGGGCAGCGCCAGGTCGCGCACGCGATGGGGATAGCGGCGCGGCGAGACCGAGTTCGGTTCGTCGTCTCCACTGGCGACAACTTCTACCCCAGAGGCGTTTCCGGAGTGTCGGATCCCTTGTGGAAGGATGCCTTCGAGAGCGTCTATGGCGACAACGGTCTTCAAGGCCCGTGGTATCCGGTTCTTGGAAATCACGATCACAAGGGCAATGTCGCTGCCGAGAGAGACTATTCGGCTGCGAGCTCTCGATGGTCTATGCCCGCAGACTATTATCGGCACACCGAGGTGCTGGGCAGCGGCGGCGACCTTGTCGAGCTCTTTTTTCTCGATACGCTTCCCCTCTTGAGTTCAGGCGACGGCTTCTTGGCGCGTCTTATCGAGCCAGGCGCAGCGACGCAGTTGTCGTGGCTCGGTGCCGCGCTCGCCGAAAGCAAAGCCACGTGGAAAATCGTAGTGGGCCATCATCCTGTATTCTCCGCGGGGCCACACGGCAACACGCCGGTCCTCATCGCTGCCTTGAAGCCCCTCTTCGACCGCCATCATGTCGCTGCGTATATCAACGGACATGACCACAACTTGCAGCACATCATTGTCGATGGCGTTAGCTACTTGACATGCGGAGCGGGATCCGAAGCGCGGCCCGCCGCCGCACACCCTGAGGGGGCCGCGTTCTCCGCGGCTGTCCCTGGCTTCATGGCAGTAAAGATGACGCCGTCGGCAATCCTGCTGACGTTTTTGGACGCCCAGGCTCGGGTGCTCTACCGCGCAACCCTTCTTCCCCGGACCGCCGGCCATTGAGGGCGGCGCCCGAGCACACCACGCCTGAGCAAAACAATCGAATCCTGGCAAGGCCCTAGCCAGTGTAAACCAGCGTTGACCTGGCCATGAAGCGAATGATTGACTGGTGTCAAGGCGATGCGCCGTATTAGCGAGTGTGCTTGTTATTGTTATGATTACGATCCGCTGAAGGTTGCGATGCCGAGAGGAGCGGAGTGTGATGCCAGACTATAAGGAATACGTGGCGTGGGACGTGCCGACGCGCTTGTTCCACTGGATCAATGCGCTCGCCGTGTTCGGTCTTCTTGTGACCGGCCTCGACATCCTGCTCGACACTCTGTTTCATCATTCACCGGGCGGCAAGGTGACGCTCAAGGACGTCCACGTGCTGTTCGGCTACCTGATGGCAGCCAACCTGCTATGGCGGTTTGTCTGGGCTTTCTTCGGTAACAGGTATGCACGGTGGCGCGCCATTGTGCCGGGTGGCCCCGGCTACCTGACGGCTCTTCGCGCCTATACGGCCTCGTTCCTTGCGGGTGACCCTCAGCAATACGTGGGGCACAATCCGCTCGCGCGTATCGCTGTGTCCCTCCTTTTCGTATTGCTTCTGATGCAGGCAGCCACCGGGCTTGTCCTGGCGGGAACAGATCTCTACTGGCCTCCCTTCGGCCGTTGGTTTGCGGCATGGGTCGCCGCCCCCGGGGTAGATCCAGCCCTGGTTGCGCCCGGCGCAACCGACATGATCGACAAGACCGCGTATGACGCAATGCGCGCCTTTCGAAAGCCGTTTGTCATCGTGCACGAACTCGGGTTCTACGCGCTGGCCGCTGCCGTCACTCTCCACATCATCGCCATCGTGGTCACCGAAGTGCATGAAGGCGGCAGCATCACCTCGGCCATGTTCACGGGGCGCAAGATCCTCTCACGCCGTCCTCCCGACTTGCCCGACGAGGGCTGACTTGCCGAGTGGCGTTTCCGTAGATACTCGGTTTCCTGAAGCAGAAAGCGCCGGATGCGTACTTGGCTAAATTGCGTAGCGCTATCTGCGGTCGATGAGCGCCTGGTCAGGCGTTTCCTGCTGCTCGCTGTTCTGCTCGGACTTTTGGCGGGAGGGACGGCGCTTGTATTGGATCATGACCGGCTGGCGGGCTGGCTCTGGATCGGGGCAACGGTCCCGGTCGTCGTCGTTCTTGCCATTTCGATTGTTCGCGATCTTCTGGCGCGACGCCTGGGCGTCGATGCGATTGCGCTCCTGGCCATGGCAGGAGCCATCGCGCTCAACCAGTCATTTGCCGCAATTATCATCGCCATTATGTACACTGGCGGCACAGTGCTCGAGGACTACGCGGTGGCGCGCGCCGAGCGCAATCTCAAGTCGCTTATAGACCGCGCTCCGACAAGCGCGCTCCGCCGCAATGGCGATGCAAGTGATGTGGTCCCGATCTCATCGATTGCCATCGGCAATACGATCGTCGTCCGCGCGGGGGAGATCGTACCGGTGGACGGGCTCATCAAGTCGCCGGTTGCGGTCCTCGATGAATCAGCGCTCACAGGCGAGCCGATCCCGGTTACACACGGTCTTGGAGAGAGCGTGCGCAGCGGCGCCCTCAACGCTGGCGACACCTTCGAGATGACGGCCGTAGCAACGGCCGAGGATAGCACGTATGCCGGTATCGTGCGTCTCGTGACGGCCGCTCAGACCGCCAAGGCCCCCTTCATCCGCTTAGCCGATCGCTATGCCCTGTTGCTTCTGCCCGTCACCGTCCTCGTTGCCGGGCTCTCCTGGGCGATATCCGGCGAAGCCGTCCGCGCGCTCGCTGTGCTCGTCGTTGCCACCCCTTGCCCGTTGATCCTAGCCGCGCCGGTGGCATTCATCGCCGGTGTCTCGCAGGCGGCACGCCGCGGCGTCATCATCAAGGGCGGGGCTCCACTGGATGCTTTGGCGCAGACGCATACCGTGCTTTTTGACAAGACCGGAACGCTGACAGTGGGCGGCGCGCGCCTAGTCGCGATCGAAACGGGGCCTGGAGAAAGCGCCGATGAAGTGCTTCGCCTCGCTGCCTCCCTGGAGCAGGCGTCCCAACATGTCGTCGCCGGGGCCATCGTCGCGGCTGCCATGGCCAGAGGGCTTCCCCTGCAGATTCCCTCGCAGGTGCATGAGGTCATGGGGTCAGGTCTGGAGGGTATCGTCGAGGGGAAACGTGTTCGCGCGGGCTCCCACCAGCTCATCTTCGGGTCGCATCGGCCTGACGACTGGGCGCTAAGGGCATTGCGCCGGGCCTCCTGGCGGTCTGCGCTGAGCGTCTTTGTCTCCATCGACGGCCGCATTGCCGGTGCGTTGCTCCTGGGAGACGAACTGCGCAAGGAGACCCCGCGTGCAGTCCAGTCGCTTCGCGCCGCCGGGATCACACGCATCGTGATGGTGACAGGTGACCGGGCGGATGCGGCCGAGACCATCGCCGCAGCGCTCGACATCGACGCGATCCTCTCGGATCGGGATCCATCCGACAAGGTGGATGCTGTCGCAATGGAGAGTCGGCTGCATCCGACCCTAATGGTCGGTGACGGCATCAACGACGCTCCAGCGCTCGCCGCCGCCGACGTCGGCGTGGCATTGGGTGTCCGGGGGGCCAGTGCCTCATCCGAGGCGGCCGACGTGGTCATTATCGTGGACCGCCTTGACCGCGTCTCAGAAGCGGTGTCTATCGCGCGGCGCTCCCGTCGTATTGCCGTGCAGAGCATTGTCGTCGGTATGGGGCTGTCCGGCATTGCCATGGCTGCAGCAGCAGTTGGATGGCTTCCGCCTGTCGCGGGTGCACTAACTCAGGAAGCCATTGATGTCGCCGTCATTGTCAATGCCTTGCGCGCTCTTCGACCCCAATGGCGGACCGCAATAGGCGCGGCTCCCGGGAAAATGGCAAGGGATCTCGGTGAGCAGCACCGCCTTCTGGAGGAGGATTTGGATAAGCTGCTTCAGATCTCCGATGCGCTCGACGATGCGGAGGGTCAGAAGGCCGTTGATTTGATCCTCGAGGCTCACCGCCTCGTCGAGGACAGCGTTGTCACCCACGAGCGGGAGGACGAGACGATCATCTACCCACGTCTCGCCAGATACCTAGTCGACGGCCACGGACTGTCGGCGATGAGCCGCGCCCACCGGGAGATCTTGCATCAGGCAAGGCTTTTGGCCCGGATCGCCAACGGATTGCGGGCAGAGGACGCCGATAAATACTTGGTGCGCGACGCGCAGCGTGTGATTGGATCCATCGAAGCGCTCGTTCGAATCCACAATGCCCAGGAGGATGACATCTATGAACACGTCGTCCAGGCATAGGAAGCAAGAAATAGGATCGCGAGCATTTCCTGCACGGCCTTCGGGCTTGCGGAATAGATCCGGCGAACGGTTCCACCGAGTTTGCGACGGCGCTCGGGCTTACCGCCGCGGGCCTCCTATTCCTGCAGTCGTGGAGCTCCGGTCGCTACGAGAGCAAAGCAGACGTCGTGATAGCCGCAGTTGTTGACCTATTCGACCGCTGGCGCGATGTCCGCAATCTCGGCCAAGCCGACGTGGCTGCGCCCTCAACGGACAAGGAGCGCACGCCGAAAAGCGGCGCCGTGGGAACGTGCCGGGGTTCCTCGGCGGCGTGGCCTAGCATTTGCATTTCAAATCTCGGTCAAAGCAGGCTCCCGCAACCAACACCCTCATCTGGAAAATTTCGAAAATCATAGCCCATTCGAAGAGCGTCGATAAGGGCCTGGGGGTCACCCGGGTTCCAAGATTACCCTGTACACACCGACGAGATTAGCAACTCCACGTCACTCGATCGTCAATTAAACCCGCTCCCATTCCGAGCGTTCCCAGCTTGGTTTTTCGGGCCAGCCTGCGGTCCTGAATTTCTTCAGCTAAACGTAAGGACTCAATGCTGTCGGGCCCAGGCATCTCCAGCTCCTGTCCAATCAATCAGCCGACAGAGTATCGCCCCACTGCCGTGTTGTTTCGCATGGTGCGTCCATCAGGGGCCGACGTGCTCGCCAATACGCCTGATCGGTCTAACCATCGGTTGACGCTCCCGGGCAGTTGATCAGAACGATCCGAAGAAGGAGCCAAGGAGGATGACCGCAACAAGTGCGATCATAGCTCCAAGGATGCAAACAATCACGATGTCGCGGTAGCTCTCGCGATGCGTGGACCCGCAAACCGCCAGCAAGGAGACGACCGCGCCGTTGTGCGGCAGGCTGTCGAGCGTACCGGATCCGATCACGGCCACGCGATGCAGTAGATCGGGATGAATGTTCTGAGCTGCGGCGAGGCTCATGTACGTTCCGCCCAGGGCGTCGAGCGCAATCGTCAGCCCGCCCGAGGCCGATCCGGTGAGCGCGGCGAGGACGTTCGTCGCGACCGTGAGCGACACCAGGGCGCCACCGCCGATCGACAAAACCCAGTCCCGCACGACCGCGAATGCAGGCAGCGCGGCGACGACGGCGCCGAACCCGACCAGGCTCGCGACACTGAGGGCTGGCAGAACGGACGCATTGGCGCCAGCGTCCATGCTCTGCCTCAGGTCTTTCAGACGGTGTCGATTGAGGATGATGAGCACAAGCGTGGCGGTGGCCAGCGCAACGGCCACCGACCACACGCCGCCGACCGCCTGGATCGACGTGCGGCCCCAGCGCTCCTCCTTGAGGAACGCGAAGTCGAGCGCGGGCAGGATGATCAGAGCCATTAGAAGATTGACAAGCACAACGACAACAAGGGGAAGCGCGGCCACCCCGACCGGCGGCAGTGTGTCGGCGGACCGGCCGTGGTGGATCTCGGCGGGGTCGAACTCGCGGGAGGCGGTTGCGCGCTCGCGGATGAACTGATCGTCCGCGATCCCGGAAAGGGTTACATCGGCTGCGCCGCCGAAGCCCTCTCCCTTCAGACCGGCCTTCGTCTGCTCCCGCGTGAGCCACCACAGCCCGAAGCCGAGCATGATTGCAGACGCGATCACACCGAGGCCCGGCGCTGCGAAGGGCGTCGTGCCGAAGAACGGCATGGGAATGGCGTTCTGAATGGCCGGCGTTCCCGGCAACGCGGACATGGTGAAGGTCGACGTGCCGAGCGCGATTGCCGCCGGCATGAGACGCCGCGGAATATTGGCGGCCCGAAACAGCTCGATCGCCATCGGTGCCAGAACGAAAAATGCGACGAACAGGCTGACGCCGCCGTAGGTCACCGCCGCGCCGGCCAGGATGACGGCAAGGATCGCGCGGCTCGGCCCGAGCGTCTCCGTCATGTACTGCGCAATCGCTTTCACCGACCCGCTGTCGTCCATCAGCTTCCCGAACAGCGCGCCCAGAAGGAAAAGGGGGAAGAACTGCGCCAGGAACTGCGCAGCATTGCCCATGAAGGTTTGCGTCCAATGGGCAAGCAACGGCTCACGCGCAAACGCGGAAGCGATCAGGGCGGCGGCGGGCGCCAGCAGCAGGATGCTCCAGCCGCGGTAGGCAAGCCAGATCAGCAGGGCAAGCGCGCATATGATGCCGACCAACCCCATCGTCAGACCTGCTCAAGGAGTGTCTCGAGATTGACCGACGATGCCCGCCCGAGATCCCTGCGGTGCTTCCGCAGGAACTCGTCTGCGGAATTCCGCCCTTCCTGATGGAGCATCTCGAGGAAGGGCCACTCCGCATTTAGCTTCGATGAGTAGCCGAGCTTGAGCATGGTCGGGTTGCGGACGGCGTGCACGCGCATCTCGGCCCAAAGTGCACCTTCGCTTTTCCCCGGATCCGCAACCTGCCTCAGCAGCGCGATCATCTTAAGCTCTTTGAGGGTCACGGCGTTGAAGGCGACCTCATTGATCCTGTCGAGGATCTCGCGAGCCGAGCGCGGCGTGCCCGGCCGTTCAACCGGATTGATGGGGACCAGGATGGTGTCGCGCGAGCTGCATTCGAGCACCAGCGGCATGATGCTCGGGTTGCCCGAGTAGCCGCCATCCCAATAGGCCTCTCCGTCGATCTCGATTGCCTGGAAGAGCTGCGGCAGGCAGGCTGACGCAAGGAGAACGTCCGGCGTTAGTTCGGAATTTCGAAAGATACGGCCCCGACCGGTGCGGACGTTGGTGGTGTTCACAAACAACTTGATCGATGCGTTGGTGAGACGATCGAAATTAACGCATTCGGCGAGAACGTCGCGGAGCGGGTTGAACCCACCAGGATTCAGGTCGTAAGGCGAGATCACGCGCGCAGCGAGATCCATCGCGACGAAGGCGGGCGAGCTATCCAGAGTCCAGCGACCGAGCAGGATGTCGAGGGGGCCGCGCTGAAAAGGGCTGAAGCGCGCCACCTCCGATACTTTGCGCCAGAACCGTTCCAGCGCAGCACGCGCGCCATCGGATCCGCCGTCCATATACCCGTCGACGAGCACCGCTGCGTTCATCGCTCCGGCTGAGGTGCCGGATATCCCGTCTATCCTGAGCGTCTCGTCCTCGAGCAGCTTGTCGAGCACACCCCAGGTAAAGGCGCCGTGCGCGCCACCGCCCTGCAGAGCCAGATCGATGAGAAGCGGGTCCTTGGAACGCGCATTCGGCATCGGAGCCTCCCGGTCATGATCTCAGCCTCCCCGCCCTCTGGGCAGGACATTCAATCCTAGGGCCTGGCTGCGCGAGGCTCCCGACGGAGCCGTAAGCCGAGCGCGATCCACCATGCTCCGTGCAGCAGAAGGTCGATGCCAACGAGGGTGCCCAACACCCAAAGCCCGCTGACGGGCCATTTAGCGAGGATCACGAAGCCGGCGATGATGCCGATGACACCCGACAGGAGAAGCAGCGAGCCAGACCATCGCCAATACTGAAAGGACTGAAAGATGCGCACCACGCCAGACACGATGAGCGCCAGCGCGAATACGAATGTGAGCAAGACGGATGCGACCAAAGGATCGGCGATAAGGGCTACGCCGCATATTCCGTAGAGCGCGCCGACCAGCAGCCTTAGTGCAAACCCGCTCCAATGGGGAGCAGAGAAGGCATGAATGACCTCCGAGGCGCCGGCAACGAGCAGGAGCAGACCAATCACGATCGCGCTGATCACGGTGGCAAGAACGACGTCACCGAGAATGAAGAGACCGGCGGCGACGAAAACGACGCCAAGCAGGAGCGCTCCCCACCAGCTTGTTGTTGCCAAGTTTGGGCTCGAATGGATAACGGACTTGTCGACCATAGAACAGACCTTTCACGATGAGCCGGAATTGCAGCCGAGGATAGTGTTCGGCACACTCTGTTATTCCCCGGAAATAGCCATTTCCCGGGAATGCGTTTTTTCATCACGCTTCACGCAATCGGCAGCCCGGCAAAAGCTGCGGATATGAGCTACTTTTCGTCGGATGCCGGGCCGCGCATTTCGGGAACGGCGCCGCTCACTGTACCTGTCGCCGGAAGTTTTCCGGCCTCGTCGCCCATTCTAACCGCCGGACCTTTCGGCGAAGCAGAACCGCCGGTTCCAGTGCTTTCTCCGGTAGACGCGCCTTCTATGCTCGGGCCTGTCATGTCGGGCACGGCGCTCCGCATCGTATCGGTGGGGGGAAGCTTTCCTTGATCGCCCATCGTTTTAGGCGGCCCCTTTGGCTCAGGTCTATCGTCAGCAAACGCGGAAACCGAAGAGGCTCCGATTGCCGCAATCGCAATGGCAGACGTGATGGAAAGTTTCATTGATCGGACTCCTTAGCGATACGTTTCTCATCACCAAGTGTCCCCCGTAAAATCAACATAAGCCCATTTCTTTCGGCTTGGAACGAAATGTCATCGGAACGCGAGAATGTAGTTAACCAATCCCGTAATGAAAAATCCTATCAACCGCCACGTCCATTTTTCGACGATGCGCGCGAGGAACAATGTCAGCCTTTCTTGATATCGTTCCGGTCGTTCGACTTGGAGGAGCGGTGCATTGATGCATTGGCGACAAGGCAAAGGATCAACGTCCCGATCATCAGTGCGACCCGATTCCCAACCCGAGAAGGTCGAGCGCCGCGCTTGGGCACGTGTGGCCGCACATGCTTCGAATCCCAATTGCGAACATTGCACGCAAGCCATGGCAAACAGCGACTTCGGCTCAGCGAGCGTCAGGCTCAGCCTACAAAGCCACGCCAGGAGACGTACGCACCGACGGTCGCGACCACCACAGCGAAGATTCGCGAGAGCGCACTCTTGCTGGCGGAAAGCCTAAGAGCCGCATAGCGGCCGACCAAGCCGCCCACCGCACCGCCGGCGATGAAAAATGCGACCAGCACCCAATCTACAAGGCCTGAGAGGGCGTAGTTCGCGGCCGTGGTGAGCCCGAAGGCAAAGACCGAAACCAGCGACGATCCAATCGCGAAAATGATCGGCATATCGGTGGCGGCGATGATACCCGGCACGACCAGAAATCCGCCGCCGATGCCGAAAAAGCCGGACAGTGCCCCTACCGCGGTGCCATAGGCGAGCAGCACGGGCATCAGCTTCGGCGCCGTCTCCCGCGTGAGACGGACATTGATATCGCCTTCGTTTCCGCCCTTCCAGAACATCTGCAGCGCGATGACGATCATAAGCACGCCGAACAGCGTCAGCAGCTTCTCACCGTCGAACGCCTTGCCGAAGGTCGACCCAATGACTGCCCCTGCTGTCCCGGCACCAGCAAAGACAAGTCCACAAGGCCATCTGACGCGCCCGGCCCGCGCATGACCGATGAGATTGATGAGCGCGCTGACGGCCACCGCAACCGCGCTGGTCCCTATCGCGATATGGGGAGAGGCCACGCCCACGACGTACACGAGGAGAGGAACGGCAAGAACCGACCCGCCGCCTCCGATGAGCCCCAGCACACATCCGACGATAGCGCCCGAAACCGTCGCTAGCACCTCTTCTGGGATCACGCCATCACCTTGGGCCGCGCCATCCATTCCCGCCCTTTCAGCATGGCCTTCCAATAGAAGGGGGGAAGGATGCGCTCTTTCAGGAGCCAGGCGGCACGGGACGGCTTCGTGCCGTTGATGACAAAGCCAGGAAACGTTGGAGCGACCTTGCCGCCGTAAGTGAACTCCGCCAGCACGATCTTCCCGCGTTCGACGGTCAACGGACAGGATCCATAACCGTCATAGCCGCAGAGAGCTGGGCGCATGCCCTTGTCGAAAAGGATGTTCTCTGCGACGACGGGCGCCTGCTTGCGCGCCGCAGCCGCTGTCTTGGCATTCGGCGTACTGGCGGCGTCTCCAAGCCCGTAGATATTTGCATAGCGCCTGTGGCGCAGCGTCGTCGGATCGACATCGATCCACCCGGCTCCGTCGGCGAGCGGGCTCGCACGCACGAAGTCAGGCGCGACCTGCGGCGGACAAACGTGGATCATGTCGAAGCGCTCTTCGATCGTCTTGGCGCTTCCGTCAGGTCCGGTGTGCTTGAAGTAGGCCTTCTTCGCCGGGCCGTCGATGGCGACGAGGTTGGTGTTGAAGTTGAGCGCGATGTTGTAGCGCTTCACGTAGTCCATCAGCGCCGGCACATAGTCTGCAACACCGAACAGCACACCGCCGGCATTGTAGAACGCGACCTCGATGTCATTGAGACGACCGGTTCTGATCCAGTGGTCCGACGATAGATACATAGCCTTCTGCGGCGCGCCGGCACACTTGATCGGCATCGGCGGCTGAGTGAACAGGGCGCGTCCGGAGGACATCGAGCGAACGAGGTCCCACGTGTAGGGCGCGAGGTCGTAGCGGTAGTTCGAGGTGACTCCATTCCGGCCGAGCGTCGCGGCGAGCCCCTCAATGCCGCCCCAGTTGAGCTTGATGCCAGGGCAGACCACGAGATGCGCGTAGCGAATGGTGCGGCAACCCTCGATCACAACTGTATTGGTGTCCGGTGCGAAGCCGGCTACTGCTGCCTTGATCCACGTTACCCGGCGCGGAAGAACGGCTGCCATCTCCCTTGCCGTCGTCTCAGGCGAGAACACTCCGCCTCCCACCATGGTCCAGCCGGGCTGATAGTAGTGTGTATCTGCAGGATCAATGACCGCGATGTCGAGCTCCGGTACGCGCCTCAACAGGCTCGCTGCGACGGCGGCGCCGGCCGCACCGCCGCCGACAATGACGATGTCGTGCGTGGCCTCGGGCTTCTCGGTCTCGATCATCCGGTTGTTCGCGATGCGCGCCGCAACGCCAGAAAGATCGTAGCCGGCGGCTTTGGCAGCAGAAACGATCTCGCCGATCGGACGCTTGCCCGCTTCCGCCAATCCCCACAGTGTGGCCGAGCGCGTTCCCGTGCGGCAGTAGGCGAGGACGGGCTTCGGAAGCTCCGCCAGCGCTGCAGCAAAGCTCGCCGCATCGGCATCCGTGACCATCCCTGAGGTCACCGGCACATACCGGGCGGCAAGGCCTGCGGCACCCGCCGCCTCCGCGATCTCCGCAAACACCGGCTGATCGGCACCTTCGCCATCCGGCCTGTTGCAGATAATCGACTTGAAACCCCGGGCCGCGATGGCGTCAACGTCCACGCCCGCAATCTGCTTTGCGACGGCGAGATCGGGCGTTAGTTGCTTTCCCTCGAAGGCCATCGGCCTCTCTGCTCCTTATGTTCTGTTTATTCGCTGGGGTTTAGAGCTCGTTGATCGGCACCTTGAGGTGGCGCTTGCCGGCCTCGTCGGGCTCGGGAAGATTGCCGCCGCGCATGTTGACCTGGATCGACGGAATGATGAGCTTGGGCAGCGCCAGGGTCTTGTCGCGCGCCTCGCGGGTTGCCACGAACTCCCCCTCGGAGATGCCGTCGTGCACGTGGATGTTGTGCGCGCGCTCCTCGGCCACTGTCGTTTCCCAGCGGATCTCGCGCCCACCCGGGCCATAGTCGTGGCACATGAAGAGACGCGTCTCGGGAGGCAGCCGCAGCACGCGCTGGATGGAGCGGAAGAGCACATGCGCATCCCCTCCGGGGAAATCCGCGCGCGCCGTGCCGCCGTCCGGCATGAACAGCGTATCGCCGACGAAGGCCGCATCCCCGATGACATGCGTCATGCAGGCCGGCGTGTGCCCGGGCGTCAGCATCGCGAACGCCGTCATGCCGCCGATCTGGTAGGTGTCGCCGTCCTTGAAGAGGAGATCGAACTGGCTGCCGTCGCGCTGGAACTCGGTTCCCTCGTTGAAGATCTTGCCGAACACCTGCTGGACAATTCTTATGTTCTCGCCAATGCCGAGCTTGCCGCCGAGCTTTCTCTGGATGTAGGGGGCGGCAGAGAGATGATCGGCATGGGCATGGGTCTCGATCAGCCACTCGACCTTGAGGCCATTGTCCTCGACGTAGCGGATGATCTCGTCTGCGGACTCGAAGCTGATGCGCCCGGCCGCATAGTCGATGTCCATCACGCTGTCGATGATGGCACAGGCGCTCGAGCCGGGGTCCTTGACGACGTAGCTCACCGTATTGGTAGCCTCGTCGAAGAAAGCCTTGACATCGGGTCTCACAGTGAGGTCGACGGGATGTGGAATGGCGTTGGTCATCTGTGGCTCCTCAATGAGCAGATTTTGGGGGTGTCTGTGCCGGCAAGACCGCGGAGGTAGAGCGACGTTGCAGGGTGCGCGCAGTGGCCATGCCGGCCGCCATCGCAGCGACGAAAACGACGGTCGGTTGCGAGCCCATAGAGAGCGCGGCAATGGCCGGCCCCGGGCAGTAGCCGACAAGTCCCCAGCCGATGCCGAACAGCGCAGCGCCCGCGATAAGGCGCACGTCGATGGCCGACTGGGCCGGGAGATGAAACGCCTTGTCGAAGGCCGGTCCTCCCGTCGCGAAGGCAAGACGATAGCCGAGAGCCGTAGTGGCCACGGCCGCCGCCATCGTCACGGCGAGGCTCGGATCCCACGCGCCCGCGATGTCCAGGAATGCGCGAACCCTTTCCGGATCGATGAGGCCGGAGACAACGAGACCGAGCCCGAACAAAGCGCCCGAAGCGAGAGAGACGAGCACCTGCATATCAACCTCCGATCAAGTGGCGATCGACGAACACGGTGAGCATGGCTGTCGCCATGAACGTGACGGTTGCCACGAGAGAGCGGCGCGACAGGCGGGCGATGCCGCACACGCCGTGTCCGCTGGTGCAGCCACTGCCCATCACGGCACCGAAGCCGACGAGCAGCCCAGCTGACACGAGGCGGGCTATATCGTTCGTAACGCCAAAATCGATCGCGTTTCCGCTAGCAAGGAAGGCGAGCCACGGCGCCGCCATCAGGCCCGTAATGAACGCGGCCCGGCTCGCGGTTCCACCATCGCCATACGGCGGAAGCAGACGCGAAGCCATGCCGCTCACGCCAGCGATACGACCCGTCGTCGCCATGAGCAGCACGGCGGCGGCACCGATCAGGATCCCGCCAATGGCCGCAGCGCTGAAATTGCCATCGATCATCGCTTCCCCCGATCAGAGAAAAAGCCAGAGAGCAGCCCCGATCGAGGCGGCGCTCCAGACGATCATGTTGACGAACGAGCGCAGCACCATGCGGTGATCGCTGTCGGAGGGAATCCCGGCGGCGTCGCAAACGACATCGCCGGGAAGCAGGAAGAGCGAAAGCATTGCGTATCTCCTTCGAGGCTCAACCACGCCCGCAGGTGCTCGCACCCACCACACGGTAGGCGGGGCAGAAACCTGCAAGGCCGGTGAGGAGAGGAATGAGACCCACGAGCCCCCACAGCGTCTTCGGCCCCACGAACACGAGGCTCAGAAGTACGAGGCCGAGGATGACTCGGAGGATGCGATCCCAGGAACCGACATTGGCTGTCATGGCCGATCTCCAGTGTTTGTTCTGGAGTAGTGTTACGCCAGCAGCGGTCGCGGGGTCTGTGACCAAGTCACAGAGCCCGACGGGCTCACGGTGAAGCGGCAAGCTGACGCAGCGGCACGAGCCGAGCCTGATGCCCCATCCTTTCGAACGTCAGAGCCCAGTGACCGGCCGCCTGAAGGAGCGGGGTGATGTGATCAGTCAGGCAAGCTCGTGGACGCTGAAGAGGTTGTCGGGATCGGTCCAGACCCGCACAGGCTTCCACCCGGAGCACCCCGCCAATGCCTGGAACTGCGGGATCGAATACTTGTACGAGTTCTCCGTGTGGATCGTCTCGCCGGCGCGCATTGCGAAGCGATGCCCCCGAACGGCGAAGCTCTGGTTGCACAGGCTCACGAGGTGCATCTCGATGCGGCCCTCACGGGCATTATAGTGCGCATTGTGTGCGAAGGATCCGAGGTCGAACGCCGGCTCGATCTCGCGATTTATGCGCGCCAGAAGATTGAGATTGAAGTCGCGCGTAACGCCAGCGCTGTCGCTGTAAGCACGCTCCAGGATCGCAGCGTCTTTCTTCAGGTCGACGCCGATCATCAAGCGCCCATCCCCCGACAATAGTGACCTGAAGCGCAACAGGAGCCGTGAAGCCTCTGCAGGCGTAAAGTTGCCGATCGTGGATCCCGGAAAGAAGCCGAGCCTGGGACGCGCGTTCAGCTCGCCCGGCAACCGCAATAGCTCGGAGAAATCGCCGACGACAGTCCGAATGTCGAGACCCGGGAACCGCAGCGCCAGCCGCGCGCGCGCCTGCGACAGGGCGTCGGGGGAAACATCGATGGGGACGTACGCTGCACCGTCGGGCAGCTCATCGAGCAGCAGCTCCGTCTTTCGGCTCGAGCCTGATCCGAACTCGACGAGAACGCCTCCGGCGGATAATGAATCCATCATGTCTCGCGCGTGCGCCGCCAATATGCCGGCCTCGGTCCGTGTCGGGTAGTACTCGGCGAGCTCGGTGATCTCCTCGAAGAGCTCGCTGCCCCTCGCGTCATAGAAATAGCGGCACGGCAATGTCTTCTGCTGGCGCGACAGGCCTTCGATGACCGCACGAGCGAACACATCGTCCTGCACGCGCGCGGATTCTCTAGCTTTGGTGTTTGCCAGCATCACACGATGTCCGAGGCTAGACGCAGGCCAACGAACTGCCAGCGCTGTTGGGGATAGAAGAAGTTGCGGTAGGTCGGGCGCGTGTGTCCGGTCGGCGTGGCACAGGATGCACCGCGCAGGACCTGCTGGCTCACCATGAACTTGCCATTGTACTCGCCGATCGCTCCTTCCGGCGGTCTGTAGCCGGGGTAAGGGAGATACGCGCTTTGCGTCCACTCCCACACATCACCGAACATCTGGCGGGGGACGCCTGCCACGGCTGGTCCTGCCGGAACGGGGCGCAGGGCGCCCGTTCCGAGGTCGTTGCCGGCCACAGGAAGTGGAGATGCAGCAACCTCCCATTCGAACTCGGTCGGCAACCGCTTGCCTTTCCAGCGTGCGAAGGCGTCCGCCTCGAAATAGCTGACGTGGCCGACAGGCGCGGCCAAGTCCAACGGGCGCCGCCCTTCGAGGGACATGGCAAGCCATTGGCCACCGCAATTTTCCCAATAGAGTGGCGCCTGCCATTCTTCGCGCCTGACGGTGGTCCATCCGTCCGCGAGCCATAGAGACGCGGTACGATAGCCGCCATCCTCTACGAACTCTATCCATTCACCGTTGGTGACGAGGCGGTCGGCGAGCTCGAAGGGATGGATCAGCGTGTCGTGACTCGGTCCCTCGTTGTCCCAGGCGAAGCCGGCTCCGTCGTGACCAACCCGATGAATGCCGCCCGGATACGCGATCCAGCTCAGCGGTTGGGCGGCGCTCTCACCAACGGAAGCGACTTTCGGTTGTCGGTATACAGGCGTCAGCGGGTTGGCCGCGAACAGCGCCAGGATGTCGGTCAGGAGCAGCTCCTGATGCTGCTGCTCATGGTTGATGCCGATCTCGATGAGGCGGGCAATCTCCCCTTGCGGCTCGCCGAGCTTTGCGAAGAGCCGGGCCAGTGCCTCGTCCACATGGGCGCGATAGGAGAATACCTCGGAGATGGGTGGACGCGTCAACATCCCCCGTTTTGCGCGCGGGTGCCGCGCGCCTTGGCTTTCATAGTAGGAATTGAAGCAGAAGTTGAAGCGATCGTCGAAGACGCGGTAGCCCGGCAGATGCTTGGCGAGGACGAACGTCTCGAAGAACCACGTGACATGTGCGAGATGCCATTTGGTCGGGCTGGCATCGTCCATCGCCTGCACGACCATGTCCTCCGCGCTCAAGCTTTCGCTCAGCCTGACGCTGAGATTTCGCGTTTCGAACAATCTGGCGCTGAGAGTGGGGGGCATTGGCGCGGCTTGCGCCGGAAGAATGGACACTCGGCTGGCCATCGGCAGCTCCTCTCCTGGGATCTACATCGTTCAACGCGCGAGATGCCAAAAAAGTACAGAAATCACTCGCGCAACAAAGCTATCGGTCGGCTCTCGAATCCATGCCCGAAAGCTATTGGAACTCCAATCCCGGCGTTGCGATTTCGGACCCTAGGTCTTTGCTGATCGAAGGAGGCGGCCGTGTCCTCGCATTTCGACGCCATCATCATTGGGACTGGACAGGCAGGCCCAGCACTCGCCAACCGATTGTCACAAGCCGGTCAAAGGATCGCGGTTGTCGAGCGTGCCCGCTTCGGCGGCACATGCGTCAACACGGGGTGCATGCCGACAAAGACCCTGGTAGCCAGCGCTTACGCCGCTCATCTCACGCGTCGCGCCGCTGAATATGGCGTCATCGTCGAAGGGCAGATCGGAATTGACATGAAAGCTGTCAAGGCGCGCAAGGACAAAGTTTCCGACACAGCATCGCGAAATATCGAAACATGGCTCAGATCGATGCCGGGATGCACGGTGCTCCAGGGGCATGCGCGCTTTGTTTCGGCCAATGCGGTCGAGATCAACGGCCAGCGCCTCTCGGCCGAGCGGATCTTCGTTAACGTCGGCGCGCGGGCGACCGTTCCCTCCATTCCCGGCATCGATTCGATCGACTGCCTGACCAACGAGACGATCATGCATCTCAGTGAGGTGCCCGAGCATTTGATCGTGCTCGGCGGCAGCTACATCGGGCTCGAGTTCGCGCAGGTCTTCCGCCGTTTCGGAAGCAGGGTAACGGTCGTCGAAGCTGCGCCGCGTTTGGTCGCGCGCGAGGACGAGGACGTGTCTGCGACCATAAGGGATATTCTCGCGCTCGAGGATATCTCCATCCATTTGAACGCTACGTGCTCCCGCCTCGCCAAGGAAGGCGGCCGGATCGCCGCAACGCTCGATACGCCAACGGATCAAATTGCGCTCACCGGCACGCACCTGCTCGTCGCCATCGGACGCACGCCCAATACCGATGATCTCGGGCTCGCGGACGCCGGCATTCAAACCGACAAGCGCGGCTTCATTCCAGTGGACGATGCCCTGCGAACCGGCGTTCCGAATATTTGGGCGCTTGGGGACTGCAACGGCCGTGGCGGTTTCACGCACACCTCCTATAACGATTTCGAGGTCGTGGCGGCAAACCTTCTCGATCATGATCCGCGCCGCGCGAGCGACCGCATCACCACATACGGCCTCTTCATCGACCCGCCGCTCGGCCGCGTCGGCATGTCAGAGCACGAGGCACTCGCTGCGGGGCACAAGGTCCTCGTCGGCAAGCGGCCTATGTCCCGGGTCGGCCGGGCCGTCGAGAAGAGCGAAACGCTGGGTTTCATGAAGATTGTCGTCGATGCGGAAACCAAGCGGATCCTGGGAGCTGCCATCCTGGGCACCGGAGGCGACGAGGCGGTGCACTGCATCACGGCGACCATGTATGCCGACGCGCCCTACACGGCGCTGCAGCGCTCCGTGCTGATTCACCCTACAGTTTCCGAACTTATTCCCACCGTCCTCGGCGAAATGCAGCCCGTCTAGGCTTGCGCACTCTTGACCTCGATGCCGTCGATCTGCTTCAGATCGAATGCCAGGCAGCCGGCACTCTGGCACGGCGCTGTTCTGCCTCGATCCGAATCGGATGGGAAATGGTCATGGCTGCCTCCGCTGGCAGCGTGACGATCAATATCCAACACCACGAAGTGGACCGTCGATCCGCAAGGGACCATCGTGCGACGTCATTAGACGGGCCTCCACGTCCTCCAAGCTCACGTCCTCGCGCGGCTCGTGCAGCACCACCCCGTCGAGAGGATCGAAGTTACCTTGCCAAGGCGCCTGCTCGAGTGCCCGCATCGTGTTGGCGTAGCCCGCACTCCAGCGCTGCCGCACACCTGACGGGCTGAAATCGACATCCTTCGTATGATCGGCATGGTCGAGGCTAGGGGCCAGTAGCCGCACGACGTGCATCCGTGTCGGGCAACCGTAGCTCACAAGCTCACGGACGGCTTCACTGCTGCGCACGTCCTCCGGAACGTATCCCGCCAGCTCCTTGATGATATGGCGCAGGCGGTGCGTTTGCAGCTGACGGTTGATGTGGCTCGCAACGCGGCTCGAGTACTGAATATCCTTCTGCCGATGCATGACCTCCCACATCGTAGACGGTTCGCCGCCAACCGGGTTCCAAAGGTGGACGGCAAAGATCAGGGAGTTGCGGCGTGGGTTGTCCTCGAAGATCACCTCACTCGGTGTATTGGACAGAATGCCACCGTCCCAGTAGAGCTCGCCATCGATGCGCACGGCCGGAAACGCCGGCGGCAAGGCGCCGGAGGCGGCGATATGCTTCACGCCGATCTCGGTCTCGCGGCTGTCGAAATAGCGCATCTGGCTCGTTCGCACGTGGGCCGCACCGACCGTAAGGCGCACCTTCCTCCTGTTGAGGATCGAGAAGTCGACAAGCTCCGACAATGTCTTTTCGAGCGGCGCGGTCGAGTAGTAGCCCGCGCGATCGGGTCCAAGAGGAACGTGAGGACCACAAAACGCAGCATGGTTGGGCTCGAAGAAGCCTTCGATCCCGTTGCAGACGGTAGTCCAATAGGAGAACGTCTGAGCGACTTGAGGCCAGGCGCCCAGCGCACTCCACGCGGATTTTTGCGTCATGCGCCGCCAGAACTCGTGCAGCGCATCGAGACGGGCGGCTGGCTCGTTTCCAGCGATCAGCGCCGCGTTGATCGCGCCGATCGACGTACCGATGATCCAGTCCGGCTCCACGCCAGCTTCATGCAAGGCCTGGTAGACACCTGCCTGATAGGCTCCGAGCGCGCCACCACCCTGGAGGACAATCACGATCTGGCCGTGGCCGGCAACCGGGCTCTTGGCTTGTCCGGCGGATTTTCCGTTCCTCAAGTCGCTCATATTAGGCTCCGCTCAACGATGCTTGGAGACAGCTGGCAGCTACTTTGCCGCTACGCTCGCTGTAATCGACGCGATGACCTCGGATGCCATTTTGAATTGTGCAGCGCGATCCTCGATGCCGTGGCGGCGTGCGATCCAGGCGAAATCCGTGTAGATCGCCCACACCTGCCCCTGCCCGTCCTCGCTCACGAGCAGGCGAACCGGCCAATCGAGACCAGCATTGGGATTCGAGGTCAGGAACTGGATGCCGAGGGGCGGATTGCCGAAAATAAGCAACGTCGAGCGCTTGAGGGCAATGCCGGCCTCCGCACCCAGCTGTGACTGGTCCACGGCCAGGAAGAACCTGATGCCCTTATTCTCGATATCGGCCTTGAGGCGCGTGACAGTCTCGTCGACGCCATAGGCGCTCTTGACCTTAACGATACCGTCGTCGAACGACGGTGCCGAGCCTGCCCGTGGAGCGACGAGCCAAGATGCGGCGATTGCGAGCATGACAATGGCGGCAAGCGATGAGAAGCGGGTCAGGATGGACGGCATGATGCTCTCCTTTCAAAGCGAGGCCGAAAGGCCGGGATGCGTGTCGCCTTAGAGGATGGCTAATCCACTTCACGAGCTGAAATAGCGAATGGCTCGGGTAACGATAGAATCCCGCTATCACGATCATGCATTGCCTCAGCTCGGCTTCACTGATTATCTGAACGAGCAACGCCGCCAAACTTCCAACTTCCAGATGCCGGTTCGACCCATGTCACGTCCTCTCACCATAGAAGAGGTATTCCGCGAAATCTGCGCACGGGAAGGTCCACTTAAAGAGCGCTTAGAGGACTTCAGCAACGGCGTGCGGAAGTTGAGCCTGCCGTTCGCGGAGGCCTACGACGAGCTTGTCGCACGCCTCGCGGCTGGAGAGGCCGGTGCGGGAGCGCCGAAAGTCGGCGACCGCATGCCGCCGTTCCTGCTTCCTGGCGGCGAGGGACGTCTCATCTCGCTCGACATGCTTATCAGCTCGGGTCCGGCCGTCATCAGCTTCAACAGGGGGCATTGGTGCGAATACTGCGCGATCGAGTTGTCTGCCCTCAGCCAGGCCCTCAACACGCTCGTGGCGAAAGGCGCCAATGTCGTGTCAATCATGCCGGAGACGCGCGAGTTCGTGCAGAGCGCCAGCGCCGCCTGCGGTGGCCGTTTCGAAATTCTGTCTGACATCGATAATGGCTACGCACTCGACACAGGCCTCGTAATCTGGCTCGGCGACCGCGTGCGCGCGATCTACCTCAAGCACGGCCTTCATCTCGCGAGATACCAGGACAGCGAAAGCTGGTTCCTGCCGATTCCCGCCACGTTCGTCGTCGGGCGGGACGGACGTGTCGCCGCCCGCTACGTCGATCCGGATTTTCGGCGACGCATGGAGATCGACGATATCCTGGCCGCTATCGACGGCCTGTCTCACTGATGGGCCTACGCGCGGCAACCATACCGGTTTCACCTTTTAGAATAGCCGGCGGCTATCAATTCCAGATCGGATCGGCATTTCAGCGCGAGCGCTCACATCGGTAGCTTTCTCCTCAACCGCAAAGGCCTCGTGCCGCGGCCAACTTAAGAACAGGAGAGATTCCCATGAAGAGCATTTCCCTCGCACTCCTTACTGCCACGCTGGTCGCCGTTTCCGCTCCCGCGTTTGCTGCCAAGCCCGATTGCGACACGGGCTACAAGGACTTCCTCAGCAAGATGTCGATCTACGTAGACAAGATGACCGGCTACGAGCTCGCCGACGCGGTTCGCAAGTCGCTCGACGCCTACAATTCCTGCGCTGCCGGCGACAACTTCTCGCCGCATGGCGTGTGGGATCAGATCCTCGCCGACATGAAGACCAAGTCGGGCAAGTAAGCCGTCCTTCCTCCCGACCCGAGGCGGGCTTCCCGGCACGTTTGCCGGGAGGCCCACTTGCATATCAACAGGAGTTGAGCGGAGAAACCGATCCATGCACGGCTCCCGATCTCGTACTTTCCGGCTCGCGCTCACGATCGCGGCCACGCTGCTGACAGGTGCTGCACGTGCTGCGGATGCCGCCAGTGTCATACTGTCCAACCTGCCGGCCCATTCCAGCAGCGGCTATGCGGATCTGCAACGCATCGCAGGGGCCACTCGCTCGGAGCCGTTGGTGATGACCGGCGCCGAGATGTGGACCATACCCCCCGACCGGATCGTCGCGCTGAAGGAAGCCGCCGCCCGCTATGGAGCTACCGTAAACGCCCTTAACGATAACTGGAATCATGCTTTCGCTCCCATGGAGCCTCATCCTGCCATGACGACCGAGCAGGAGGCCATGATGCATGAGACGATGCGACAGCCTCCCGTCATGGGAATGACCATGATGGCGTTGCCGCCATCCGAAGTTCTGGAATACGCGTTGACCAACGGCATGGAGGCAGGAGACGGTCGGGAGCGCGCGAGCCTCAAGGTCCAACTTACCAAGAGCCTGACCGTATCGGTCCATCGCACCAGCATTAACAAGACGAAGAACGGCTATGCCTGGCATGGCACCGTAGAAGGCACCGACGAGCCGGCAACTCTGATCTGGTGGATGGACGGGCGGCTGAGCGGCAGCATCACTTACAAGGGGCATGTCTATTCGGTTCGCAGCCTGGGCGGCGGAATGCATGGCGTGATCGAGTTGGCTCCCGACAAGCTGCCTCCCGAGCATGCGCCGATGACCGACCAGCACAAACGCGACATGGGCATGACCAGGGATCCGCTCGTCGAGCAGGGCGACGCCAGCATGCTCGAACAAAAGAAGGACACTCGTGACCTCGAGGATGCCGCGGGCGCACAGGAGCGCGTGGCCGTGCTCGGCCCATCCGCCATCAGCGGTGGACATTTCCGCGATGCCAACGCGCAGTCGGAGATCGTCATCACCGTGCTCGTTGCGTACACGAAAGCTGCGGCACGTTACTATTCCGAAATCGAGCGGGATCTGATCGCGCTTGCCATCGAGGACGGAAACCAGTCCTTCCGCAATTCGGGGCTCGGGCATGTGAGGCTCGAGCTGATGCATACCTATGAAACGGGATATGACGAGAACGGAAGCCACTTCAACCATGTCTTTCGCTTTGCGGACAAGGGCGACGGCTTCATGGACGAGGTGCATGGGCTACGCGACCAGTACCATGCTGACGTCGCGGTTCTCGTCGTCGACGACCCCATGGGCTGCGGGCTCGCTGCGCAAATTCGCGCACCCGAGAACCGCGCCTTCGCTGTCGTCGATCAGGGCTGTGCGGCCACGTCGTACTCACTGGCGCACGAGATCGGGCATCTGGTCGGCGCGCGCCACGACCTGGCGCTGGACGGGAGCACGCAGCCTTTCACCTATGGACACGGCTTCGTGCACAGCACCAAATGGCGCACGATGATGGGATACAAGGAGAGCTGCGACGGATGCGCGCGCATTCCCGTCTGGTCCAGTCCTTCCATCAGGATCAGGGACGTTCCCGCTGGCGACGAGAAGAGCGACAATGCGCGCGTTATCGCTGAAGAGGCGGCGCGTGTTGCCGCTTTCAGATGACGGTAGCTGGCTTGGCTTTGAGCTGGAAGGTCAGCACTGCTGCCATGGCCAAGGCAGCACCGATTCCGGCGACACAGGCTGGCCACCCCGCACCTTCGTAAAGGCGCCCAAGAACGGCACTTCCGGCGAGACCACCCAGAAAATAGCTCGCAAGATAAATGCCGCTGGCTGCTGACCTGTTGTGCGTGGCCGTGCGGCTGACAAAGCCGGTGGCGACGGCCTGCGCGAAGAACGTTCCCGCCGCAACCAGCACCATGCCTAGAAGAACAGGAGCAATGACCGGTACAAGCAGCAACGGGAGACCGAGACCCGCCGTGAGGAGGCCTCCCCAGAGGGCCGGCCGGACACCCAGCGCCGCGACGGTGCGCCCAGCGAGCGGGGTCGTCACGATCGAGGGAAAGAAGACGAAATACACTATCCCGAGCGCCATCATGCCGAGGGAAAGCGGCGGCCTCACCAGCTCGAAGTTGATGTAGGTGAAGGTGCCGATGAAGGCGAAGAGAATGCAAAAGCCGATGGCGAATCCCAAGCGCAGCACGGGATCGAGTAAGTGATCCAACGCGCTTTTGCCATGCTCCACCGCATTGATTGTCGGCTGTCCCTCCGGAACCCGATCAACGGCAACGAAGACCAGGGCGGCACCAGTCAGGTTGAGCAAGGCGAACACGCCGAAAGCCGCCGAAAGTCCGGCATGATCGGTAACCGCGGTCGCGATCAAGCGACCAATCAGGTTGCTCGCCACATTGCCTGTTATGTATGCGGCGAACGCGCTGGCGGCACTTGCAGCCATGTAGCGCTCGCCCAGATACGCAAGCGTCAAGCCGAACGCGGTAGACATGGCGAGGCCTTGGGCAACCCGCAATGCGGAAAAGATAGCGAGATTGGGCGCGACGGCCAGCAGCAGCGTCGGCACGGCCAGCAGCAGCAAGCTTGTGAGAATGCCCCGCCGGCGCGGCATGCGATGTCCGAGCAAGGCCACGCCGAGGCCGCCAACCGCCATGCCGAGGGTGCAAGCGTTGACCGCGAGCCCCATGGCGGCCGGGCTCACGCCATAGTGGGCGGCAAGCGTCGGCAGCAGCGCCTGCGCGGCGAAAAGATCGACAACCGTGAGGAAGGCCATAACGGCGATGAGTGTCAGGCGGCCGATGCTCGTATCGTAGGCACGAGCGCCCATTTCCTTGACGGGGGCTTTGTCGAGCATGATCGACGTCCTCAAAAAAAAGGAACCGGGTGGAGAGGATGCCGGCCGCACTTTCAGCCGCCGGCATGCCTCGTCGCAGCGATGGCTTACATGCCGGACGTATCGGGATCAGCGGCGATGTCGGCCGAGATCAGCACTACGGGTTTCTTCGACGTGTTCTTCCACCAATGGGAGAGGCCGGCCTGCTCGACCGACAGCTCGCCGGTCTTGTGGACGATGGGAACGGCGCAGTGACTCGAATACTCGGTGATGGTGCCGGAAACGACGTAGATCAAAGCGGGACGATCCTCATGGCTGTGCCATGCGACCTCGCCGCCAGGCTGGATGTCGAGGCGGCGCATGCGGAAGTGATGACCGGAGACTGCGACTTTCTCTTTCGAAAGATCGATCTGGCCGAGCAACTTCTCGGCAACGCCTTTATGGGCAGTGGCGCCGGCCTGCTGACCGTTATCGGTCACTTTGTCCGTCGGACATTCGCCCGCGGCGGCGATCGTGGCGCCGAACAGTAGGATACCGGACAGCATCGCGGCGACGGACACAGCGAAAATGTTTGTGCGGTCGATTGGGGTCATGGGCTCTCTCCATAGTTGAGCGCTGAGGGAACGGAGCTCACGAGCCCCGTTGGCAAGGAGAGAATGATGCGACGGTCCTCATGTTTTGAAATATCGCGTGGGCCTTTATTCGATAGCCGGGAGCTATGATCTGGACATGTCGTCATAAAAAAAGGCCGCGCCTCAGCAAACGAGGACGCGGCCCAGGAGAAGCAACGCAAGGCGCTTATTGAGCGGTCCACCCGCCCTCGACCGGCAGCGCCGCACCGGTGATTGATTGCGCAGAGTTCGTCGCCAGGAAAACAGCCAAGGCTCCGATTTCCTCAGTGGTGACGAAGCGGCGTGTTGGTTGCGCCTTCAGCAAGACGTCGCGGATCACCTGATCCTCGGTGAGATTGCGGGCGCGCGCCGTTTCCGGGATTTGCTTCTCGACCAGTGGCGTCAGCACATAGCCGGGACAGATGGCATTGGCTGTAATGCCGAACTCTGCGGTCTCCAGTGCGACGGTCTTGGTCAGGCCGATAATGCCGTGCTTGGCCGCGACATAGGCCGATTTGAATGGCGAGGCGACAAGCGCATGCGCGGACGCGACATTGATGATGCGTCCCCACTTGCGCGCCTTCATACCGGGCACGGCTGCGCGAATAGTGTGGAAAGCCGCGGAAAGATTGATGGCGATGATCTGGTCCCACTTGGCTGGCGGAAATGTCTCGATCGCCTCCACGTGCTGGATGCCGGCATTGTTTACGAGAACGTCAACCTTGCCAAACCGTGCGACGGCTTCGTCGAACATTGCCGCAATCTGCTCCGGCTTCGACATGTCGGCACCCGAATAAGCCGTCGCGACCCCGAACTCGCGCTCGATATCGCGCCGAATCTCATCCGCATCGGAAGCGCCGATCCCGTTCAGCATCACATCCATGCCAGATGCCGCGAACGCTCGTGCGATTCCGAGGCCGATGCCGCTCGTCGAGCCGGTGACGATGGCTGCCTTGCCTGTAAGCTCAAAGCCTGCAGCCGCAGAGCTGCGAGGGGCGATCGACTCCTGCATGTGATCTCCTCTTCCGCTATTCGCGGACGTAGATGGAAAAAGGACCCGGGAGCAGCTGTGGGGGGAGCACATACTCCCGGGTCCGCGACGGCAGGCGCACCGGGGAGGGGGCAGGTGGCCTGCGGGTGACCTTGACTCCGGGCATCCGCGATGAGGATGAGGG
The DNA here is from genome assembly GCA_964508485.1 of uncultured Hyphomicrobium sp. Classification (GTDB taxonomy): domain Bacteria; phylum Pseudomonadota; class Alphaproteobacteria; order Rhizobiales; family Hyphomicrobiaceae; genus Hyphomicrobium_C. Next base: position 25,432 of record CAZDUD010000010.1, on the reverse strand, counting down.
GCATGCATAGCCAGCTTGCAGAAGCGCCTCGTCGAGGGTCAGGAGTGCCAATTTCTTCACCATGTCGACCTCCCTATCATGCTCGGGTTCGATAGCGCCAACCCTAACGGCCACGGCCCCTGGAGCTGAAATACCCTTTGGGCTATGTTTTAATAGCTCCGTGCTATGACGACATGTCCTAGAAGCCTGTCGAAAACGCCGGTTGGGATCGCGCGATGGAAATGCACCAGGTGAGATACTTTCTCGCCGTCGCCAGGGTGTTGAACTTCACCCGGGCTGCCGAGGAATGTCACGTCGCACAGCCGTCGCTCACGCGCGCAATTAAGCAGCTCGAGGCGGAGCTTGGGGGCGATCTTTTTCGCCGCGAGCGCAATCTCACGCATTTGACCGATCTCGGGCACCGCATGCTGCCGATGCTGCAGCAATGCTACGACAGCGCCATGACCGCAAAATCCCTGGCGCAGTCCATCAAGTCAGGCGCTGTTGCGCCTCTTTCTATCGGGCTTTCTCTGGCCGTCGACATCACGCTCATCGTCTCGTTTATCACCGAGCTGGTGCGCGCCCTGCCGGGACTCGAGCTGCGTTTCATGCGGGGAACAGGTTCCGAGATCGCCGAGCTCCTGAAGAAAGGCGAGATCGAGGTCGCCCTCGCGGGAAATCTCGGGGAAACGTGGGAGCGGCTCGAGAGTTGGGCGCTATTTACCGAGCCCTACAGATTCGTCGTAGGTCCGGATCATCCTCTGGCCCGCAAAACTTCCGTGATATCCTCGGATCTTGCCAAGGAGCGGTTCGTGAGCAGAACGCACTGCGAGCACATTCCGCAGGTGATGGCGTTTCTTGCCGACAACGGGCTGGGAAACGACGCTCACAAGGTATGCTCCGAGACGGATGTCGTTGCGCTTCTCAAGCCCAACATCGGCTTCAGCGTCATGCCCGAAAGCTCGGCGCACATCCTCGGCATCAGGGCACTAAATCTCGAAGGCTTCGATCTACAGCGCACCGTCTGCGTCCATGCCGTTGCTGGCCGGCAGAGATCCATGGCCGCGAGCACGCTGATCAAAATGCTGAGAGCTGCCGACTGGACGGCTATGGATCTGCATCCCCCGAAAGGGGTACCCAAGGTCGCCTAGGGTCGGCGACGCGTGCCTGTCAGCCCCGACCGGCCCCGAGCGCCGACAGGATTTCATCTACGTTCATGCGCTTGCGGTAGTCAGGATCGATGAAGCGGGCTTTGACGAGTCCGTCGCGCCCGATCACGAATGTCGCCGGAATGGGAAGCGTCCAGGCATCACTGTCGTTGAAGGGCGTAATGTCCCAGCCGCATTCCGACATCTCGCGCTTTTTTTCGTCGCCAACGTAGAAGGCCAAATTGAGCATCATCGCGTAGGCATTATCCATATCGGACAGCACCGGAAACGGGGCGCCCGATTTGGCCTTTAGCTCGACATTGAACTTCTCCACCTCCGGCGTGATGGCGACCAACTGTGCGCCAAGCCGCTCTATGCTCGGGAAAGCCTCTGCGAGCGCGGTGGCGCTGATCCGGCAATAGGGACACCAATGACCGCGATGGAAGGCAACCACGACGGCACCCTGCGCCGTGTAGTCTCGCAAAGAATGGAGCCGGCCCTGTTCATCCGGAAGCAAGAAATCGGGCATGGGCTCGCCCGGGCGCGGGGCATCCGATCCTGTACCTGCGGCGCGGAGCCGAACGATCATTCGTTCGACTACATCGGCGAAGTTCGGGTTCAGGCGGCGCACGTCGCCTGCGAACGCGGCCAGACGATCGGAGAGCGGCGCGTCCATGTTGCGGCAGCGCTCGGTGCACTCGGCAAGCTCAGCGGCGAAGCTTCTTTCCGTCATGTCTCATCAGCCCAGAAACGCCTGTACAGTTTAGCCGCCGGCCCGTCAGTCGTTAAGCGGTTCCGAACAGCCTCAAGGGGTTTGGCTCCGGGATCGGAGCGCTGAAAGTATCTCATCGATCTCCATGCGGCGACGAAAGTCTGGATCAACAAACCGCGCGAGCACGATCTTGCTCTGGTCGACAACAAAGGTTGCAGGTAGAGGAATGAACCAGCCTTCGCTCCCATGGTAAGTTTCGAGATGGTAACCACGGCCTTTCATCAGACCCTTGAGATGATCGCCGATCCACATCACGAGCCCCAGGGAAAGGGCATAGCCATTGTCAATATCTGAAAGAATCTGGAACCGGTCCAGAATCAACGTCCGGAGCGGCTTGGTAAATTGCTGACGCTCGGGAATGATCGACACCATCTCGGCGCCGGCAGCCGTGATCTCCTCGTGGTGCTGGGCAATGGTCTTCAGCTCGATTTTGCAGAACGAGCACCAGTGGCCGCGATTGAAGCTAATGACGGCGGGGCCGCGTTGCGTCACGTCATCCAAGCTGACGAGCTGGCCATCCCTCCCGGGAAGAACGAAATCCGGCAATGGCTCCCCCACGGCCGGAGCCATCCGGCCGACCTCCCCGGCCAATACACGCGCAACAAGCGCGTCGTAGGCCTCCGCGAAGGGAAAATTGAGCTCGCGCAGCTTCTCGGCATAAGCGGCAAGCCGTTCGTTGAGCGGGGCCTCGGAAGCGCAGATCTCCTCGAAAGCTTCGGCCAGGGTCATTGTTTGTTTCAAGTTCTTGTTTCCTAGCTTCTTCGCTCGGCCCTGTTTCAGGCTTCACCTTTCCTCCCGACACTGGCCCTCGTCAATGCGCGCTCGCATATTCTCAAGGACGGGACACCATGGGCGTCCGGCCGAGAACGCCGCTTACAACGTGATCGAGCGAGAACCGTCCTGGCCCGTATTTCATGAGGTAGAGCAACGTTACGGCCCAAACACCGTGCGTATCGAATGCGTTCGGATAGACGAAGATCTCAATGACCAATGTCATAATGAGCAGGACCGTCGCCGCAAAACGCGTCAGCAAGCCCGACCAAAGCAGAAGCGGCATGGTCAGCTCCGTCGCCGTCGCGAGATAGGCCGCGACGTCCGGGGGAAGCAGCGGGAGCCTGTAGTCGTTCTCGAACAGGAAGAAGGTTCCCGGCTTTAGCGAAAGTCCGTCGATCTTCGTCATTGCCGAACGCCAGAACACGGTTCCGATTGAGATGCGCGCGATAACGGCTATCAGATCGTGTGGAATCGCCTCGAGAAGCGCGACAGCGCGCCGAAGCTTCGAGATCATGGCTGGTTCTCCTCTAAGGCCGGTACTTGCGTCGTGACGGATGCAATCGCCTTCTGCGCGATCAGCAGCGCGATGGTCCGGTGCAGCGGAAAATCGGGATCGGCGGCGAGCGCCACGGCGATCGCAGCCCCGAGCGGCTTGCGATCCATAAGCGCCGCAATGAACACCGCGCTCCCCTTCGGAATCCGCACGGCCTCCGCGACAAGACCCGGCCGGGTGACAAGCACGAATTCCGCGCCGGAGAACGTCTGCTGGCCGTTGGGCAGCCCGGCGGATGCGTTGGCGCGCCAAAGAGAGAATATCGGGTACTCCGACGTGACCACCGACACGGCCGGTGGCAGCCGGACCATCAGGCTCGCAGCGCTCAGTTCATCGAGCTGCACGAGGTGGCTCGCTTCCAGCGGAGCGGAGTCTGCAGCGTGGCGCGCCCGATGTATGTGCCATTCGAGGCGGGCGACGTCCGGAAGATAGGGTTCGTCGGCTGCCGGCTCGAAAGTTCTGAGAAACTCGGGCAGGTCTGATCCGTATTCAATCAGAACCGGCGAGCGCGGAGGATGCAGATCGATGAAGATCCGGGCCATGGCCTTGAAGAACTCGTCGCCGAGCAGCCTCTGAACGGCAGGATAGCGTGCCTCGAGCACCCCGATCAGTCCCGCAAAGACGTTATTGCGGTAGACGTTGAAGCGTCGAGTAGATGCCTGAGCGGTCCGCTGCGCGATGGACGATGGAGGCGCTTGCGTCGGATCACGCAGCGCAGCGGCGAACGCCGACTGGCTTTGCTCAAGGCTTGTCATGGATGGATCCATTCCCTCTCAGTGCGCTGTCGGCACGCTGGGCTTCCGCGTATAGGATCGGCCAGGCCGGAACATCGTTGTCCCATTCGATCAGCGTCGGCACGGGGCCTGTTCGCGCGAACGCGCGTCGGTACAGCGCCCACACGACGTCCTTGACCTCGCGGTCATGGGCATCGATCAAAAGCGGCGCGCCCGCGTCATCCTCGGCATCGGCATGGCCGCCAAGATGGATCTCGCAGACGTGAGCCGCTGGGAACGCATCGATATAGACGTCGGCGTCGAAGCCGTTGTTGGTGGCCGACACGAAGACGTTGTTGACGTCCAGCAGCAGACCGCAGCCGGTGTGTCGAGCGACCTCGCCCAGGAATTCCGTCTCGCTCATCTCGCATTGCTCGAATGCGATGTAGGTCGACGGGTTCTCTAGCAATAGCCGGCAGCCAAGCGCCGTCTGAACCTCGTCGACATGACGGCACACGACATTCAACGTCTCGACCGTGTAAGGCAGGGGAAGGAGATCGTTGAGGTAGGCGCCGTCATGGGTCGACCAGGCGAGGTGCTCGGAGAACATCGCCGGCTCGTAGCGCGCCATCAGCGCTTTGAGCCGGGTGAGGTGGATCTTGTCCACGGGACCGGCTGACCCGATCGACAGGCCCACGCCATGGAACGAGACGGGATAGAGCTCACGCACGCGAGACAGGTAGAAGTGCGGCGCACCTCCGTCTCCCATGTAGTTTTCGGGATGGACCTCGAACCAGCCGATATCCGGATGCGCTTCCAGAATCGACTCGTAGTGCTCGGGTTTGAGGCCGACCCCGGCGCGGGCCGGGATCGACCTATGCGACCAGCGACGGAGGAAGCGAATCTGGCTGTCCTCGTGCATGTGGCTTGCCTCAGCCCTTGATCGCTTCGAGAGAGCCGTTGCGGGTCTTGCCGTCAGGCAACGTCACGGTCGTCGTGGTGCAGGTGCCTTTCTTGACGAGCTTCCAGCCGTGCGGATCGAAGTCGACCTTTGACGTGCCGGCGCACGAGTTGGAGCCCTCGGCCGCACAATCATTCTGGCCGGCCTTGGCGATGCCAAAGCATTTTTCCATGTCGTCCGCCGCCTGGGCGGCCGGAAAGCCTGCCAGCGAAACGACCGATGCGAGCGAGCCGGCGACTGCGAGAGAAGCGATCTTCAGAGGCGTGGTCATACTAATCTCCTGATTGACAACGAAAATCCGTGGCGCCGGAGGCGCAGCGTGTGCTCGGAAGAAGAGGGAGTTGGAGGCCCGCTTCGCCGTTCATGTTGGCGTCGCCGGGAGACTGACGGAAATGCCGGGTCGGTCTCGATTTCATAGCGCCTGGCTATGAAGCAGCAAAACTTTGTTGCTCTCGAGTGGAAAAGCCTAAACAGATCGCTTTCGACAGACTGGCGGACCAGATCGCTGACAACGAGATCGCATCGCCCTGTGCACGCCGCCGCACAGGGTTTCTGGGATCACGAGGAGTGTTGGTTAGTCGATAATGTGATACCCGCCGTCGATATAGAGCGTCTCGCCGGTGATCAGCTTGGCGCCGTTCATGGCCAGCACCGCAACGGCGACCCCAACATCGTCGATCGACACGAGGCTGCGGCTTGGCGCCTTCGCCTGGGCCTTCTGCAAGAGTTTGTCGAACTCGCTGATTCCCGAGGCCGCGCGCGTCTTCAACGGGCCGGGAGAGATCGCATGGACGCGGATACCTTGGGGGCCCAGCTCGGCGGCAAGGTATCGCGTGGCGGATTCAAGGGCTGCCTTGACCGGCCCCATGATGTTGTAGTTCTCGACGACCATCTGCGAGCCGTAATACGTCATCGTGAAGAGCGTTCCGCCGTTTTTCAGGAGCGGCTCGGCCAACTTCGCCATGCGGATGAACGACCAGCACGACAGCTCCATAGCAAGGAGAAATCCGTCGCGTGAGCAATCGACGACACGGCCGTGAAGGTCTTCCTTCGGGGCGAAGGCGATCGAATGCAAAACGATATCGAGCGACCCCCACTTCTGCTTCACGGCGTCGAATACAGCTTCGAGCTCGCCGGGCTTCTGCAGATCGAGTGGCATCAGTATGGGCGCGCGCAACTCCCTCGCCAGCGGCTCGACGAAGCGCTTTGACTTCTCGTTGAGGTAGGTGACCGCAACCTCGGCGCCGAAGGCGTGAAACGCCTTGGCGCATCCCCACGCAATCGATTGATCGTTGGCGATACCGGTTACGAGCGCCTTCTTGCCCTTGAGCAAGGCAAGAGTAGAAAGATCGATCATGCGCGTTTCTCCTTAAGGGCAGCGCTCGCGAGCCCGCGCGCCACGCGGAGCGTGTGCGTCGCGATCATAAGCTCCTCGTCGGTGGGGATGACGAAGCAGAGTACTTTCGCTCCTTTTCGTGAGATGCAGATTGCGTTCTTTTTGTTTGCTTGGGGTGACAAGCCGAGACCGAGCCATTCGAGCCTCCGGACGACAGCCTCGCGAATCGCAGGCGCATTCTCTCCGATGCCTGCGGTGAACACGAAAGCGTCGATGCCGCCCATGGCAGCGGCGAGCATCCCGGTGAACAGAGCAATACGATAGGCGAAGTAGTCCAAAGCGAGTTTCGCCTGCGGATCGCTGCTTGCCAGCAGATCGCGGACATCGTTGCTGATGCCGGACAGGCCCTTGAGGCCGCAGTCCTTGTAGAGAAGGTCTTGGACCGCCTCTACGCTCATTTTCTTCTCTGTCAGGAGATAGAGCACAACGCCCGGATCCAATTGGCCTGGACGAGTGCCCATCGGCAATCCGTCAAGCGCGGTGAAGCCCATGGTGCTGTCCACGCTCTTCCCGCCGGCAATCGCGCACATGGATGCCCCGCTGCCGAGATGCGCAACCACGATGCGGCCGTTTGAAATCTCCGGCGCCACCTCTTGGAGACGCCGCGCAATGTATTCATAAGACAACCCGTGGAAGCCGTAGCGGCGCACTCCCTCCGCATAGAGGCCTTGCGGAATGGCGTATATGTCCGCAAGCTCCGGGTGGTTGCGGTGAAACGCCGTATCGAAGCACGCGACCTGCAGAAGCTGCGGGCGCCGATCCAGAACAGCGCGAATGGGGGCGAGATTGTTAGGCTGGTGCAACGGCGCCAAGGGAGAGAACTTTTCAAGCTCGGAGAGCAGTCTCGAATTGACGATTACAGGATCCGCGTAACGCGGTCCCCCGTGGACAACCCGGTGCCCTACAGCATCCGGCAGCCTGCCGCCGATCTGCGGTCGAAGAAAGAGAATGAGTTTTTCCAGCGCAGCCGGAATGTCCGGGACCTCCGCGGGCTTCCAACTCTCATCTGCAAGGACGGTTCGGTCCGGCTTGACCGCAAAAAGCCGCGGCCGCGTGCCGACCCCTTCCACCTGCCCTTTGATCGTCCGTTCGAGCCGGTCACCCGCTCCCACGGCAAAGAGCTGAAACTTGATGCTGGAGCTGCCGGCGTTGACGACGAGGATTGTCTCGGTCATGGCTCATGCCCGTATCGGTTCGTGCGTCCTGCGGCTGTGAGCAAGAAGCGCCGCAACAGCACAGGACGCCAAGCGCGTTCTTACGTTGTCTGCGCGGGAGGTAAGGATGACGGGAACGCGGGCGCCGAGCACGATGCCCGCTGCGTCTGCGCCTGACAGGAACGTCAGGTTTTTGGCTAGCATGTTCCCGGCTTCGAGATCGGGCACGACGAGGATCTGTGCCTGGCCGGCGACTGGCGACTTGATGCCTTTGATGCGTGCGGCCTCGAGGCTGATCGCGTTGTCGAAAGCCAACGGCCCATCCAGCACGCCGCCGCTGATCTGCCCGCGCTCCGCCATCTTGCAGAGCGCGGCGGCCTCGATTGTGGAGGGGATGCTCGGGTTGACCGTCTCCACGGCCGAAAGGATCGCGACCTTCGGCACGCCGAGCCCCAGGGCGACGAAGAGGTCGATGGCGTTCTGGATGATGTCCCGCTTGGCCATCAGGTCCGGGGCGATGTTGACGGCGGCGTCGGTGATGAACAGGGTTTGCGCGTGGGTCGGGACATCCATGATGAAGACGTGGCTGATGCGACGTCCCGTGCGCAGGCCACCCTCGCGCCGGGTTACCGCAGCGAGAAGCTCATCGGAATGCAGGCTGCCTTTCATGAGCAGCTCTGCTTTTCCTTCGCGCACCAGCTCAACGGCTTTTTCGGCCGCGGCCACGCTGTGAGGCACATCGATGATCTCGGCCTGCCGGACATCGATCCCGTGCTCATTGGCAAGTGCAGCGATGCGTTGGGCGGGCCCGACCAGGATGGGTGTCAGCAGTCGCTGCTCCGCAGCCTCCATGGCACCGCGCAGGGAGGTCTCGTCGCACGGATGGGCGACAGCCGCGGAGAGGGGAGATAAACCCGCCGCCGCCGCAATCAGCCGCTCATACTTTTCGTGACGATGAATGTGAGAAACGGTGGCCTTCCTGGTCATGGGAATACTCCTCCCAAAGCCACGGTTGCGTACGCCCGCGCGGGGCTACCACTTCAGGTAGAGACCAACGTCGCCCGGCATGCCTCCGGGGAAGCTGATGATCTCGGCGTGCAGCTTATAGCCGTGTGGACGCAGCTCCTTGTCGAAGAAGTCGAAGGCCCTTTTCGCAAATCCCTGCAGGGTGCTCGGCCATTGCGGATCCGCGATGTTGATCCTGCGGCCGCCGTCGCTGCACCAGCTGCTCGGGAATGTCATGACCTGGATCTGGTGCGCACCGCGCTGCGCGGCGATCATGACCGCCTGGTTGATCCGCTCGAAGACCTCGGGATGAATGTCCTGTGCCATGAAGGCGTCCCGCAGTTCGAGCTGCTTTTGCTCCTTCTGCTTCTTGAGCTTCCTCTCGTCGTCCATCTTCGCCGCCTCGGCGTCGGACGAGATTTGATTGAGGTCCGTTGGGCGTAGAAGCGTGGCCATCTGTTGTTCTCCCGATTTCTTGAACTATTGATGCTTGTTTCCCCGCGCGGCGTGCACGTGCGTCGGCCGCAATGGCGGAGCTTGCGGGCGTTTGGGACTGCCGGTGACCTGCGTGTCCTCAGGTTCGTCTGCCGCCTGCTCGAACAGGCGCTCGATTTCCGCCATTCGGGCCTTTGCCTCATCGCTGTGCAGGCCGATCGTCTCGACCATACGGTGCAGGGCATCCGCCATGCGACGGGCGAGCGCAGGGCTCTTGGCGAGCATGTCGGGTATTACGGCGACGGCCTGCTGTTCATCGAGCAGCAAGAGCAGGAACTGTTCGCGAAGGACGCGCTTGAACTCTCCAAGCGTATAGCCCTTGCCCGCCTCCTTGCGCATCGCTCGTAGGAGATTGAAGCCGCGTTCGTCTATGACGCCCTCTGGAATCCGCACGTAGATGAGTGCGCGCAACGCCGCCTCGCGCGGCCCGCCTTCGGAAACCTTGCTTTTGATCTCCCCAATGTGCTGACGCAGCAGGGCAGCATGGGCGGCCGTCATGGGCTGCGGGCGATGGCCCTCGTCATTGTCGGCCTTCAATCCGACGAGCGCCTGCAGAACAGGCGACCCGTACGCGGCGTGGAACGTAGACTCGAGCAATGCATCCCGCGCCGTGCGATAGGAATCCAGCGACGTCTCGATGAAGTCCGAAATCTGACATTGCGCCTGCCAGAATGCGTTGCTCTGCGCGACGGGTTGCCTTGCCTTCCGCACGCCCTTGGCCATCCGTTCCAGCATTTCCATGTACGGATTGTCTTTCGAGAGCATCTCGTACTGTAGGCGTAGCGGGTGCCACCTGCGCAGTATGTTCGCCATCTCCTCGGTGGCATAAAGCTTGAGCCACGGCTGCACGAACGTCCGGTAAAGTCCGAGGTTGATCTCGGATATCCGGGCGACGGCCTCGAACTCACGGTCGTCGCGGATATCGTTGCCGCCGAGCGCGCGAATGTCGTCGAGCGACCTCGACTCGAAGCGCACGAGGTAGTCCCCTTCGACAAAATCATTCTCCGATTCCACAGCATCCTTCGCGGTGAAGACAGCCTCGTAGAGGCCCGGGGGCAGCACATCGATGAGATCTATGTTGCTCGCGAACTCGTCGTGTTCTTTTCGAGCGACCGATCCCGAAACGAAAATGCCGAGGTGTCCAATGCTCTCGTGGACCGCGTAGACAATGGTTTGCCCGTGGGCGCGAATATCATCGACCGAATTGTAGAGATCGAGGATCCAGTCGAGCGCCTGCGGCGGCGGCGTGATGTTGTCGGCCTTCGAGCAGAACACCAGGATGGGCGACGTGATGTTCCTGAGGTCGATCTGTGTGCCGTTTCTTGTAGCGAGCTTCCCTCTGGACAGCTTGTTGCCGATGAACAGCTCGTCGGCGATGAACTGCATCTCGGCCGCGTTGAGCAGCACATGTCCGCCCCACCACTGCTCGAATTCCAAAAAGCGCCGCGTTTCCTTGTCGACGTTGGCGTAAAGGTTGTATTGCTTAGACCACAACGTATTAGCCGGATTGAGATTTTCGAAGTTCGAGACGAGCCAGGCGCCGTCGAACTTGCCGGCTCCGAGATCTCCGGTAAGGGCCGTCAGCCAGCTCCCGCCAAGCAGTCCGCCCGTGAACCGCATCGGGTCCTGTCCCCGCGTACCCGCCCAGTAGGAAAGCGGAGAGCCCGCAACGATGATAGGTCCGAAGAGATCAGGCCTCAGACCGGCCAGCATCATGACTGCCCAGCCTGCTTGACAGTTTCCGACGACGGCAGGTTTCCCCTCGGCTTGGGGGTGGGCCGCAATGACATGCTCCAGAAACGTCGCTTCGGCCGTCGCAACGTCCTCGATCGTTTGACCGGGTACGGGATCGGGAAGGAAGCCGATGAGGTAGCATGGATGTCCGGCCTTCAATGCGACGCCGATCTCGCTCTCGGGCTTGAAGCCGCCGATGCCCGGTCCATGGCCGGCACGAGGATCCACGACCACGAAGGGGCGCTTGCTGGCGTCAATCGTGACATTCTTCGGCGGCTTGATGCGCGCCAGCAAGTAGTTCACCGGCCGCGGCAACGAACGACCGTCCACCATAAGCTCGCAATCAAACTTGAGGACGTGGGGTGCGGCCTTTGCCGCGTGCGCTTCGTAGCGCGCGCTTCGCTCCCGCATCACGTCGAGGGTAAGGACGCCTCGTTGCCAGGCGTCAAACCAGTACGCCCACGCTTCTTGTGCGAACGCCAGAGGCCAAGAAAACTCCGTAAATTTCGTTGTGTTGGAAGCGGCATGCGTACTCATGTGCTGCCTCACACCATTTGAGGTGCCGCGGACTCGCTTCCGAGCACCATAAGGTCGCCGTCAACAACTCACAGCGCCACCAAGCCAAGCCGGCTCGGTCGATCTTCCGAGAACAGGGATCGTTCATTCAACTAGGGCCCGATCAAAGCCCCATTTGCATTTCGTCGTTGGGTCGCGACAAACTTCCTCACGAAAACCCCTATCACCCAGCTCGGCACTAACTTTTGATTCAAAACAAAAGTCGACGTGCCATAGTTCCACCCAATGGATCTAACAACCAATTTGGGTTGCTTACGCCAACCAAGCATTTACACCAGCCACCTTCGATTACAAGACCACTCCGCTTAATCGATTTTGGCGCTTCGCAGTCTGCCGTTAAGATTACTCGATGTCCGACGGACTGACTTCGCGAGCATCCTTTTGTGGCGCAAAAGAAAACAAATCCGACGTAAAGCTCGGCACTGTGGTCCATTCGAACTCGTTGGTTTGCACGGACCGATCGTTCGATGCCAACGCTCTACTCACGAGCTTACGCGGCACCGGAGGACCGTCGCGCTCGATCCAGACATCCCAACGATCGTCGAACCGGCGAACACTCAATCGATCACAGGATCTGCCTTCTATCGTCTCCCCGCCAAGGGTCTCAACCGTGACCTGTTCGCCGTGGTCCACTGCCAAAAGAAAATCGATGAGCTTGGCCTGAGCGCCGAGGAGCCCGACGCCCAGATACATGGTTCCTGGGATGGACTGGCTCGCAGGCATGCGAGCATATTCGCGGGATTTTGGGCGCATCACCGTGAACGTCTTGCCGTCTGAAATGAAAACGTAGTCGGTTCCGCTCGTCGATAGTTCGACACGAAAACTGTTAGGGCGGCGTATGTAAAATTTTGCGGACCCTCGACGTCCCAAGCCTGGAATATCGCTGGTCTCCCTAAACGACGTTCTAAATTCGATCTCGGTGGATTGCGCAAAATGATCGCGCATGCGTTTCAGGGGGCCGAAGTCGTCCACATTGGCGATTGTGGCATTGTTGTTGATCTGGGCATGACCGGCATGCGCCCACAACGTCAAGCAAACAGCGAGGCAACCGAGGATTGGCCGGCGCATACCGAGCACCCGTTTCGTCAGCTAGGCCGGACATTACGCTCCGCAATAGGGCGGTCAACAAAGCCCCCTGATTAAACTTAAGCATTCTTGTTGCCGCGATTACCGTGATGCTCATGTTCTTCACCGAGCCTCTGCACGATGTGCCGGCGGCGGCTCTTGGCGCCGTCAACGTGATCTCACTTGCCGTCGTGCTCGCACCGGTTCGCTTCATCAAGCGTCAGTCTCGCCCCATCGAGATGCGGGGGAAGGTCGACGGATTTCCCGGATTGCATTCCCTCGAACGCTACGCTCCTGCAACCAACGACACCACACGCCGCATCATCGCGACGAGAAAGCCCAGACCGTATCTGCGCCGATCAACCGGCCCGTCAGTGCCCGCATGCCCGCAGGCTTCCCGGCTATGGCGCTGATCATGTCGTCGAGCACGACCTTCTTCGTCGCGTAGTAGGAGTGGTTCTCGGGCACGTTCCACGGCGTGACCTCGATCTCCGACGCATCGATGATCTCGTAGCCCTTCGCGAGCGTGAAAGGTGTCCCGAGCCTGGGCGTATTGATTCCGGAAGATGCCGAGAGCGCGACGTCCCGCCTCGACGCGTAGACCACCCACTGGGACGCCAGCGACCGGACTTCGTCGGCAATCTGATCCTGGAACAGGCCGGCGTCGAAATCCGGTGCGCAGAGAATGGCCGTTCCGAACAAGGCAGCCTTACCGCGGTAGGAGAGAAGCCGAAGCGCGTTTAGGAGGCCTTTCGATCCCATGCTGTGAGCGATGAGATGGACCTTCTTTCCCTGGACTTTCGTCGTGAGCGCATCGAGAAACGCCTCGACATGCTTCGTGCTCCAGTTCACGTCCTCCCAATCCGAATTGTAAGCGGACAATGAGGCATCCGAAGGCCACGAGAAGACGATCGGCGCGCCCTTGAACTCGAGATCGACTGAAATCTGCGCCGCTCGCTTGAGCGCGTCGTCGAAGCTCACGTTGAAGCCGTGCACGTAAACAAGGACGTCGTCGCTGCCATTGGGCTTCGCCACGTCGGAGAAGAACGTCGCCTCGGACATGGCATTGAGTTTCAATACAAATATGTGCTTGCGCGGATCCTGCAGGACCTTCAGCCACGGTGTCTCGATCTGACCCGTCTTGTGCGAGCGGGGAATGTTCACCTCGGCTAGGCCGTAGCTCAGCGCGCCGCCCCCCGAACGGGCGCCTCCGAACATTTCATCGGGCTCTTCGCTGCCGGTCTGTTTGCGATCCGTGACATAGAAGACGGATTGCACGTAGGAGCCATCCGTACCCAACGACCTGCCGGCACTCTTCTTCTTTTTTTTCCCCCCCTTTGACGATCCTTCGACGACCTCGATGATGTCACCGACGAGGGTCAACTCCTTGTTCGGGCTCGCAACGCCGTTCGTGTCGAGCACCTCCTCTACCACTGCAGATACGGTTCCCCGGTCCAATCCGAGGTCTTTGACCAGATCGACTTTCTTGCCGAGCTTCTCGCGTGGAACGCCGAGACGTTCCGCGAGCTCAGAGATAACCTCTTGGGAAACGGATTTTTCCTGCGCTTTGTCTTCGGAGCGCGGTTTGGCGGTAGCGAGGCCGGGTGCGCACAGCGTGGCAACGAGGACCATCACCGCCAGTCGTGAAAGGAACGACATCAATCTCTCCTGCAAACAAGCGCTTCGCTGCATGGCACCGCGGGGCGGATGTTGTGGTGTCATTCGTATGGATGAGAAGAGCTGCAGCGCCCACCCTGCCGCCTGGAGCAAAAAGCGAAATCAAGTACGGGGCTTGTATTTCTTTGCGTGAATGAAATGTCACGAAGCGAGCCCGCTCGACAGTTGCGCGCACGCCACTTTGAAGTTGGAAAATCTTAGCAGACGGACATTCCCCTCGTTCTTTGCTCACAGGTTATCCACTGTTTACCCTACACTACATTTGAAGGAGGAACATTGTTTTGCGGGGTGGGCACAACGGCTCACGGTGAGCCGATCCATATGTTTCGATCAAAAATTCTCTAGTTTGCGGCGGATGCTAAGCGGGGGCCTATTTCCCGTGCACGCAAAGTTGCCGGGTACACGATTTCAATCGGGGTGTGAGTAATGCGTAATGCGCTTGTTCTTTGCGCCGCGTTGGCGCTTGGCAGTTGTGCCATGGCCGAGTCGGTTCCGATCAACAGGATGAACCTGCTCGGTTGCGAAAGCGATAGCGGCGCGTACTACCTTTCCAAAACCCATCTCGAAGTCTCGGTCGAACGCGTCAAGCTCGTCGACACGACCTCAAACGAGGTCGTCGGCGCCTTCAACCGCATCAAGGAGATAACGGAAAAGCGAAAGCCTGATCGCCGCCACGGCTTTTGTCTCGACTATCTGGCCTCGCCGACAGCCGACGAGAAAGTCTATATAAAAAAGAGTTCGAACTATCTCCTGACGCTGATATCGACCCAGGCGATCGATCAGTCGGCATATATCCTCAAGAATTTCATAAATGCGATTTTCATAGGTATTTCAGCCGGTGCGGGACAGGATTTCCGCGGCCTCACCGGCATTAAAGAGGTCAAGGAGACCGCGTTCCGCGCAGAATACGATCCGTTCGATCAGACCGACTCCGCATTCATAAACGAGTCCCTCACGGACCTTGGGTTCTGTCTTGTGCTCGAGAACCGGACGTTCGATCCGGATCAGGAAACGATCGACGCCTATTGCAGCAATCCCGGCGGTCACGGCCGGCTCGGACGCAACGGCGTGCATAAGATAGCCGACGAGGCGCCACCACCAGCCATTGCCGAAACGGGCGGCCGCGGCATCCTCTATCGGCCCCTGCTACCCTACAACTACTATCTCTTCGTCAAGGACGGCAGTGGCGGCAAGCGCTGGAAGCTGCGGCATACCCAAGTCGTGAAGCTTGAGAACGATTCACCGATCGTCTCGGTGGGAATAGACCGCACGTTCTTTGCCAACCGGCGCGGCGCGCTCCTGTTCGAAGAGGGCGTCCTCAAGAACATCTGCATCTATAAGTCGAGCGAGCTGCTGGAGTTCTCGACGATTCCGCTTGCGATCGCCAACAACCTGGCGGCGTTGCCGACCAACATCATCCAATTGAGGATCGACAACAGCAACAATTTCCGGGAGCTCGCCGCAGCCGAAGACAGGCTGATACAGGCGCAAATGCAGCACCTTCAGGTGCTGAAAGACATAGAAGCTGCAGGCGCCTCTGCGCCTAACGGGCAACCGGCTCAAGCCGCCTTTACCGAACCCACAGTCTATCAAGGCATAGCAAAGAAGACCGACACAGGCTGGCCCGATGATTGGGCAACGATCTGTCCCGACGCAGAAATACCGGAAACGATTAGCGGATTAAGCGCAACGTCTCCGCCTGCAACCGGCTTTCTGACGTCCGCGGCAAGCGAGTGAGGCGTGTGATGACAAAGTTGTTGCACGATCGCTCGAATTTCGCCCCTTCCCGGGCCATGCAAAAATCAAAGAGTTCATTGAAGTCCGCCGCAGGCGTTGGACTCCTGATGCTCGCGGCGCTCGCCCTGTCGGGATGCTCAATGGCGAGCTCGACCCAGCTTCTCGAGGCCGACGGCGAACCGTGCAGGAGCACGGTCGGAGGCTACTACCTTTCCAAATCGTACCTGCAAGTGAAGGTCGCCCACAACAAGGCCGACAAATCGGGCCCGATCTTCGAAGGCATAAACGTCGTCCCGAAGGCCGATCGGACCCAAGGCTATTGCCTCGATTTCCTCGCGTCTCCGACATCGCACGACACCTTCGTGGTTGCTAAGAACAATGAGTTCTTGCTCGAGAAGATCACGTCGCGCGCCGATGATCAGTCGCTGGCGATTGCCAACAACATCATTCAGACGGTGTTCAAGGCGCTCGAGGCTCAAGCAGGCCTCCGTGGAGATCTCACGCCCGAAGCCGTGCGCGCATTTACGGGCGAGTACGATCCGTTCGACGAGGCACAGACCGCCCTCGTAAACGACGGCTTGAAGGATACGGGTTTCTGCCTGATCCTCGAAAACCCGGCAAAAGGCCCCCCCATCGACGTCGAGTCCTATTGCAACAATCCCTTCCGCTACGCGCGGCGCGAGGCGGCGCTTGTCGCATCGGCGAATTACACCGGCGGCGGGAAGTTCGTGAACTATACACGCGGCGTTCTCTACCGCCCCCGGCTCCCCTATTCGCTTTATCTGTTCCGCAACAGACGTACGGATCTCGGGCTGCCCGGCGATTGGCGGCTATGGCAAAGCGAGACGGTCTATCTCGAGAACATATCGCCCATTCTGTCGGTGGGCGTAGACCGTACCTATTTCGCAAATCGGTCGACAACGCTGTCGTTCGCCAGCGGCGTTCTGCAGGATATCAGGATCGACAAGGGCAGCGAGCTCGCGAGCATCTCCGAGATTCCGCTCTCGATCGCTAGCAGCATTGCCAAGCTCCCGTCGAACATCGTCCAAGCCAAGATCGACGTCACCAACAAGCGCCAAGGCCTGATCGCTGCCCAAGATCAGCTGCTGAAGCAAGAGGAAGCGCTGGCAAAGAGCCGCGCCGCGTTACGGGGTGCCAGAGGACTCCCGGGAGCAGGAGGACCACAGTCATTACCAGAGCGCGGGGCGCCAAACGCCAACGCCGAGAAACAAGCATCGAGCGAGCCCGTGACGGATGGGGGTACGCCGCCCGGACCGGAGAACCCTACCGTCGCGGGATGCGAGGCCAAGGTCGACCAATGCGTTGCCGAAGGCAACACGCGCGACAATTGCCGTATCGCACATTGCGAGTGAGGGGGTCCTCCATGGCACGTCGAGGCGAGCAAGCGCGACGCGTTCTGCACGCACTGGCGGCGATATGGTTGGCGTGTGTCGCCGCTTTCGCGGTCAGTGCCACGGAAGGGTTGGCCCAGACCGAGGCGGATGACGTTGAGCTCACCAACGAGGAGGTGCGCGAGCTTGGCGAAGCTCAGTACCGGACCATGGAAAGGCTCGAGATCGAAGCAGCCGACAGGTACGGAGACAACACGCCGGCGTACTGGGCCGCATTGCGGAATGCACTCGCCAGTCTATCGGCCGAGAGCCAAAGCCTGGTCGTAAAAAAGAAGAAGAAGCGGTCGCCCGGGAAAGAGCCGCCGGAAGAGGAGGAGGCCATCGACCCCCTTGCGATTCCGGAAGGCGGTGTCACGCAGTTCGATCATGACGAGCGTGCACAGGATGCGCTCATGGCCGAAATCAAAGCCCTTCGCGTCCGGCCCAAGATGTTCGGCGGCACACGCGCTGTGGACCCCGTCAAGGGCGATCGCTTTCCGGAAGCGGTTGCCATTGTCGGAACGAACGGCGGCATCTGTAGCGGTGTGCGCGTCGGACGGCGGGCACTGCTGACGGCCGCCCATTGCGTCTGCCAACTTAAGCTCAACGAGTCCGGTGGGGTGGTTCGGTTTGGCGCGAGCGCGCTGACGGGCCAGGCATTCAATATCACCCGCGCGGTCAGCTTTACGGTGAGAACCTGCGCACCCGAACCCGGCAGCGACTTGGCACTCATCTTTTTTGAGGGCTCCCCTCCCGGTAACGCCGTGCCAGCCTCGGTAAGCGACCTCGCACGAATGCGTATCGGCGAGCCTGTCTATGTCGTGGGCTACGGCAAGACCGAAACGGGAGACAGGGGAAACAAGCTGTGGGCCGCGATTGGGATGATCTCCCCGCTATGCGGCGCCGCCGACGATACGCTCAAGTATGGATGCGCCGGAGGCAGAGAGTTCGTCGCGCGCGATCAGCAGTTCGGCCGCGACAGCTGCTACGGCGACAGCGGCGGTCCCGCGTTCGTCTACGACGCCAGCACGAAGAGCTACCTGCTGGCCGGCGTTGTCTCACGCGGAATTCCGCCAAGGAACGCGTGCGGCGGTGGCGGCATCTACACGCTTCTGACGCGGCAGAAAGTGATCTGGATGGTCAACAGCGTTTCGACGTTTGCCGGGGGATAAGAAGTGTACGCGTTGGCGTCGCTGCGAACACGGCATAGACTGAGCACGGCATCGAGTGTCCATCGTGAAGGGAACGGTTACGGCGGCTGACATGGGAGACCCGCGTTCCAGAGTCCGGCAAGCAAGAAGAGGCAAGCCTCCAACGGAACCGGCACCTCTGGCGTTCCACGCGGACCCCCCGGATTTCGTTCGCCTCATCGTCGGAATGCTTCTGGGTCTCACCGCAAGCGGTACCGCAGCAGCAGAGCCCGCAAAACTGAGCGAGGCTCAGATCGCCGCCTTGAAGGCCGGCTATCCCGATCATATCCGAAGCATAGAGGGAGGCCACCTCATTTGGGCCGATGGCAGCCGCGTGGGCGTCGACGACGGGGTGATTAAGGAGGACCTCGCCGCGCGTCTCCGCAGCCCTGACATCGAGGACATGCTGTCTCTGGCTTATCCGCTTGGACCTGCCGCCGCGCCACCGGCAACCGACTTCGATCCCGGCCGCATCCGAGATCCGAAATTCTTTCGAGCGATCTACGGCGACTGCAGCCAACCCGGCTTCTCCGCGGCTCTGGTCGATGTCGTCTGGTTACCAAAAAACGCGGGGAAGCCCATCAAATTCAACCCCGCGAACGGCGCAGCCGAACAACTGCGCAAGGTCTCCGAGGAGCTCGACCGCCTCCCCGACGTCTACATGGACTATCTCACACCGGTTGCGCAGACATTTCTCTGTCGAGGGATCGCAGGGACAGAGCGTGTCAGCGGGCACGCGTTTGGCATCGCCATAGACCTCAATACGAGCTTTGCTCACTACTGGCGGTGGACGCGCCCCGACAGCAACGGAACCTACCGCTACCAGAACGCCTTGCCGCAACCGATCGTTGATGTGTTCGAGAAGCACGGATTCATCTGGGGCGGAAAATGGTACCATTACGATACCATGCACTTCGAATACCGGCCCGAGCTTGCGCCGCCGGTGAACCGTTAGCATGCGCCAACAGATCAAGGGGGAACCGTGCTGAGCGTTGGTGCAATTGGAGATTGGTTCCGCACCTCCTCCCGCCTTGTACGCGGCACGGCGACAGCGCTTTCGGCCGCGCTCCTCGCCCTTTGCACCGTGGTGACGAGCTCAGCGCTGGCGCAGGAAAAGCCTCAGAGTCTAGGGTGCCGGCGCGAAAAGGTTGTCCTCGCCAAGAGCGAGGAGACCAGCGACGGCATGGACGATGAGGAAGCGGCCAAACCGCAGCCAGTTCAGGTCCTCATTTGTACGATCCCGGGCAGAAGTGGCGAATCTGCGCGCCTGCAAATCCGGACTCTCAAGCTCAACGAGCTGGCAATCAGCGCATTGATCCACGATTGGCCCCTGAAGTTCATCCGGGAGTCCATTGGAACCGCCGCCGACGTCGTCGCGAACGAAGTTTTCGATCAGGTTCGATCCCTGAACACACGTTTTGCGCAAACGGATGCCGAGCTCGGAAACCCCGGCACCACGCTGCTCGTCTTGAACGAGCGCGGCGGATATGACCGCCGATTCGATACCGATCCGGAAGCCAAGCCTTTTCGCCTTCTGATGAGCGATGGCGCAATCAACGGTGGGATCGAGAACATCCGCTACGAGATCGCGCTGCCGCAGGAGTTCGAGCAGGTTGCGTCCACCAACGGGTGGCCCGCCGGATGGAGCTTCTACTACGGCGACACACCGCTGGCGTTCGGCGCCCGGCCGCGCAGCCCGCCCGGACAATCGGACACGCTCTGGTTCGCGAAACGACTGGCGATCGAGAAGACACGCCTGTGGCGCTACCTCACAAAGGCGGATTTCGATCGCTATAAGGAGAACTTTTTCGCTACGGGCCGAAGCGCGCAGCAAGCTTACACATTGTCGGTATTCGATCGATCCGGAAACGTCGAGCAGAGCGCGGGCGCGCGCTGGCCGCTGTATCTCGACGCCATACGGGAGTTTACCGTCGGCGAGTTCCCCAACGATTTCCTTTTCGTGTACGGCTCCTTCTACCAAAGCAAGTACAGCATCAATTGGGAGTTTCTTTTTCCGCCCCGGCGCGTCTATCTCGAGGTCGACGTGGTCGAGAACATATCGGAGAAGGGCGTCGACATCCTTCAGATCGGCTTCAACAAATCCCGCGATCAGAACCTGCGCAAAGCAACCGACTCCGAGCCGTCCCGGCTCGTCATGCAGGCAAAAACAGGCGATCAGTCCTGGCATCTTGCTCCAGGCGGGAAGATCATCGTCCCGAAGCGCATTTTGCTCGAATACGACCACGCCACAACGAAGGCCTTCAGCGACGAGGCCGCCGCAGCGCACATCTACGAGCAGATCCGCGCGCTCCCCACCGAAAAGAATTTGGAGCTTCACAACACCAGCGATTGGTTGGATCTTTTGAGTCAGGCACCGGTCGTCGGCAAGAGAACGGACAGCTTCGCCGCCCCTCAACGTCCGAGCTTCGATCCTTACGTCGACGGCCCCGCGCTCCGCATCGCATATCTTGAGACTGCAACGGGCAAACTCAGAGTGCGGGACGGCGCCGCGCCTCAAACCGTCGGCTTCACCGCGCATGCCGAAGGCGGTCAATGTCCAATCCTGGAAATCTATGACGAGGATACCAGGACCTATAAGGCGTTCGGAAAAGTGCTCGTATCGTCGGACCGGGATTATACGGCACGGGATCAGGTCATCCCCTTCGAAGGGCCGCAACTGCGCTTTCGGCTTGCCGAGCGCGAGCTGGAAGTCTCGCTGATCGATCAGGCCACGCTCACGGCGACGCTCAAGAACGGCTGGCGTATCGATCTCGCATCCGACGTGGGGCATCTGGCTTACCGCGACGGGCGGAACGTCGTGCTGTTCAGCGGCGAAGCGATTGACTTTGGTTTCCCGCTGCCCTCCGGAGTGACCCCCGATCAAATCCAGTCCACCACATTGACACTGCGGGGACATTACAAGCGCTACGGCAATCTTCTACTCACGAAATCCGACTGAGGATGGAGAACGTCATCAGAAGAATTCTATCCCGGCGACAGCCAGAACCGCCAGGATGGCGTATCCGACGACAGCAACAATCGCGACGATGAGCGGAGACGTCACAGCAACTACCGGCAATGCAAGAAGTCCGAGCTGCCGAAAGGGACGCGGGACAGGCGCGTCTGCCGGCCGGGGTTTGCGTGGGATCGCCCAGCGAACGAGACGCGCAAGAGCCGTCGTAAAAACCCAGACCCATGCGAAGGCGACGATGAAGCCCAACGCAAATATCGGCAGCATGTAGATCGCCAGCTTCGCGAGCTGCAGCCAGCGTCCGCTTGCCTCCTCGCTCGGGGGAAGCATGGATGCAAGCTGGTCCGCACCGGCCACAACGCGCTCCTGCAACCCACTGACCCCGTACACGTAGTCGATCAGGAGCCGAAGCGCCCATGAAAAGGCCACAATGACCGCAGCGGCAAGGACCACGACAAGAACCGGGGTGATCCACTTCACAAGCAGCGTCACCGCCCAGCGCACAGGCCGGGATGCAACGTCGAGCGATAGCGCGGAGAGTGAGTCGAGGAGCGTCGCCGCGTAGCGGACCTGAGCGAACAGGAAATAGTCGCGAGGCCAAGTCGCGGCAATGCCGAACGCCAACCAGAAGAAGGCGATGTACGCGTAATCGTCGAGCCCGATATCGAACATGCTGTTGAGCGCAATGCCAACAACAGCGATGAAAAAGAAGACCGTCGACAGCGCGCACGAGCGTGCGAGCCTTTTCCACGCAGGAACATCGGCCCCGAACCAGGTATTGAAATAGGCCAGGAACGCCTCCGTCCAGCGGACGCGCTCAGGGCCGGTTCCTCCCGACAGCGCGGCTTGAAGTGTATGGCGCGTCTGTTGCGTCAAAGCGCGATCGGCGTTCCAGAGCAGGATCGGGAACACGAGAATGACGGCAATGATTGGTACAAAACTCAGAAAGATGGACATGAGTATCTACACAAGTTCGGAAGCATCAGTCACGACTGCGCGAGTTGTTTCGATCTTTCTTGTCGTCTAGGCCGTCCTTGGCTGGCCGGTCGTGCGACTTGTCCGGAGTGTCGGCCCAAGACTTGTCTTCGCGGTAATCGCGATCGATGCCTTGATGCGGAGGATCTTTCTTGTAGCCCGCCTCCGGGCCAATGGTATGGGGACAGTCCCAAGGTTGGCACGCAACATCCGCGTTGGCCGGTCCGACAAACGGCAAAAGGAATGCACCGCCGATGACAGCGCCGACCAAACCGAGAGCGCGCTTTGGCAAGGACGCATGCTGCAAATCCGGAACTGGCTTCATCATCGGCCTCACGTGTCTCAACCGGGCTTGCCCCCGGTTGTTTGTTGGGTGTCCTGCCCATCCGACGGCGCGGGGGGAACGATAGGCTCCCCTTCGGGGCCGTCGTCCGGTGTGCTGGTGTTCGTTTCCGGCGGATTCCCGCCGGACTCGCCGCCAGTGGTGTCTCCCTCGTCTGCCAGCGCAGCGCTCACAAGATACGACCCTTGCACCGTGAGCAGGAGGCCAAGCACGACAAACGTCGCTGCAAGAGTGAGCTTTCTCAGTTCGGATACGAGGACCATA
Organism: uncultured Hyphomicrobium sp.; assembly: GCA_964508485.1. Taxonomy (GTDB): domain Bacteria; phylum Pseudomonadota; class Alphaproteobacteria; order Rhizobiales; family Hyphomicrobiaceae; genus Hyphomicrobium_C. The sequence continues at coordinate 2,559 of CAZDUD010000010.1, read as the reverse complement.
TCTGTCAGGCTCCTTTGGCGAAAGTGACTTCATCGTAGCGACCAGGTCTCACCCCGCACGACCTCCGACCGTCGGCGGCGTCCGGTTATCGTCGGTACCGTTGGATGGCGGTTTGTCGTCGCTTGGCTTCTCCAGGATTGTTTCACCGCCGCTTGGTGCAGATTCCGGAGCACTCTCCAGCAGCCTCGGATCTTCGGGCTCGCTTGAGTCTGGCCCGACTGTCTCGCGGCAGGATGGATCGAGACACGTGTCGTCCGCGCGCACGACACTGGCGACGTGAGACGACACGCAGAGCAGAAGTGCAGACGCGATGAGCGACGCCTTGGAGAGCGGTTTCGCGACGGGGAAATTGACACGAGACCCGGCGGTCAGCACATCGATCGGCTCTGGTTGCAGTGCCATGGGAGTCTCCATCTCAATGTACCGGAGACGGCGGAGGCGACGGCTCGGCCCGGTAGCTTCGAACGACTTCCGAAAGATAAGTGTAGCGGGAAAGCGCATGGTCCGGCCGCTGCTTCGTCGGCCACTTCTGGTCTTCAAAGAAAAGCGGAATCTGGTCGGCCAGCTTGCGGACGTTCACCTTGACGAGCTGCGGCTCGGTGATCTTGGCGTGAAGCGCCGCCGGATCGGTCAGGGTCTTCAAAAGGGCATACGTAAAATAGCTGTTGCCACGCGTGCCGCTCGGGCGCGTCGTGTTGAACGCAATATCGGGACTCCAGCCTGACGTTTGCCCGACCCTGCTGCTGAACAGAAAATGCGCCGAGAGAAGATCGTCGGTGAATTCGAGCCTTGCCTTCGCCGGGTCGTAGGGGCCTGCGCTGTCAGAGAAATGCAGGTTGCGGCACGCGTCGATCACAATCAGCTTCTGACCTGGGATCTGCTTGAAGAGCCGCAAGAGCTCATCGCTATGGAGCACGTGCGTTTTCATGTCGTGCTCGTTGATGTCCGGACCGATGCCCGGCATCGCAAACGCCGTATGCGGCGCGCCATCGGTCCCCTTGTAGACGAAGCCATGCCCGGAGAAGAAGAACAGGAACAGATCGTTGCTCAGATCCTCCTGCTTGGCGCGCTCGGCAATCCGCTCGAGCGCTTCGATCACCGCCTCCCGGTCCGGTTCGTTTGCGACGCCGACCCCATGCGTCCTGAGGTCATCGAGATCCGATTGCGGCGCCGAAAGTCGTGACACGACGAGGTCGACGCTCAAGGCGTTATAGTCGATCGGAAGGTCCGGGTTGGGAGCTTGCGACCGCAACGCAAAATCACCGACGAACAACTGCGCAAGATCGATCGCATCGTTGTCGGCGAATGGAATCTTGTAGGTGGTGATGTCGTAGTCCGCGATACCGACAATGACGGCAAAGAGACGCCGTGGAACTTGCGTGACGACAGGACCGCCCCAGGCAAACGATCGGCAGGTTTGGTGCGCACCATCGAGTTGGAAGCAGAGCATGATCTCCTGCTCGAGCAGGCGCATCGCCAGCGGAAGCTCGATTTGAACCTCAGCTTCGTCTCCCTTGTTGAGCTCGATTTCGGTTTGAACCGCGCCATCGGACCGCACGAGCTTGATCGGAATAGCGTTTCCCGTGGCCGACAACCGCTTGGGCCAGGTCTGGTCGTTCGCGTCTTGAATTCCGAGCCTGAGAGATATTCGATCGCCTTGCACACCATCCAACGGGGGCTCGTCGAGAACATCCAGGATGCGCGGAGGCGGTGCCCGCTCGACAATCCGCTTCACATTCGCGCGCATCGGATCGGCGAGTTCGATGGGGCTCGCCAGCGTACTTGGCGCGGAAAGCGCGTTTGCGACTGCCTCCCGGTCGTACCATTCGGGAATGTTCGTGTACGGCGTCGTTCTGACGCGCGCGTGTTGACCTTCGCCCTCTGTGAATTGCCATTCGAAGAGCTCGGCCAGGTTCGGATCGAAGGAGTACTGGCCCGTCGGAAGATAGGCGAAATGCTCCCATCGCCCGGGCGAGGTCTGCTGCAGATGGACGGTGATAAGAAGTTGGAGGACGCACGTGTCGCCAAGCCAATGAACGCGGTGCCACCTCAACGCACCGTCGCTGTGGCCGCTGACAATGATCTTGGCATCCGGCGTAATGTTGACGCGGTAAGCGTCCTCCGCGAGCGCGACCTTGCAGACGATGCGAGGCTTGGCGTCGGCATAGCTCAGGACACGCAGGTATTCGCTGCTTCCGAGCACGGCAAGCTTCCGGTCTTGCAGAAGCGCCACCGAGCGATAGATCTCGTCCTTCTTGTAGTCCGATCCGTCGATCTGGATATTGTTGAGAATCGGGGGCCGCCGCACCGCGTCGTACCAGCGGCGAATGACCATCATGTCTTGGTCCGGGGCCAGCATCGCCGGATCGCTGGTTGCGCCGGCTTTTGCGGTCGTTGTCTTGAGATTGAAGCGGACGCGCACGGGCGCCGTATCGACGCTCGAATAGTCCTCGAATACGACCTCGTTCGCATCCGAAGAGATTCGGAACTCGCCGCCACCACCGCGGAAGTCGGCATTGATGTTGTCTTCGCGGAACATCTTGTCGTTGGCGAAGGGCA